>NZ_AXBJ01000041.1:0-12892 GCF_000473345.1 Rhodanobacter sp. OR87
CCCCCATGCTCGTCATGCCTGCGAAGGCAGGCATCGCACGTCATGCCTGCGACGGAGCTTCCAGGCAGGCCAAAGCTTTCGTCTGCCTGCGGCAGCCGAGCTACTTTCTCTTTGCGTGCTCAAAGAGAAAGTAGCCAAAGAGAAAGAGCACCCCGCTTGGCGCTTGCCGGGCATCGGGCAACTGCTCCCTGCGTTGCCTCAACTCGGGCATCCATGCCCTCGCCTGCCCGGCAAGTCCGTGAGCCGGGGCCGGGCTTCTCGACAGGGCATCCTGCCCTGGCGAAAAGGAGCCGACATCCCTGTCGGCTCCCGCTGCGCGGCCTGTCGTCCCCGCCTCACCGCCGCACAGGGGCCCCGGGTAGAGCAGCGCGCCATCCTGGCGCGCACTCGGTGCGCAGCCGCTTCGCGGTCGCGAGAGCAGGGCGCGACGGCAAAGGGAACGTCCTCTATCGGCCAGAAGCGGACGGTCGCGATCTCCACAAGGCTGCCGAATAGCGGTCGTTGGAGGCTTGCCAACACATCGAGTACGGTCTCTGTTTCTGACCTCCGGCAAGTTCCGGATAGTATCTCGTGAAGCCATTCGGTCTAAGTCAGACCCGATCAGAATGGCGTCGATGGCACAGGGGAACGGAGTGTTTGCCTACTATCTCGAACTGGCTGTGCGCAGCTTGCGGCGCAGCCCTGGCCTTACTGCACTGATGATGCTGGCGATCGGCTTTGGCGTGGCGGCATCAATGACGATGTATTCGGTATTCCGCGGCGTGTCTGCCGATCCGATTCCATGGAAGTCATCACAACTGTTCGTGCCGCAAATCGATGCCTGGGGGCCGGGCCACCGCGAAAATGGCGAGCCGCCCATTACGCTGACCTATATCGATGCCATGGCGCTGATGCGCCAACATCGGGGCTTGCGCCAATCGGCGATCGCTCCGATATGGCGGTCCATCACGCCTCCGCGTTCCAGTCCCGGCACCGATCTTATCGAGACACGGGGCTACGCGGTCTACAGCGAATTTTTCCCCATGCTGGATCTGCCGTTTCACCACGGTAGTGGCTGGAGTGCGGGCGATGACGAGCATCGAGCCGCAGTGGTGGTGATCAGCGATCACTTCAATCAGGAGATGTTCGGCGGCGGCAACAGCGTCGGCAAGACCATCGCTATCGCCAACCATGACTACCGTGTCGTGGGTGTCACCAAGCACTGGAACCCGCAGCCGGAATTCTTCTCACTTTTCCGATTCCAGCCAGCCGAGCCTGACTTTTTTCTACCGCTTTCATTCGCAGTTGCAAACAACGTCCTTAGCGACATCGCCTCTGATTGCGCGAACGGCCAATCGTTGCGCACCGATTTCGCGGCGCTTCTGCGTTCGGACTGTGTATGGCTCTCCTACATGGTTGAACTCGATAGCCCAGCCGCCGCACAGGCTTACCGGCAATACCTCGATGCTTACGCCAGTGAGCTGCAACAGCTGGGCCGCTTCCCCTGGAAACCGAACAACCGCCTGCGCGACGTGCCGGCGTTTCTCAACTACCGGCAGGTGGTGCCTAGCAGTACCCGTGTGTCGCTATTGGTGGCGCAAGGCCTGCTGGTCGTATGTCTGTTGAACACGATAGGGCTGCTGCTGGCCAAGTTCCTGCGGCGTAGCGGTGAGATCGCCGTGCGGCGTGCACTCGGGGCATCGCGGGCGTCGATCTATGCGCAGTTTCTCACCGAGGCGGGGGTGATCGGCGTCGGGGGCGGCCTCCTCGGATTGCTGTTCACGGCCATCGGAGTGCTCAGTGTCGGCGTGGTGATGCCGGCAAGGCTCGCCGCGCTGGCGCGATTCGACCCTACGTTGCTGTCTCTTACGCTGCTGCTTGCCGTGACAGCCACCCTGCTTGCCGCGATCTACCCTGTGTATCGGGCGTCGCGAGTACCGCCTGCGTTGCAGCTCAAGGCATCCTGAGGATCACGCAGTGAATGTCTATCCCATCCTCGTGGCATTACGGCGGCACAAGGCCGCCGTGATTCTCATCGTGTTGCAGATCGCGCTAACGTTGGCGATCGTCGCCAATGCCTTCTTCATCATCGGCCACACCATGGCACGCATGAGTCGCACGTCCGGGCTGGATGAAGACGGCCTGATCTTCATTTGGCAGAAGTTGCCCGTCGTAACCGGCGATGCTGCCACCATCATCGAAAAGATAGATGCCATGCAGCGCGCGGATCTGCAGGCGATACGGAATCTGCCGGATGTGCAGGATGCCACGGCAACCGCAAGTTTCCCTCTGCTCCAGGGCGATGGCGAAGGTGATATTTCTCTGGATGCGGACCGCCAAGGCAAGTTCGTGCATGCGGCTTATTACTACGGCGACGAGCACTTGCGGGGGACTTTCGGCGCGCGCCTGATTGCCGGCCGCGACTTTTTCGCCAGCGAGATCCGGCACGGACAAACACTCCTGGGCTCAAAGGTCATCATCGTGAGCAAGGCCCTGGCCGACCAACTTTTCCCGAGCGGCAATGCACTAGGTCAGGCGGTGTATCAGGACGGCAAGCTGGCCACGATTGTGGGCATCGTCGAGCGCCTGCGGATACCGAACATGGACGACAGTAACTGGGCCGATAACTCGGTGATCGAGCCGTTGCGGCAAGATGGCTTCTGGACGGGCTATGTGGTCCGCGCGCGCAACGGCCGCACGACGGAGGCGATACGCGATATCCACAAGGCACTCTTTGCCTTGGACCCGATGCGCCACATGCCCCCCGGTGCGGGCGTTCATCCGGTCACCGAGATGCGTGCCTCGTACTATGACGACGAGCGCGGCGTTGCGCTGCTGATGGGCGTAATTTGCATCATTCTGCTGAGTGTTACCGCCGCAGGCATCGTCGGTTTGACCAGTTTCTGGGTTGGCCAGCGGCATCGGCAGATAGGCGTTCGGCGAGCACTGGGCGCCAGAAAGATCGACATACTGCTTTACTTTCAGATTGAGAACCTGCTGATTGCCGGAGGCGGCGCGGTCATCGGCGCGCTGTGTGCCGTTGGCCTCAACGTATGGCTGATGAAGCATTACGAGATGATGCATCTTCCGGTGTTCTACGTGGCAATGGGCGTACTTGCCATGCTCGTGCTCGGTCAGGCTGCAGTGCTGATGCCAGCGCGCCGTGCTTCCAATGTGCCGCCGGTGGTGGCGACGCGGTCGGTTTGAGCATTGGATCCTTGATCAGCAGAGTTCGGTTCGCCTTATCAAATTTATCGGTCTAGGCAGTGAACGGATTTCCAGAGAGCGGACTGTCACCGACGGCAACAATGGGTCGCAAGCGGTCGATCAGCAATTGGCTTTGGAGCTCTTGCCCTCGTGGGGAACGTGACAGTTCGCGCGCGGTGCTGTGGCTTTGCTCCGGCTTTCTCCAAAAGTGCGGGCCAGGATGGCCCGCTGCTCTACCGGGGCCCCTGTGCGGCGGTGAGGCGGGGACGACAGGCCGCGTAGCGGGAGCCGACAGGGATGTCGGCTCCTTTTCGCCAGGGCAGGATGCCCTGTCGAAAAGCCCGGACCCGGCTCACGGACTTGCCGGGCAGGCGAGGGCATGGATGCCCGAGTTGAGGCAACGCAGGGAGCAGTTGCCCGATGCCCGGCAAGCGCCAAGCGGGGTGGCCTTTCTCTTTGGTTACCTTTCTCTTTGGCCACGCAAAGAGAAAGTAACTCGGCTGCCGTAGGCAGACGAAAGCTCTTGCTCTCAAATGCCGTCGCGCCAAGCAAGAGCATCGCGCGCAAGCGCGCTCCTACAAGGCATTCGTCGTCTTGCGCGACGACTGAAGTGCGATTCCTGCCTTCGCAGGAATGACGAGCAAGCAAGATCGGGGCTTCCGGCTACGGTGCCCGCTTCAACGCCAGCACCGCGTTCAATCCCCCGAACGCAAACGAATTGCTGAGCACCGCCCGCACCGGCATCTCGCGCGCGACGTTCGGCACGTAGTCCAGGTCGCAGGCCGGATCGACCTGGTCCAGGTTCGCGGTGGGCGGCACCACGCTGTCGCGCAGCGCGCCGATCGCGGCGACCAGTTCCAGCGCGCCGGAGGCGCCGAGCGCGTGGCCGTGCATGGACTTGGTGGAGGACACCGCGAGGCGGTCGGCGTACGCGCCGAAGGCCAGGCGGATCGCGCGCGTCTCGGTGACGTCGTTGGCCTGGGTGCCGGTGCCGTGGGCGTTGATGTAATCCACGTCTTGCGGGTTCAGTTCGGCCTCTGCCAGTGCCAGGCGCATCGCCGTAGCGGCGCCTTCGGCGCTGGGCATCACGATGTCGCTGGCGTCGGCGCTCATGCCGGTGCCGGCCAGTTCGGCGAGGATGGTGGCGCCACGCGCCTGCGCGTGCTCCAGCGATTCCAGCACGAAGATGCCGGCGCCTTCGCCGAGCACCAGGCCGCGCCGGTTCGCGCTGAACGGACGGCAGGTGTCGTCGGCCACGACGCGCATCGCCTCCCATGCGCGCAGCGCGCCGTAGGTGAGGCAGGCTTCGGTGCCGCCGGTGACGGCGGCGTCGGCCATGCCGTAACGGATCATCTGCGCGGCCTGGATGATCGCGTGGTTGGCCGAGGCGCAGGCGCTGGCCACGGCGTAGGTGGGGCCGTGCAGGCCGTACGCGATGCTGATCTGGCTGGCCGAGGCGTTGGTCATCAGCCGCACGATGGTGAGCGGGTGCGCGCGCTGTGCGTTCTCGGCATACAGGCGCCGGCTCTGCTCGTCCTGGGTGGTCTCGCCGCCCACGCCGGTACCCACGATCACCGCGGTACGCAGGCCCAGGCCGCCGGCGAAGTCCACGCCGGACTGCGCCACCGCCTCGCGCGCCGCGTGCAGCGCGAACTCCGAGGTGCGGTCGAGCAGGGGCAGGGTGCGCTCGTCGATGTGGGCGGCGGGGTCGAAACTCTCCGGTACCTGGGCGGCGACCTTCACGCGCAGGCGTTCGGCATCCGGGTGCCGCAGCGGGCCGATCGCACTGCGGCCCTCGCGCAGGCCCTGCCACAGCGCGGCGGCGCCCACGCCCAGCGGGCTGATCGCACCCATGCCGGTGATCACCACCCGGCGCGTCGATACGGTCGGCATCACTTGCTTCCTTCGCCCGCGGCGGCCTTGTCGTCCAGCGCTTTCTGCACCGCGTCGACCAGGCTCTGCGCGGTGTCGGTGTCGAAGTTGGCGCCCTGCTGGTCGGGGAAGTTGATGTTGAAGTGTTCCTCGATGTCGAAGATCATCTCGATCGCTTCCAGCGAGGCGACGCCCAGGTCCTTCAGGGTGGATTCGGGCCTGATCGTCGCCACCTCGATCTTGGCCTGCTTGGCGATGATCTCGAACACCTGCTGCTGGATCGTTGCGGTCATGACGATGTCCTTCGGTGGCAGACAGTAATGGAAGGCCCGCGCAAGGTGTCTGGTGCAGGCTGCGCACAGTCTAGGCAAACTCGCTTACTCATGCCTTTCATTTCGCAACTGGAACCGGATGCGTTGCTCGCGGCATTCATGCTGGAGCCGCCGATCGGCTTCGTGGTGGACCATTCGCCGCAGGGCATGCCGGTCTTCGTGGCGCCGTTCGACCTCTTGACCACCGCCGACGAGGCACTGCGCCGTCGCCTGGCTGCATTGCCGCTGTACCGCCACTGGAGCCGTCTGCTGCGCTGGCGCACCCGCTTCGCCGGCACCACCGTGACCGAGTACGCGCCGCTGCCTGCCGGGGTGTCGCCGGCGCGGCTGGCGCAGGGGCTGAAGGCTGCGTTCGGGCGCGAGTGCCGACTGCTGATCGTGAAGGACATTGCGCAGGAGTCGCCGCTGCTGGACGAGGCGGCGAATGCCCACGCGGGTGCCTTCGCCGCAGCCTGTGCGGCGGCGGGCTTCGTGTTGCTGGAAGGCCAGGCGCTGGCCTTCGTGCCGATCGACTTCGGCTCGGACGACGACTATCTCGCGCGGCTCTCGCACAGCCGGCGCAAGAATATCCGGCGCAAGCTGCGCTCGCGCGCCGGCCTCGAGATCGAGACGCTGCGCACCGGCGACGCCTGCTTCAGCGACGAGGCGACGCTGGCGGCGTTCCATGCGCTGTTCGACAACGTGTATGCACAAAGCACGATCCACTTCGACCGGCTCAGCGCGGCGTTCTTCCGCCTGCTGCTGCAGGATGCGGCCAGCGGTGGCGTGGTGTTCGTCTATCGCCATGCCGGGAAGATGATCGGCTGGAACCTCTGCTACGAACACGGCGGCAAGCTGGTCGACAAGTACGTCGGCTTCGCCTACCCCGCGGCGCGCGAGCACAACCTGTACTTCGTCAGCTGGATGCACAACCTGGGCTACGCGCGCGAACGCGGCCTGACGCATTACGTGGCCGGCTGGACCGACCCGGAGGTGAAGTCCTTCCTCGGCGCGCGCTTCACCTTCACCCGCCACGCGGTGTACGCGCGCAATCCGCTGCTGCGCGCGCTGCTGCGCCGGCTCGGCAGCCACTTCGAGAGCGATCGCCGCTGGCAGACGGCGGTGGAGGCGGTCGATGGATAGGCTGGCCAACCGTCCCGTGGTGCTCGACATCGACCATTCGGTGGGGCCGCTGCCGGATCGCCTGGTGCTGCCGCTGGAGCATTGGCAGGAGTCGATCCGCTTCGGCTGTTCGCTGTCCGGCATGCAACGCTTCCGCACCATGCTGGACCAGCTGCTGCCGGAGCGCCACGGCACCGTGTTCACCGGCAGCGGCGACTTCCATCATCTGAGCTGGCCGCTGATCGAGCGCGTGCGCAGCGAGGCGCCGTTCCAGGTGGTGGTGCTGGACAACCACCCGGACAACATGCGCTTCCCGTTCGGCGTGCACTGCGGCTCGTGGGTGCGCAAAGTGGCGCGGCTGCCGCAGGTGAGCCACGTGCATGTGCTCGGCATCACCTCCGCCGACATCGGCGCCGGTCACGCCTGGGAGAACTACCTGGCGCCGCTGCTCCGCGGCAAGCTGAGCTACTGGAGTATCGGCGTGGACACCGGCTGGGCGCGCCGGCTTGGCCTGGCGCGCGCGTTCCGCGGTTTCGACACGCCCGCGGTGCTGGTCGATGCGTTCGTCGAGTTCCAGCGTACGCACGCCGCGCCGAGCTACCTCACGATCGACAAGGACGTGTTCGCCGCCGACGTGGCACGGACCAACTGGGACCAGGGCCGCCTGCAACTCGACCACGCGCGGGCGCTGATCGGCAGCCTGCGCCACGGCCTGGTCGGCAGCGACATCAACGGCGAGATCTCGCATTACCGCTACCGCACGTGGTGGAAGCGCAGGCTGTCGGCGCTGGACGCGCAACCGGCGGTCGACACCGCGCAACTCGCCGACTGGCAGGCGCAGCAGCATGCGCTGAACCTGGAACTGCTGCAGGCGATTGCGGCTCTAGGGCCAGAACAGTTCAACGGTATGAAAAGGGGTACGTGACCCCCAAAAATATTCTCAATGAGGTACTGTGTTCGTGTTACGCTGCCAAAAGCCAGCATCGTTTATCGACGGCGAACATTCAGCAACTGGGGAGTAGCTGATGTCAAGGATGACGACATTCCGACCGAGGATCTTGGAGAGCCTACGCTGGAGCGCAGCTCGGTGCTGTCCGCATCACGGCGCTAGCTCAGGGCAACTCGCCGCCGCGCAGACGCACGGCTTGACCAGCTATCTTTCTTTTTGTGTCTCGATGAAGCGAAGCGATCATGGCCCATTGAGCTGCTTGGGGCCACTAGCCGCTTTCATCCCTACTCTCCAGAACATCCCTAATGCGACGGGTGGCATGTCGAGAGGTCACGTTTTCCTTTTTTGTATGAGCGTTAATGTATGCTGAAGAAGGGACTTCTCTGATTTTGGGTAACAATGCTGCTTACTGCACTGCTTCGCCAGGTGCGGTAAATATACCATGGAGGATTTGGCTGTGGGTGATTACATAACGTTGTTTCGTGTTCGCACTGCCATGCTTCTGGTTTCTTCTATATTTTGGCTGGTTACCCCATCCATTGGGCTGTGTGTTCAAGACAAGCCGGTGTTGCCCAAGGATGCTCCGCCGGAGTGGAGTATGCCGGTAAATGTTTCAGCTGATGTCAAGGGTAGAAATTTCGCGTCTGTTTGGACATTTAAAAGCTCAAATTTTGGTCACGATATATTTTTAAGAACGGGAACCGCCTCTGGCGGTGTGACAGTCAAGGGAGTGGCGTGTCCTGTGGGCGACCCTATCATTCCGAATACGGGTGCGAAAATCGAATCGGTCACATATTTCGCCGTACCTGTTGAAATGGGGCTTCAATACACGCGCTACTATCATTCCATAAAATCCGCGCCGGCCGACCTGGTGGGTTGGCATGACAACTTGAGTGCTTGGCTGGATTTGACGTGCAATGGGTCGGAGACGCGCTGTAGCAACATTACACTTTACCGTCCGAACGGTACCAGCGCCACGTTTCTTTATGGCCCCAATGTCACAGGACTTCACCCACAGACAAATAATGGTATTGCCAGTCTGATAAAGAATGCTGACGGCACCTACACACTTCATGACGAAGATACCAGTGTACAAACCTTTGTTCCGGATTCCTATGGACAGAGTGCCAACCTGCAATCGGTGAAAGATACGGCCGGCGTCGGCTGGACGATCACCCGTTCTCCTTACAATAGCCAAACTCAGACATCCACTACCGTAGTGACGCACACCAATGGATCATCTTTTACCATTGTCTACAGTGCCAATTATACCGCCACGCTGACGGATCCTGCAGGAAATGTTTACTCGTATACCGACTCGTCAAACAGCAATTCTGTTACCCTTCCGGGTTCCCCGGCCACGCTTATCCAGTACAAAAATAACTCGATCGGGCAGTTGACGGAAGTCGATTACAACGGTGTGCCTTATTCGATCACTACCTACGACAGCTCGTTACGCGCCACTGGGTCGCACATGGCGGATGGTTCGCAAGCCACGACTATCGCCTATGGAACGAATGCGACCGGCCCAACCGCCACGATCACCAATGCTCTGGGACACCGTTCGGTGCAGCAATTCGGCGGCACAGGCTCCCCACTTCTCTCGGAAAGCAATGATGCGGTAGTGGACTGCAGTGCGACGAACAACGTCCGTGCCTATGACATGTATGGCAACCTGCAGCAAACGACGGACAACAACGGCAATATCACCCGATACATCTATGCCGCTAACGGCCAACTGCAGAGCTTGGCTGAGGCCTATGGCACGACGTCGTCACGTACGACGAACTATGTGTGGGATTCCAATGCCTCGCTCAACCGCCAGCTGAGTGTCACGGTCGAGGGTTGGTCGAAGACAGCTTACACCTACAATGCCCAGAATCGCCTGGCGTCGGAGTCGATCACCGATCTTTCGGGTATCAGCAACCAGATCTTGACCACCCAGTACAACTACGTGTTGTACGGAAACGGCATGGTGCAAACCATGTCCGTGGTACACCCGTCACCCAATAACAGCGACACCGACGTCTATCGGTACGACACGCTGGGCAATCTGATCTCCGTGACCAACGGGTTGGGCCAGACAATTACCTACAGCAACTACAATGGTCTCGGCGAACCAGGACGCATCACCGGTGTCAATGGCGACATCACCGATTTTACGTACGATGGCCGAGGTCGGGTGGCTGCCAAGACAACCTACCCGGGTGGCGTAGCTGCCACTTGGTCCTACACCTATGACAGTTTCGGGCTACTGTCCAGCCTCACGGCGCCGGGCAATGAGGTGACGACCTGGACCCGGAACCCGTACATGCAGGTTACCCGCATTACGCGCAACGACAAGGATGGCGCTTCCACCGAGAGCTTCATCTATGACGCCATGGGAAACATCACCTCGGATGTCGTGGCCCGCGGTACTGATATCGGCAAGTCGCAGACGGTTGTGTACGACACACGTGGCAACATCTACCAGCGCGAAGGCGCGCACGGCCAGGTCGAGACCTACGCCTACGACGGTAGCGGCAATGTGGCCTCAGTGACCGATGCGTTGGGGAACAAGACCAGTTTCCAGTACGACGCACTCAATCGAAGAACCCGCATTTTGGACGCCAAAGGTGGTATCACGCAGTACGCCTACGACAAGGGCGACAACGTGACCAGCGTGACCGACCCGCGCAACTTGATTACCAGTTATGTTTACGATGGGTTGGGGAAGTTGTGGCAACAGGTCAGTCCGGATACTGGTGTCACTCACTTCGCCTATGACAACTACGGTCGGCGATCAAGCATGACTCGCGCCGATGGCACGCTTACCGCCTACGGGTACGACGGTCTCAGTCGCCTCGTCAGCGTCGGTGCAGGCGGCAAGACGCAGAGTTTCATTTACGATACCTGCACCAACGGTAAGGGGCGGCTATGCGCGGATAGCGACGCAACTGGCACGACGTCCTATAGCTACACTCCGGAAGGCTGGGTGGCGGGGCGCAGCTTCGTCGTTGCCGGTACCTCCTACGCGCTCGGCTATAGCCATGACTCCATGGGCCGGATCGCCATGGTGACCTATCCGGACGGCAACCAGGCGAACTACACCTATACAAACGGTGTGGTCTCGGGTGTCACACTCAAGATGGGCACGACAGTGGTCAACGGCGCCACCGCCATCAGCTATCGCCCGATGGATCTGGCGATGGCGACGTGGACGTCCGGCAATGGCCTGGTCAATACGTTGAGCTACGACACCGACACGCGTCTAGCCGCGATCAGTGTGCCGGGAAAGCAAAGCCTAAGCTTCGCCTACGACACCGCCGATCGCATCACCCGGATCAGCAACGGTATCGACACCAGTCTGACGCAGAATTTCAGCTATGACGCCCTGTCGCGACTGACCACGGTGTCCTCCGTCGCAGACAATGAGAGCTTCCAGTACGACGCCAACGGTAACCGCACCGTGCAGACGGGTGTGCTCGATTCTGTCGACGCCACCAGCAACCGGCTGGCGAGTTCTGGCAGCACCTCGTACGGTTACGACGCGCAAGGCAATACCACCACAGTCAATGGCGCTGCTACCTACCACTACGATGCCTTCAACCGGATGGACAGTGCTGGCGGCACGGCCTATTACGTCAACCCTGAGGGGCAGCGGCTACGCAAGACCGGAGCCGCTGGCGCCACGTACTTCGCGCCCGATCATGGAGGTACTCTGTTGGCGGAACAAGTGAATGGCGCTTGGATCGATTACGTCTGGCTCAACGGCCGACTGATCGGACGCATCGCGAACGGTCAGGCCTATGCGATCCACGCCGACCAGGTGGGTCGCCCGGAGGTGATGACGGACGCCAGCCAGATCGTGGTATGGCGGGCGCAGAACTTCGCGTTCACGCAGAACGTGGTCGTCGCCAACGTGATGCTTAACCTGGGCTTTCCGGGGCAGTATTACGATGCGGAGACCGAAGCCTGGAACAATGGGTACCGTGATTACAAGTCGGGGCTGGGGCGGTACTTGGAGAGTGATCCGATTGGGCTGCTGGGTGGGGTTAGTACATATGCCTATGTCGGCAACAATCCGATAAGCAACGTCGATCCGCTCGGGCTGCGTCCTCTCACAGAGTGTGAAAAGAACACGCTAAGTCCCTATATTCCTCAGCAGGACTTAGACAATGCCGATCTGCATGATGGCGAGGTGCCGTCGTATCTGGGGAAGGGCTATGACGGCATAACGAGGGGGAACGACATCTACTTCCGGCCCGGCGTCTACGATTCAAGCACTTCGGCTGGAATCGCGGTGCTGGGTCATGAGTTGGTGCATGTTGGTCAGTATCGCCAAGGCATGACTTGGATCAGCTACCTGTGGTCAACGCGGCATGGCTACGAGAACAGCAAATACGAGAAACCCGCTTATGCCATGCAATCAAGAATTCAGGACGATTTAAACAACAATGGATACGCGGGCTGCGGGTGCAAATAATGAATATCCTTGTCAGGCTGACCGTAGTCTCTGCGTCCTTCCTTGTTGCAGGCTGCAGTTTTGCTGCGAATTCACATCTTCGCAATACGTGCAATCCGTGGGTAAATACCTTTTACAAAAATTCGTTGAGGGAGCGGATTGCTACATTTGATTCCTACGACCTTGGGAGTCAGTACGAGATATTCATTTGCGGAAACCAAGTGATTCATCCACCAGCAATCTACTTGGCCGAATCGTTTGCGAAGGAGGGAGCTGCCGCTGTTCCGCTCCTAAAGAAAAAACTAGCTCAAGCCGACGATGATCTGACGGTTCGAGACATAGTGCTTGTCTTTGCTGGAATGCAGCGGCAGCGCTCATACGACGTCTCTAAAGACGCCGATCTTGTGAGGCTGATAGTCGAAAAGCTTAACGGAATGCACGACCCGGAATGGAAGGCTATTGCACAAGGAAATCTGGATAAGATACTTGGGGTATCAAAGTGAGAAAGGCTCACAGGGCCGCATGTTGTTTTGCCACATGCCCTGCAAGTCTCCCGCACCGACGGACGCTAGGGATGCTCTGATCTATTCCCTGTCTGAGGCATCATAGCGACGGCCCTCAGGAAGTACATCCCCGATGAAGCAGCGTTCGTTCGCGTCGTTGAGTTGTAAGCGTCCGCCCACCTCATATTCCCCAAGTACTTCGTAGCCGCTGCACTACGCGCCTGTTCAGCCAAGAACGTAGCGATGAGCATGAAGCGGAGTGGAGTGGGCGGCACAGGTCGACCGTGCGCATGGTGGCTGGTGAGTGCGCCGGTAGATTTTCGCTGTGGTGCGGATCGGCTGCTGGTGCACGTGCGCGAAGTGCTGGGGCGGGAACCGTTGGACGGTTCAGCGTATGTGTTCCGCAACCGCCGCGCCACACGCATCAAGGTGCTGATGGTGGACGCGCAGGGCGTGTGGCTATCGGTGCGTCGATTGCATCAGGGGCGATTCGTCTGGCCGTCGG
>NZ_AXBJ01000005.1:0-279066 GCF_000473345.1 Rhodanobacter sp. OR87
CTGCGCTGGGAAATGCACCAAACCGCTGGTGAGCTGGGCGTGCCACCGACCCGGCTCAGCTTCCAGGGGTTCACGCGCGCCATCGTGGCCGAGTTGCGATACGCCCCGCTGGAAACACCCGGCGCCTTTCCCAAACGACTCGCCCGCCTCCGACAGCAAGCCCACATCTATCTGTTGCCCGCACGACGACAACGATCTTGTCCCCGTGAAGTCAAACGCCGACCCCACAAATACCCCACGAAAAATGCCAGTCTGTCTTAACTGACTGGCATTAGGCCGAAGGCGGCTTTTTCGTGGGGCGAAACGGAAGGATCAGTTCGCGACCGCGCCGGCGGCCGCCTCGGCCTGCTCGCGCACGTCCAGCCGGCGGGCCAGGCGGTCGATGTTGGTCAGCGACAGCAGGTGCGCGTAGATCCAGCCGAACATGCCTTCGCGCAGGAACTCCTGGGCGGTCTTCTCGTCCAGCTCGCGCAGCTTGGCCTCGTTGACCACGAACATGCCGTTGAGGTTGATCGACTTGCCCTGCTGGCCGTCCTTGCCTTCCTTCTGCAGTTGCACGGTGCGCGGCTCCAGCAGGTCGTGCTTGTTCAGCTGCTCCATGAACCGCTTGGTGTGTGTCACGTTCTGCTGGAAATCGCCGAGGAAGCCCACGGCGTTGGCCAGCAGTTCGCTGTCGGTACCGTCCTCCTTGAACAGGCGCTGGCCTTCGGTGGCATTGAATCCCTCGTAGCGCTCGTCGAGGAACACGGTGAAGTCGTCGCCTTCCTGCCCGGCCGGCTTCTCGGCCAGCACGAACGGGTAGCGGCGCACGAACGCGGGAACGTACGTATCCGGCGCCCACTGGCCGTTGGCGTCGACGTACAGGTTTTCGTTCTGGCGCAAGCCGAGCAGAGCTACCGGGCCGGCATCGGCGACGCTGGTGCCGGCGAACACGATCAGCAGGTCACGCGCGGCGACGCCGAACTCCACGCCGGTCAGCGGCACGGAATGGGCGTTCATGGCGAACTTGACGTTCGGCACGGCCTTCATGCGCAGGTCCTTGTGCTCGACACGGTTGAGCGGTACCGGTTGCTCGTAGAAAAGAACTTCAGCCACGTTGTCCACCTCTGCCCACCGCCGTGCCGGGTCACCACCAAGCGCCCCTACCAAACCCGGCGTCGGGTCTGTGTTGACTGGCGATCATATCAGCGCCCACCCGGCACGGCGACTGTACGCACGGGGTGCCGTGCCTGATTCGCATGCGAATTGCAACGAAATTGTTCTATGCTGGCCCCGGACAAGCATTCCCGCATTGCCGAAACGCTCTTTCGACGCCCTGGCTGAAGGACGATTTACATGCTGATGGAAGTGCCAAGTCGGGCCGACCTCAACGCGACCCGCGTGTTGTCGCTAGACGCCGCCGGCCGCATCCTCGACTGGATCAGCTGGCAGGAGGCGGTGTGCCTCTACGTCCGCGACGCCGTCGCCTGGACGCTGGGCGACCCCTGCCTCACCGTGCGCGGCGGGCACAACCGCCTACTCGGCACGCAGAGCCGGATGCACCTGCACCCGATCATCGCCAGCACCGGCCACTGCCGCGAGCACGCGATCGACCCCGCCCCCGCCCTGACCAACACCGCCCTGTTCGCGCGCGACCGCCACATCTGCCTGTACTGCGGCGAACACTTCACCCGCGCCGAACTGACCCGCGACCACGTGCTGCCGATCTCCAAGCGCGGCCGGGACGAATGGGAGAACGTGGTCAGCGCCTGCCTCGCCTGCAATCTGAAGAAGAGCAACCGCACCCCGCAGGAGGCCGACATGCCGCTGCTGGCGGTGCCGTACCGGCCGAGCTGGGTGGAACACCTGATCCTGTCCAACCGCAACATCCTGGCCGACCAGATGGAATTCCTGGTCAGCCGGCTGCCGCGCGACCGGCGCTCGATGAACATGCCGGTGGCCGCCTGAATCCAGCCGGTGGCGGGCGCGGCCCGGTTCCGCCTGGACGCCGCCAGGTTCCGTTCACCTGCCCGCCCTTGCCCCGCCCCCGCGCTGGGCCAACAATACGCAGATGAACGACCTTTCCCATTACCCCCACCTGGCGCCGATCGAGACGCCGGCCGACCTGCGCCGCGTGGGCGACGAGGATCTGCCCGCCGTCGCCGACGAGCTGCGCCAGTACCTGATCGAATCCGTGGCCAGCTCCGGCGGCCACTTCGGCGCCGGTCTGGGCGTGGTGGAATTGACCGTGGCGCTGCACCACGAATTCGACACGCCGCACGACCGCCTGGTGTGGGACGTCGGCCACCAGTGCTACCCGCACAAGATCCTCACCGGCCGCCGCGACCGCATCACCACGATCAAGAAGAAGGACGGCCTGGCGCCGTTCCCGCGCCGCGAGGAAAGCGCGTACGACACCTTCGGCGTCGGCCATTCGTCCACTTCGATCTCGGCCGCGCTGGGCATGGCAATCGCCGCGCAGCGCAAAGGCGACAAGCGCAAGGTGGTGGCCGTGATCGGCGACGGCGCGATGACCGCCGGCATGGCGTTCGAGGCGCTCAACCACGGCGGCGACGTCGAGCCGGACATGCTCGTCGTGTTCAACGACAACGGCATGTCGATCAGCGAGAACGTGGGCGCGATGACCAAGATGATGGCGCGCGCGATGGCCAGCCGCCGCCTCAACCAGCTGCGCGAGCGGGCCAAGCGGGCGATCCCGAAGCAGTCCTTCGCCGGCCGCTGGTTCAAGCGCTGGGAGGAGCACGCCAAGGGCATGTTCGTGCCTTCCACGCTGTTCGAGGAGCTGGGCTTCCATTACACCGGCCCGATCGACGGCCACAACATCCCGCAGCTGCTGCAGGCACTGCGCACGGTGAAGAACCTGCCCGGCCCGCAGCTGCTGCACGTGATCACCACCAAGGGCAAGGGCTATGCCCCGGCCGAACAGGCGCAGATCGAATACCACGCGGTGGGTCCGTTCGATCCCGAAGCCGGCGTGGTCAAGAAGCCTGCGCCGGCCAGGCCCACCTACACCGACATCTTCAGCGACTGGCTGTGCGACCAGGCCGCCGCCGACGAGCGCCTGCTCGGCATCACCCCGGCGATGCGCGAAGGCTCCGGCCTGGTGCGTTTCTCGAAGGAGTACCCCGAGCGCTACTTCGACGTGGCGATCGCCGAGCAGCACGCGGTGACGCTGGCCGCCGGCATGGCCTGCGAAGGCGCCAAACCGGTGGTGGCGATCTACTCCACCTTCCTGCAGCGCGCCTACGACCAGGCGATCCACGACGTGGCGCTGCAGAACCTCGACGTCACCTTCGCCATCGACCGTGCCGGCGTGGTCGGCCCGGACGGCGCCACCCATTCGGGCAGCTTCGACCTGACCTATCTGCGCTGCCTGCCGCACATGGTCATCATGGCGCCGGCCGACGAGAACGAGTGCCGCATGATGCTCTCCTCCGGCTTCCACCATCACGGCCCCGCCGCCATCCGCTACCCGCGCGGCACCGGCCCCGGCGTGGCGATCCACCAGGAACTCGACACCCTGCCGATCGGCAAGGCCGAGCTGCGCCGGCGCGGCCACGGCCTGGCCCTGCTCAGCTTCGGCGCGATGCTGGCACCCGCCGCCGCGATCGCCGCCGAATTCGACGCCACCCTGGTCAACATGCGCTTCGTGAAGCCGCTGGACGAGGCGCTGCTGGTGGAACTGGCGAAGACCCATGATGGCTTCGTCACCCTGGAAGACAACGCGGTCGCCGGCGGCGCCGGCTCCGCCGTGGCCGAATGCCTCGCCGCGCACGGCATCGTGCTGCCGATCCTGCACCTGGGCCTGCCGGACGTCTATCTGGAACACGGCAGCCGCGAGGAAGTGCTGAGCATGGCCGGACTGGACCTGCCCGGCATCCGCCACGCGATCCGTGCGCGCTTCCCGCAGGCGGGAGCCTTGAGCCAGGCCAGCGCCTGAGCCCGTCACCGGGCCGGCGGGCACACCGACTGCCCGCGCGGCCCCACTCCCATCGACGCGGCGGCGGCAAAGGCAAGGCTGGTCTCGGCTCGCGCTGACAGCGTGCGGCAAGCCATCAGGCTTTCCGAGGGGCTGGCGGTCTGCTGGATCCTGCGCAACTTCCGCGACCTGAATCTCCAGGGTGTCGTGAACGACATCGTCGAAGTGCTGCGCCAGTGCCTCATCGTCATGCTCACCAGCACCGGTGGCGCCGCCCTGATCGGCGGCATCGCCGGGGGCGTCGGCACTGGCGCTGGCGCGCAAGTCGGCGAGTGGATACTGATCGCCATGGGCCTGAAGGCACTGGCCGAGTACGTCGTCAACGACATGCCCGGGATCGCCGCGACTACTGGGCCAGCATCCGCCAGGCCTGGCTGGCCGCCACCCCGCCACCCCGCCACCGCTGCCGCAACAACCGGTCCGCGTCGACCGGCTCGCCGTCCACCACGCCGCCGAGAAGATCGCCCGCGCCACGTCGCCGTGTTGGTCCTCCTGCCGATGGGCATCGTCGCCTATCTGGCCAAAGGCCGCGGCAGCATGGGCGAACTGGCCGAAAGCATGTCCTGGGCGGGCGGTCGTCACACGGGGCAAAGGTACCCAGATGATGAGTGCGTGCAGCAGCGCTTTCGACGTTATGGGGGTCGGTCCGTGATCGACCGGGATGGAGCAGTATGCTCAGTCAGGAAGGCACTGACACTACTCAATGCGCGTATGCCAAGGAACGCCAGGCTACGGTGTCTATATTCACGCCAACCAGCAGCTCACCCGCATGCTGGCAGAACTGGGGCATCCCTACCTGCCAACCACACCGGAACGTGAGTGGGTGGATACAGGCCTCATGGCAGTCAAGGAACTCGACGACGTGGATCCCGAGTTTGCCAATGCGCTGATGAAAGCTGACTATGAATTCAAGCGCGCGAAATAGCTCCCGCCACTCACCCGATCGCGCGACTCCAGATCCTGCGCCGTGAATACCCCGGTGTAGCCGGCATGGGCGAGCAGTGCGCGCACCGCATCGCCCTGGTTCCAGCCATGTTCGAACAACAGCCAGCCGCCGGGCACGAGGTGCGCGCGGGCTCCGTCGACGATGCAGCGGATGGCGTCGAGGCCGTCGTCGCCCGAGGCCAGTGCACTGACCGGCTCGAAGCGCAGGTCGCCCTGCGCCAGGTGCGGGTCGGCGGCTTCGATGTACGGGGGGTTGGAGGCGATCAGGTCGAAGTGCTGGCCGGCGAGTGGCGCCAGCCAGTCGCCGTGCACGAAGGCGACGTTGCCGAGGGCATGACGTTGCGCATTGCGCCGGGCGACGGCAAGCGCGGCGGCGCTGGCGTCGGTGGCGACCACCCGGGCGCGTGGCCGCTCGCGCGCAATCGCCAGCGCGATCGCGCCGCTGCCGGTGCCGAGGTCGGCCACGCTGCAGGCGGCATCGGGCGGCAGGCGCTGCAGCGCCAGCTCCACCAGCAGCTCGGTTTCCGGACGCGGGATCAGCGTGGCCGGGCTCACTTCCAGGTCCAGCGACCAGAAGCCGCGCCGGCCGGTGACATAGGCCACCGGCTCGCCCGCGGCGCGGCGTTCGACCAGGGCGGCATAAGTCGTCTGGACGTCCATATCCGGTACGTCGTCGGCGTGCGTGAACAGCCAGCTGCGTGACTGCTGCAGCACGTGCAGCAGCAGCAGCTCGGCGTCGGCGCGCTCGCCGAGCCGATCGGCCGCAACAGCCAGCATGCTGCGGACATCAGGCATGCGGCGACTCCGTCGCCGAGGGTGGCAACTGCGGCGGCGTCACCCCTGGCTTGGACTTGCGCTTGCGCCAGTAACCGCCGCGCATCCACGCCTCGAACGCCCAGCGCAGCCAGTCGATCAGCGACCACGCCAGCCACAGCGCCCAGGCCAGCATGGCCAGCTTGTAGGCCCACAGCGAGACGCTGAACACGCCGGCACCGGGCAACACATTCGCGCTCTGGTCAGCGAACCAGCGCAGGTTCCATGCATTGGACGCATTACCGGCCACGTGCATGTCCGGCAGCCCGAGCAGGCCCTTCGGCACCGCGCCCACCAGCACCACCAGTGCCAGCACGGTGAGCAGCGCGAGCCCCAGTTGCATCAGGTTGAAGGTCGTGCTGCCCAGTTGCTCCGGCGAGGTGCTGCGTGCGCGCAGGCCAAGCAGGATCAGCCATGCCACCACCAGCGCATAGGCGCTCCAGGCGAACGCGGAGAAACCCAGCCCGAGCAGCAGCCAGTGGCGGAAGCGCAGCGGCGTGGGCGCGTAGCGCGCCAGCAGCCACGCGGCGAACAGCAGCACCACCAGCTGCGACCAGTACAGCACTGCCGGGCCGGTGGTCGGCCCCCACGTCCACAGCACCCAGCGATCCTGCGGCAGCTGCAGCGTGAGGTCGACGTTCGCCACCGGCGCGTGCAGTGCGATCAGCGGCGTGCGCGTGCGCGCGGCGACGCCGTACGGCTCGCGCAGGCGCAGCGTGTAGCCGTGTTCACCCGGCAGCAGCGGCAAGCTCAGTTTGCCATCGCGCACGGCCAGGTTGATCGACTCGCCGTCACGATTCGCATCCAGCAGCTCGGCACCGGCCGGCAGGCCGATCGCGTGCTCGCCGCCGCGCGTGCTGCGCGCGCGCAGGCTCAGCGTGGTTTCGGTGGCCCGTTCGCCGGCGCGGCTGGTGAGCTGCACACCGTCGAACGCGAGACTGTCACCGGCGATCGCCGCCGGTTGGCTGAAGGCCAGCTGCAGGCTTTCGCCCGGCAGCGGCTGGTACAACAGCCCGTCGTCGCTGGCGCTGGTCGGCACGCCCTTTGCGTCCACATGCCACATGGGCGCGGCGTGGATCTCCCACACTTCGGCACGCTCGCCCAGCGCTGGCGCCTTCAGCGCCAGCGTCGTCGCGTGATCGAGCCGGCTGCTCCAGCTCGCCACCCCGCTGTTCGCGTTGAAGGTGATGCTGATGCGGCCATCCCTGACCAGCACGCCGTCGCCCAGCGGATGCTCGCCCGGCAGCAGCGGCAACGCGACGCTGAAGCCGCCGTCCTGCGGGGCGATCCGCTCGACCGTGTTCTCGACGGTCCAGTCCACGCCCAGCTGCAGGCGGCGGGTCAGCCGCACGTAAGGCGGGAAATTCTGGACGGGCGGCAGGTCCTTGCCATCGGTGGCCGCGCGCACGCGCTGCAAGGCAATGCTGTCGCCGAGCGGGCGACCGTCGTCGACCCCGGCCAGCAGCCAGCCCTGGCCGCTGAACGCGATGCGCTGCGGGCGCAGCACGAAGCGCAGGCTGGCGTTGTCGGTCACGCCGATGCGGTAGCGCAGGCTGACCCGATGCACGCCACGCTCCAGCCGCAGCAGCAGCTGATCGCCGCGACGACTCAGCGGGGCATTCGCATGGCCGTCCACGCCAACGTCGAGCAGCTGCAGGGCGTCATCGGTTTGCGGCAGCGGCAGCGCAACCGCGGCGCCGATATGCGCCTCCAATGCCACCTCCAGCGTGTCGCCGCTGGCCTGCAATTGCGCCTGCGCCACGGCGGCGCAGGCCGGCGCGCACTTCGGCGCCTCGGTCAGCCGGTCGCGCAGCTGGTTCAGCAAATCCTGGCTGGGCAGGTTCTGCGCATGCAGGGCGGCAGGCAACAGCGCGACGGCCAGCAAGGCGGCGCTCACCGCACCACCGCCGCGCCAGTCGCGCCAGCGACCGCGCAGCGGCGTCAGCAGCAGCGGCACCAGCTTCGCCAGCAGCAGCGCCAGCAGCCCCACCATGAGCACCCGCAGCAACCGCACCAGCCACGCCGGCGCGATCACCAGGTGCGTGCTCTGCTCCGCCGTCACCGGGCCGGACCAGCCGAGCCGGTAGTCGTTGCCCTGGTTCCAGTGCGGCGTGCCGGCGCCGGCCTGGGTCGGGCTGCGGCTGTCGGCGGCGCTGCCGGCAAGGGTCGATGCGCCACTCAGGTTCTGCACGGCTGACCCTGTGACGGTGATGGCTTCCAGCGACAGGCTCGAACCGTTTTGCATCGCCATCGCAGGTGCCGGTTGTGGTGGTGGCGGCGGCATCGCCGCGTCGGCGGAAACTTCGGCGACCGGTGCCGGCGCCACGGGGGCACGCGCCGGTGCCGACTGCTTCATCCGCGCCTTCGCATAAACCTCTTCCTGTGCTGCCTGCTCGGCATAACCCGCCGAAACAATCCGGCTCTGGCCTGCGCCTTCCAACTGCGGATGCAACGCGTACTGCAACTGCGCCGCGACGAACGGCAGCGTCCACAGCACCGCCAGTGCGAAGATCGCCACCGCGCCGGCGCGCGCCGCCAAACGCAAGCGCCCTTCCGGCAACGCCCGCAGCAGCAACGCCAGCGCCAGCGTCACCGCCAGCGTCCACAACGGCGCGGCGCTCTCGTGCTGCGCCAGCGCCAGATAGCCAGCGGCCAGCAGCGCCCACGGCCAGCCGAGCAGGCGGCCGGCCAGCAGCGCGATCAGGGCCACTACGAACAAGTCGAGCAGGCTCCACTGCGCCACCCACGAATCGGGCGAGCGGTCCACGCCGGTGGCGCCGAGCAGACGGTAGCCGTACGGCAGGTGCAAGGTGGCGTCGATGCTCTCCAGCGGCAGCTGCCAGCCGGCGCTGGGGATCGCGCCGCGGTGCATGGGCAGGCGCAGGCCAGCGTCCAGGTCGAGTTGCTGTTCGCGCAGTTCGACCCCGCTGCGGCCGCCCTCGCCCTGGCTGACCAGCAGCGGCGCGCCATCCTGGCTGGCCCGCTGCAATTGCCATGGCGCCGCCACGTCGAGGCGCTGGTGATGACGCAGCTCGCCGCTGAGGCGATCGGCCACGCTGAGCCCGCCGCCGTCGAAACCCAGCCACAGCTGGCGCTGCAGGTGCAGCTGGTCGCCCTTGCCGCCCTCGTCGCCGCGCGTGCCCTGCTCGATCGCCAGGCCCGCGCCGTCGTCCAGCACGAACGCCGGCAGCTCGCGCCACTCGCCCGGCACGCCGGCCTGCACCGCGTCGGTGGCGCGGCCTTCCACCCGGGTGTTGCGCAGCGCCGGATCGTCGGCGTAACTCCAGATCTCCTGCCGCGGCCACGGCGCCGCCGGCAGCTTCAGCGCCACCTTCGCCAGCGGCGCGACGCTGCGCGCCTGCAGCGTGATCGTCCACTGCCCCGGCCGCAGTTGCACGCGCAGCTGGCCGTCGTTCTCCAGCCGTGCGGGCAAGTCGCCGGACAAGGCGGTGGCCACGAAACCTTCCGGCAGCACCGGGCCGAGCGATTGCTCGCGCGCGCTGCCGGCGACGTTGAACTGCAATTGCGTTTCCAGCGTGGCCGGCAGGCCATCGGCGAGGCGGCGATAGACGCGCAGCGACAGCGCGTCGGCGGCGCGTTGCGCGGCGGCGGCCTCGCCCAGGGTGAGCTGCTCGCCGTTGCGCTCGATGCGCGTGACCGCTGCACCGTCGACGCTCAGCGCCACCAACCCGATCGTCGAAGGCACGCGCAGGCGCGCCGGACGCGCCGCCCACGGCAGCGTGCCGCGCAACTGATAATCGCCGGGTGCCAGCCACACCATTGGCTGATCGCCTCGCTGCAACACGGTGACCGCCTGGTTGTTCGCGCTGACCTGTTGCGGCCAACTCCGCGCATCGCCAGGCAGCGCCACCCAGCTTGGCGCATCCACGCGCACATCCAGGCTGAAGCGAGCGCCGTCCTTGCCGGCATCGAGCAGCAGGCGGCCGGGCCAGGCGCACAGGCGATTGCCGGCGTTCGGCGCCTGGGTGGCGAGGAACGGACAATCGTGCTGCGGCACGTCATGCAGCACCCAGCCCTGCCAGTCGCGCAAGGGTGACGGTACGTCCTGCGCCGGCAACGGCGCCGCCAGCAGCAACCACAGACCCAGCAGTCCGAGCGTTCGAGCAAGCATGCAGTTCTCCCCGTGTGCCGTGCGGCCGGCACAGTGTAAGAGGAACACGACAGGCACACAGCCATGCCCGCCGCCGGCGACGGTTCCGGTGCAAACGGATGCCGATCAACGATTCAACGCAGCACGATGCACAACGGGGTTGCCTGATCGCGGCAACGGGCGCCGTATAGTGGAACGCCTCTCCGTCACGGTGCACCGCATGTCCCAGCTCAATCGCCAGCTGCGCCTCAAGACCCGCCCCGAAGGCCTGGTCCGGCGCGAGGATTTCGACCTGGTCGAACAGCCCGTGCCGGAGCTGAAGGACGGTGAAGTCCTGGTGCGTGTGCTGTATCTCTCGATGGACCCGACCAACCGCGTGTGGATGCGCGACATCCCGCAGTACCTGCCGCCGGTGGCGATCGGCGAGGTGATGCGTGCGCTCGGCCTGGGTCGCGTGGTGCAGTCGCGTTCGGCGCAGTACCACGAAGGCGATCTGGTGCAGGGCCTCACCGGCTGGCAGGACTACCTGGTACTGCACGAAAGCGCCAAAGGCTACGTGCGCCTGCCTGCCGACCCCGGCATCCCGCTGCCCACCCTGCTTGGCGCAGCCGGCATGAGCGGCGTCACCGCCTACTACGGCCTGACCGAGATCGCCCCGGTGCAAGCCGGCGAAACCCTGGTGGTCTCCGCCGCTGCCGGCTCGGTCGGCTCCGTCGCCGGCCAGCTCGGCAAGATCATGGGCGCCCGCGTGGTCGGCATCGCCGGCGGCCCCGACAAATGCCGCCACCTCACCGCCGAACTCGGCTTCGATGCCGCCGTCGACTACAAGGCGGCCGACTTCAAACAGCAACTCAAGGCCGCTACCCCCGATGGCGTGCACGTGAATTTCGAGAACGTCGGCGGCGAGGTGATGCGCGCGGTGCTGTCACGGATGGTGATCGGCGGCCGCGTCGCCCTGTGCGGATTGATCTCCGGCTACAACAGCGCCGAACGGCCGGGCGACGACTACGGCATCCTCGTGATGAAACGGCTCAGCATGCGCGGCTTCCTGGCGCTCGACTGCACCAGGACGCGCGAGGCGGTGCAGGCATTGGCCGGGTGGATCCGCGACGGCCGGCTGAAGGCCGAGGAAACCGTTGCCGAGGGACTGGAAAACGCGCCGGAAGTGTTGAACCGCTTGTTCGACGGCAGCCACCGGGGAAAGCTGGTGTTGCGGGTGGATGCGCGTCCCGCCATCGACGCGGGCCGAACCGCGCGGGTGGGCGACGCCGGCTAACGGCGCGGCCGGAATACCAGATACTGCAATCCGCCCGGTGTGGTGCGCGCCGACTGCAGGTCGAGCTGGATCGGCTCCCCTTCGCGGGACAGCAGGCGACGGCCCTGGCCGGCTACCGCCGGACACAGGACGAACCTCAACTCGTCGAGCAATCCGGCCGCCAGCAGGGCCTGTACGAGGCTGATGCTGCCGTGGACGCCGATCGCCTGCCCGGCCTGGCGCTTGAGCGCCGCGATCTCGTCGAGGACGTCGCCGGAAAGCAGCCTCGACGGCGCCCAGTCGAGGCTCCGCAAGCTGCCTGAAACGACATATTTCGGTACCTGGTTGATGAAGCTGGCGAACGGCTCGATTTCAGCGCCGGGCCAGAACATCGCCCATTCCTCGTACGTTCTGCGTCCCAACAGCACGGCATCCTGCCCCGTCACGGTCTCCTCGTCGAACAGAGACAGGTCCTGATACAGGTCGTCGCGGAGAAACCTGTCCGGCGCCTCGACGACACCATCCAGCGAGATGAACAGGTGCGAGGTCAACTTGCGCATGATCAATGTCCTTCTTCAGGCTGGCCGGATCGGCCGGACCCGAAAGCGACGAGCGAGGTTTCCCGGACTCGACACGGCCAGGCGGTTTTTTTTGGCGGCCGCCGCACGGACGCCGGCGGGTGGTGCCCGCGGCCCCGGCAGGCAGGGTCGATGGCGGCGGGATCGGGCGCGCCAACAAGCTGCGCCGGTCCGATGTCGAGCGGCTGGCCGGCGTGCCGCTGCCGCTCAACCGCGCCCGAAAAATTCCGCAAATGCCGCGGCCGTGCGCTCGATGCCGGCGTCGTCGACATCCAGATGCGTCACCAGCCGCAGCGTGGGCAGGTAGCCGATGCTGATGCGGATGCCGGCGTTGCGCAGATGGACGTCCAGTTCGCGCAGGCGCTCGGCGGGCACGTCGATGAACACCATGTTGGTGTACTGGCCGAGCAGGTCGACGCCGGCGATCTCGCGCAGACGTCCGGCGAGATAAGCGGCGCGGCGATGGTCGTCGGCCAGCCGCGCCACGTGGTGATCCAGCGCGTACTGGCCCGCCGCGGCGAGCATGCCGGCCTGGCGCCAGCCGCCGCCGGCGACCTTGCGCCAGCGCCGCGCCTTGTCGATCAGCGCGTGCGAACCGAGCAACACCGAACCGACCGGCGCGCCGAGCCCCTTGGACAGGCACACCGACACCGTGTCGAAGTGGCGCGCGATCTCGCGCGCCGGCACGTTGCAGGCGATTGCCGCATTGAACAGCCGCGCGCCGTCCAGGTGCAGGCCAAGACCGTGCGCGCGTGCCAAGTCGTGGGCCGCCTGCAGGTAGTCCAGCGGCAGCGTGCGGCCATGCCAGGTGTTCTCCAGCGCCAGCACGCGGGTGCGCGCGAAATGCGGGTCGACCGGCTTGATCGCCGCCTCGATGCGCTCCAGCGGCAGGCTGCCGTCGGCCGCCTGCACGATCGGCTGCGGCTGGATCGAGCCGAGCACCGCCGCGCCGCCGCCCTCGAACTTGTAGGTGTGCGCGTCCGCGCCGACCAGGTATTCGTCGCCGCGCTCGCAATGGCTCATCAACGCCAGCAGGTTGGACTGGGTGCCGCTGGGCACGAACAGGCCGGCGTCGAAACCGAGTTCACCGGCCAGCCGCTGCTGCAGCGCGTTGACGGCCGGGTCTTCGCCGTAGACGTCGTCACCGACCTCGGCCGCCAGCATCGCCGCGCGCATCGCCGCGGTCGGACGCGTCACCGTATCGCTGCGCAGATCCACCCATTCCACGGCTCACCCCTTGCGGTCGGCAAAGAAGGCCAGCTTGGCCGTATCCGGCGCCGCGGGCAAGTGCGCGCGCCCCGGCGGCGCACTCAGACGCGGCGGCGGAAGTACAACCAGGCGGCGGCCACCAGGATCAGCGCCGGCAGCAGGTTCGCCAGCAGCGGCGGCATGCCGTACACGGTGCCGAAGTTGACCATCGCCTGCTGCAGGAAGTACCAGCCCAGCGCAAGCAGGGTGCCGATGAACATGCGCTTGCCGAGGCCGCCGGAGCGCAGCGAGCCGAACGCGAACGGCATCGCGCACAGCACCAGCACCAGCACGTTGAGCGGATACAGCGCGCGCCCCCAGAACGCCACCGCGTAGGTGCCGGGGCTTTGCCCGTTGCCCTCCAGGTAGTCCATGTTGCGGCGCAGGTCGCGCATGGAAAGGTACTGCGGCTGGATCACCGACTGCGCCAGCACCTGCGGATCGAGGCTGGACTGCCACGGCAGCGCGGCCGCCACGCTGGCATGGGTGCCCTGCGCATCCAGCGTGGTGATGCGCACGTCGTGCAGCACCCACTGCCGGCCGTTGTGCTCGGCGGTCCTGGCCCAGATGAAGCGGTCTAGCCTGCCGTCGGGGCTGAAGGTGAATACGCGCACGTCGCTCAGCTGCACCACGCCGACGCCGTCGCGCTGCTTCAGCGAGGTGCCGCGGGCGTTGATCACGCTGGCGCCGTCGCGTGCCCACAGCCCGCTGCTGGTGCCCATGCCGAGGCTGCCGGTCTTCGTGCGCAGTTGCATCGCCTGCGCCTGCTGGTCGCCCCACGGCGCCAGCGTCTCGCCCATGACCACCACGCCGACGATCAGCACCGCGACCACGCCGACCGCCGAGCCGGCGATGCGCAGGCGCGACATGCCGGCGGCGCGCAGCGCGGTGAGCTCGCCGGTGCCGGCCAGCCCGCCCAGGCCGAGCAGGCCGCCGATCAACGCGGCGTTGCCGAACATCTCGTAGGCGCGGCGCGGGAAGGTCACCAGCACATAGGCCAGCGCGCTGCTCGTGTTGTATCCGTTCTTGCCGACGTGCCCCAGCTGCACCAGCAGTATCCTCACCGCATCGAAGCCAGTCAGCACCAGCCACACCATCAGCATCGAGCCGAGCACGCTCAGCGCGACCAGCCGGTCGACCCGCTTGATGTTGAACACCGTCATGCCGGCAAGCCCGGCAGCACGCGCCGCTTGCGCAGCTTGCGCGGAGCGTACTGCTTCCACAGCATCCACAGCGCCAGCGCCAGCACCAGCGCATGCAGCGCCCACAGCGGCGCCTCGCCATGCCAGTGGCCCTTGCCGATCTGCGCACGGCCCAGCGCCAGCAGCGTGTAATAGAGATAGAACGTGACCACCGCCAGCAGCAGGCGGCCGTATTTCGGTTCGCGCGGACTCTGCCGCGACAGCGGCAACGCCAGCAGCAGCAGCACGAAGGTCAACGGCGGCGCGTTGGCGCGCCAGGCGAATTCGGCGCGGTCGGTCGGGTCGTCCGAACGGAACAGTGCCCAGCTGCTCTTGGAGTGCGCCGGATCATCGTCGTCGGCCTGCACGCTGGACAGCGAGGTGTCGTTGCGCCGGTACTGCATCTGCCGCCAGTTGTTCGCGCCGAGCGGAATGTCGTACTGCCAGCCGTCCTTGAACGCGATGAAGCGGCCTTCGCCGTTGCTCTCCTGGTACAGCTCGCCGCTGGTCGCGCTGACCACCTTCAGGTGCGGCGGGCCATTCTTGCCCTCGCTCTGCGTTGCCACGAACGTGCGCCCCAGCTTGCTGCCGTCGCGACTCAGGCTGTCGACGAAGATGATGCCGCCCTTGCCCGGCAGTTCGGTGAAGCGCCCCGCGTCGAGGCCGGCCGCGATCACCGAGCGGTTCGCCTCGGCCACCAGCGCGTCGCTGGTGCGCACCGCCCACGGCCCCAGCCACAGCGAAACCAGCGCGGTGAGCGCGACCAGCAGCGCGCCGAGCAGCAGCACCGGACGCAGCAATCCGCGCGGTCCCATGCCGGACGATGACAGCACGTGCATCTCGCTCTCGCGGTACATCCGCCCCAGCCCCAGCAGCACGCCGACGAAGCTGGCCAGCGGCAGCATGTTGGTGAGGCCGTCGAGCGTGCGCAGACCCAGCACCTGGAACATCACGCTGGCCGGGAAGCTGCCGTTGGCCACCTGCTCCAGCACCTTGGCGAACGCGCTGCCGGCCACGACCACCAGCAGCACCACCACGGTGGCGGTCACGGTCTGCGCCAGCTCGCGCAGGAAGTAGCGGTCGAGGATGCTCAGCATGCGATAAACTTGTCCGCTTGTACGGCCAGGCCCGATCGGCGCCGGCAAACCGCAAGTCTAGCCTGTCCGGCCGCCAGCCGGACCCCTGCAGGAACCACCTCGATGACGCTCCAGTTCAGCCTCGGCTCCGCCGCTCCTGCCACCGTCGACAGCGCCTGCGTGCTGGTCGGCGTCTACGAACAGGGCGTGCTGACCAGTGCGGCGGCCCAGCTGGACAGCGCCGCCGGCGGCATGATCAAGCGCCAGGTGGAGAGCGGCGACATCAGCGGCAAGGCCGGTTCCACCACCGTGCTGTTCGCGCCGGCCGGTGTCGCCGCGCAACGCGTGCTGGTGGTCGGACTCGGCGCGCAGAAATCGTTCGACGCCGCGCGCTACCAGAAGGTGAACGTCGAGGCGGCGCGCGCGCTCGGCCGCCTGCCGGTGGCGAACGCGGTGTCCTACCTCAGCGAGGTGGAGGTGCCCGGTCGCGACAGCGCCTGGCGCGTGCGCATCGCCGCGCTGGCCTGCGACCACGCCGCGTACCGCTACACCGCCACGTTCAAGCCGCGCGACAAGAGCAAGCAGACGGAGCTGGCCGCGCTGACGTTCGCCGCCGGCACCGACGCGCAAGGCGGGCTGGACCAGGCGGTGGCGATCGCCGAGGGCGTGCGCTTCGCGCGCGAACTGGCCAACCTGCCGCCGAACATCTGCAACCCGGCCTACATCGCGGCGCAGGCGCAGGCCTTCGCCGAGGCGCAGGGCAAGGTCAGCTGCAGCGTGCTGGACGAAGCCGCGATGGCGAAGCTCGGCTTCGGCTCGCTGCTGGCGGTGGCGCGCGGCTCGGTCAACAAGCCGCGCCTGATCGCGCTCGAATACAAGGGCGGCCACGACGGCGCCAAGCCGTACGTGCTGGTCGGCAAGGGCGTCACCTTCGACTCCGGCGGCATCAGCCTGAAGCCCGGCGCCGGCATGGAAGAGATGAAGTTCGACATGGGCGGCGCTGCCGGCGTGCTCGGCGCGTTCGTCGCTGCGGTGAAGATGGGCCTGAAGCTCAACCTGGCATGCGTGGTGCCGGCCGTGGAGAACATGCCCGACGGCGACAGCTACCGCCCCAGCGACGTGCTGACCAGCCTGTCCGGACTCACCATCGAAGTGCTCAACACCGACGCCGAAGGCCGCCTGATCCTGTGCGACGCGCTCACCTATGCGGCGCAGACGTATCAGCCGCAGGCGCTGGTCGACGCGGCCACGCTCACCGGCGCCTGCGTGATCGCGCTGGGCAAGCACGCCACCGGCCTGATGAGCAAGCACGATGACCTCGCCGCCGAACTGCTCGCCGCCGGCGAGGAAACGCTGGACCGCGCCTGGCGCCTGCCGCTGTGGGACGACTACCAGGCGCAGCTTGAATCGGGCTTCGCCGACGTCGCCAACATCGGCGGCAAGAGCGCCGGCGCGATCACCGCCGGCTGTTTCCTGTCGCGCTTCACCGACGGCCAGCGCTGGGCCCACCTGGACATCGCCGGCACCGCCTGGGAGGAAGGCCGCAAGGGCCTCGCCACCGGCCGCCCGGTGACGCTGCTGGCGCAGTGGCTGTTGGACCGGAGCGAGCAGTGAGTGACGCGAAGTGAGGAGTGAGCGATGAAGGTTTGAGGCATCATGCCCATCGCCCTACTCTCACTTCCCTCTTCTCGCCACTCACTCCCGACCTTATGCGCGCCGACTTCTACCTGATCGACAAGCCGCGCTTTCGCGAACAGCCGCTGCTGCTGGTCTGCGAGCTGGCGAACAAGGCATTCGCCGGCGGGCAGCCGATGCTGATCCTGGCTCGCGACTTTGCCCAGGCCGAAGCGCTGGACGAACTGCTGTGGGCGTTCGACGACGACGCCATGATCCCGCACCAGCTGGCCGGCGACGATGACGACGACGAGACGGCGGTACTGATCGTGCCGCCGGGCGTGGACAGCGCCGACCGGCCGCTGCTGATCAACCTGCGCGAGAGCTGCCCCGCCGGCCGCTACCAGCGCGTGCTGGAAGTGGTCGCCGCCGACCCGGCCGAACGCGAGGGTTCACGCACGCGCTGGCGCGAATACCAGCGACTGGGTTTCGAGCTGCACAAGTACGACATGTGATTCACGCCGGCGCGGCCGCGCCGTCGACCACCCGCGCCAGCGCCGCCGCCAGCTGCTCGCCGCTGAGCGGCTTGCGCAGGAAGCCGTCCATGCCCGCCGCGCGCGCCTTCGCCTCGTCCTCGCTGCCCTGGCGCGCGGTCACCGCCACGATCGGCAGGTGCCGCCCGGCCGGCTCGCGCTGGCGGATCAGCCGCGCGATCTGGAAACCGTCCACGCCCGGCAGGTCCAGATCCAGCAGCACCGCGTCGAACTGCGCGTGCGCCAGCTCGGCCAGCGCCGCCAGCCCGTTCACCACGTGCACCACCGCGTGGCCCTCGCGCTCCAGCAGGCCGCGGATCACCGCCGCCACGATGGTGTCGTCCTCCACCAGCAGCAGCCGGTAGCGGCGACCGCTCGGCCGCTCCACCGGCGCCGGCGCCGCCGGCTCGACCAGCGGCAGCCGCACGCGGAACGTGCTGCCGTGGCCCAGCCGCGATTCCAGCTCGATGCTGCCGCCCATCATCTCCACCAGCTCGCGGCAGATCGCCAGCCCCAGCCCGCTGCCGGCGCGCCGCTGCGGACTCTCCGCCTGCTCGAAGCGCTGGAACAGCCGCGCCTGGCTGGCCTCGGGAATGCCCGGGCCGGTGTCGCTCACGCTGAACTGCAGGCCCTCGGGCTGGCGCTGCGCGCTCAGCGTCACGCTGCCGTGCTCGGTGAACTTCAGTGCGTTGTTGGCCAGGTTCAGCAGGATCTGCTTGATCCGCACCGCATCGCCCAGCAGCTGCGCCGGCAGCTCGTCGGCCAGCGCCAGCACGAAGCGGATGCCTTTGGCGTGCGCCAGGCCCTGCTCCAGCTGCGCCACGTCCTCCAGCAGTTGCCGCGGATCGAACGGCACCGGTTCCAGCTCCAGCCGGCCCGCCTCGATCCGCGCCAGGTCCAGCGCGTCGTTCAGCAGCTTCAAGAGCATCCCGCCGGAGCGCTGCATCGCCTGCGTGTAGTCGTGCTGCTGGCGATTCAGCGGCGTGCTCAAGAGCAGTTCGGCCATGCCCATCACGCCGGTCATCGGCGTGCGGATCTCGTGGCTCAGCGTGGCCAGGAACTGCGTCTTCGCCGCACTCGCCGTCTCCGCCAGCTGCCGCTGCTGCTCGACCAGCTGCACGTGGTGCCGCTGCGCCAGGCGCCGGCGCCAGCTGCGCAGCACCAGGCCGACCAGCGCGGCCGCGAGCAGCACGTAGATCGCCCACGCCCACCAGCGCCGCCACGGCGACGCCTGCACATGGACCCTCAACGGCGTCGCCAGCATGTTCCATGCGCCGTCGGTACCCGCGGCCATCACTTCCAGCGTGTAGTCGCCCGCACCGAGCCCGGCGAACTCGCGCTCGCCATGGTTGCCGGTATCCACCCACGCGGTATCGAAACCGCGCAGGCGGAAACGATAGCGATTGGCAGTCGGGTCGACGTACGAACTCAAGCGCACTTCGACCCGCAACTCGCGGTCACTCCACGCCAGTTGGATCGGCTCCGCCCGAACCGGCAACTCGCGGACGGCACCCGCATGACGCACGCTAACACCGGTAACCACCACCTCTGCCGGGTGGGCTGTTGTCGGCGCGCGATCCGGCTGAAAACCGAAGACACCGCCCAAGCTGGCAACATAGATCGTGCCATCCAGCGTGACGGCCGGCGAGTCGCCACGAACTTCGCTATTCACCAGGCCATTGCGCAAGCCGAACGATTTCAACTCGCCGCTGTGCGGATCGAATCTCCACAAACCGTTCTTGCAGAACAACCAGAATCGCTCCTGACGATCGACATGCAGAGCGATCAGCACCATCGATGGCCAACTCGACGGAATCGGAACCAACTGGTCACGCACCACCTTGCCACCATCCAGCCGGTAATGTTCGAACATCTTGTCGCGTGCCGCCCAGAACCCGTCTGCCGTGAATTCGAGCGCATAGATGTAGCCCTCGTCCGACACCCCCCCGATCGGCTCAAGTTCGTTGCGCACGGGATCCCAGCGCAGCAGCCGCTCCTGATCGGCGTACCAGCCCAGGCTGTTGTAAGGCGTCAACCGATTGCCCACAAAGCCGGTGTCATCCGCAGATGCGACAGGCTTGGGATCGACCGCCAGCGTATCGGCGTTAATCCGGAACAGGCCATCGCGGTACGACACCAGATACATCCGGCGATCCGGGCCCATCGTCAGTCGACGCGGATGCGCGACCTGGGACGCGGCCAGATCCACTTCGACCAACTTGCCGTCGGCATACCGGTAGACACCTCCCTCGCTGGCAATCCACAAGCGCCTGCGCACATCCTCCGCCATGTCCAGCACGTTCCCCTGCAAGCCGGAGATCGCATGCTGGACCTCACCGGTAATAGGGTCGAGCTTGTCCACAAGACCATGTCCACCCACCCACAACCGACCATCGAAACTCGCCAGCACCGACGTCGCCGCGTTGCCGCGCAAGCTGTGGGAGTCGTCAGGCACATGAGTGAACCGGGTGAACTGGTTCCAGCCAGGTGCGAGATAGGCGATGCCGCCGTCCCCCATGACGAACCACAGGCCCCCCTCGATGTCGCACAGCGATTGCCAGACCTGTTGCGCGGGCAGGCTGCCCAACAGCATCGGCTGGCCGGAGATGAGGTGAATCTGCGGGCCGCCATCGTCCAGATACAGTCCATTGCGCGTGGTGATCCACAAATGCCCAGCCTGATCCACGGTGCTGCTGTACACGTCGATGGACGGGATCTGTCCGGGCGCATACAGCCACGCCTTGCCATCGGCGCCCACCCGCAACAGGCCGCCGCGTACTGCGATCCGCACATCGTCGCCGCCGCCCTGGATCCGCCACACCTTCAGCGCCTGCAGACGCGAATCGAGCGATATCTGATGCACGCGGCCATCCACCTCGCGCACAAACACGCCAAGGCTGGAGCCGATCCACAGCTTTCCGTCTGGTTCGGCCAGCAAGGCACGCACGGCGCCGAATCCTTCATCCGGATTCTTCCCCAAAGGATTGCGCACATGCTCGAAATGCCGGCCATCGGGAAGCATGCGATCGAGCCCGGCATCCGTAGCCACCCACAGATCGCCGTCCGGCGTCTGCGTTATCGACCATACGTTATCGCTGGCCAAGCTTTGTGGATCCGCCGGATCATGACGCCAATGCTGGAAACCACCGCTCTCCCGTTCGTGACGATTGAGCCCCGAACCGAACCCTCCCACCCACAGCTGGTTGTCGTGATCCGCGAACAGGCTGTACACCGAACCCTCGGGCAACGACGCCGGGTCGTCCGAGTGATGGCTGAAAGTCTGGAAATCAACGCCGTCATAGCGCACCAGGTCGACGCCGACACCGAACCACATGAGGCCTTGCTTGTCCTGCACCACGGAATAGACCGTACTGCCGGGCAGACCATCCGCGGTCTGGTAACGCCGGAACTGCGGCGTCGGTAGCGGACCCGCAGCGTTACCCTTCGAAAGGGGCAGAACAGTTGCAGTGCTGGCGTTCGCTGTTGCTACAAACGCAGATAGCGCTAAAGCAGCGCTCAGCAAAAGGGTAGGCAACATTTCAGCTTTCCCGTAAGAACCTCAAGAGCAGCGGTGGCCACCTCGGTTACAGCACGGGCGCCGAACTCAGCCTAGCAATGAGGCTCGCTATCGAATCAGCACAGGCTAACGAGGAAGCTCAAACAACTTCAAGCCCAAGCCATGCGACAAGGCCGGCAATTGCATGACCCTCCACACTTGATAGCCACTGCCGACTGTATTGGCATTCACTCCGAGAGCTACCAAAAGCCAGCCAGTCACAAAGAAACAGCCGCCAGTTATGGCGACTGTTTTTCTTACCCCTTCTGCCCGTCAACCACTTTAAATGCGGTGATGCCAAAGAATTCAGCCAATGCGTCCAACATAATTCAATCCTCTTCGAAGTAAATCGCAGCGTTAGCCAAAAACCACAGCCATCATCCATGACTTATCGAGACCCCTCCCTCTACCCATTGGAGCGTAAGAGCAAGTTCACTGTCAATAAATTGAGTTAAACAGGGTCGTGAACAATGCGGGATACGCGATGTAAATGAGCACAGGCGACGATGCAGGTAAGCACGCTACAGTGCACAATCCGACCCTGCCCAGAATGGAATGCACGGATGTCCCGACGCCCGCGCTTGCTGCTCACCGCGCTGGCCATGGCCGCGCTGCTGTGGCTGCTGTTCGCCGCCGCCGAACGCGCGCTGGCGCTGGCGCAGCGTTTCCTGGATTTGCCGTCGTGGCTGCAGTGGACGCTGGGCGGCGTGCTGCTGATCTTTGCCGCGGCCGGTCTCGCCGTGCTGTGGTGGCTGCTGCGCCCGCGGCGCCGGCGCCGGCCGCCGCCGGCGCCCGATCGCAGCAGCCTGGAGCAGCGCATCGGCCGGTTGCGCGACCGCGGCGCCGACACCGGCGCGCTGACGGCGGAGCTGGGCGAGCTCGATCGCCGCCGCGCCAGTTCGCGCATCTACGTGGCGCTGTTCGGCGAAATCTCCAGCGGCAAGTCCAGCCTGGTCCGCGCGCTGGCGCCGCACGCACAGGTCGCCAGCGACGTGCGCGGCGGCACCACCCGCGGCGTCGGCCACTACGACGGCAAGCTGCCGGACGGCCGCACGCTGGTGCTGGCCGACGTGCCCGGCAGTCGCGAGGCCGGCGGCGAGGCGCACGAAACGCTGGCGCGCGAGGAAGCGCTGCGCGCGCACGCTGTGGTCTATCTGTGCGCCGGCGACCTCAGCCGCCGCCAGGCCGACGAACTGCGCTGGCTGGCCGACTTCGGCAAGCCGCTGCTGCTGGTGCTGAACAAGTCCGACCAGTGGAGCGAGGCCGAGCGCGATCAATTGCTGGAGCGCCTGCGCCGGCACGCGCGCGGCATCGCCAGCGCGGTGCTGGCGATCAGCGCCGGCGGCAGCGAGCGCTACCAGCGCCAGCTCGCCGACGGCCGCACCGAGTCAGTCGAGCGCCAGCGCAAGCCCGCGATCGAGCCGCTGCTGCAGGCGCTCGAACGGCTCACCGCGTCCGGCGCCGAAGGCCTGGAGGATCTGCGCGAGAACGCCGTGCTGGCCGGCCTGCATCAACGCACCGGCACGCTCGAAGCGCAAACCCGCGCCGAGCAAGCCGAACGCATCGTCCGCCAGTACGCGCGCCGCGCCATCGTCGGCGCACTCGCCGCGGTGGCGCCGGGCAGCGACCTGGTGATCCAGGGCGTGCTTGCCACCGGCCTCACCCGCGCGCTCGCCGAGCTCTACGGCGTCAAGGTCAGCGACGTGCAGATCGAGGATTTCGTGCAGCAGGCCAGGCTCACCCTGCGCACCGGCAGCTCGATCGTGCTGGCCGTCGCCGGCAACGCGTTGAAGGCGTTCCCCGGCCTCGGCACGCTGGGCGGCGGTGTACTGCACGCGTTCGCCTATGCGCTGATCTTCGACTCGATGGGCCGCGCGCTGGCCGCCTCGCTGGCCGAACGCCAAAGCCTCGACCAGCACGACGCCGGCGAGCGCCTGAAGGAACTGCTCGCCGACGCCGGCGGTACGCGGCTGCGCCAATTGGCCACGCTGACGATGGACGCGGTGCGTGAGGGCAAGGCTTGAGGCGTGCCACTGCGAGTGACGCGTACGGCGGTCGCGCCTTTCCGTACCCGGAGAAGAGCTCAAGAGCCTTCGTCCCCCTGCGGCAGCCGAAAGCTCTTGGCTCTAAAAACTCCCGCCTCGAACAAAGCAAGAACATCGCGCACAGCGTGCGCTCCTACCGGGTCACACAAGAGAAAAAGTGACTCGGTTGCCGCTGGCAGATGAAATCCCCTGCTCCATAACCACCAGCGCCATCGCGTCCACCAAGAATCCTACGGCGTGCCCGCGAACGCCGCGCGCAGCCAGTCGTGCATCAGGCGGTAGCTGCGGGTGGCGGCGCGTTCGTCGTAGCGGCAGCCGGGCGAGTTCTCGCCGACCTCGGTGAAGCAGTGCACCGCGTGGCCGATCACCACGAACTGCCAGTCGACCGGACTCATGCGCATCTCGTCCATGAACTTGTCCGCGTCCGGCATGGTGCCCTTGTCGTCGGCGCCGTTCATCGCCAGTACGCGCGCCTTGATGTGCTTCGCCAGCGTCGGGTCGTCGGTGTCCAGGCCACCGTGGAACGACACCACCGCGGCCACGCCGGCGCCGCTGCGGGCGAGGTCGAGCACGGCCGAGCCGCCGAAGCAGAAGCCGATCGCAGCCAATTTCGACGCGTCGAGCGGCGCGCTGGCCGCCTGCGCCTTCAGCTGGTCCAGCGCCACGTTGATCCGTTTGCGCATCAGCGCGCGATCGCCGTACAACGGCTTCACCGCCGCCTGTGCCTGCGCCGCGTTGCCCGGCTGCGGGCGCACGTCGGCGCCGTACATGTCGGTGAGCAGGATCACGTAATCCTTGCCGGCGATCATCTCGGCCTTCTTTACGGCCACGTCGTTGATGCCGTACCAGTTCGGCACCATCACCAGGCCCGGCCGCTTCGCGCTCGACGCGTCGTCGTAGAGCAGCACGCTGTGGAAACGGGTGCCGTCCTGCGTCCACTCGACCGGGCGATGCACCATCTTCGCCTGGGCGGCAAGGCTTGAACCGGCGAACAACAGCAGACAGCAGAGTCGGGCGATACGCATGGTCGATCCTCCGTCAGGGTTGACTCCCTCCCCCGCTTGTCCCAAAGGGACTTCCTTCGGTCGCAGGGGTGGGTAAAGGCTCAAAGTCCGGCAGCGTGCTCCGAGAGCTGCCGCTTCAGCGGCGCGAGCCGATCCAGCAGGCGTACGCCGATGCCGCGCGCGGCCACCAGTGCCGGCGACTGCCACGCGTAGATGCGCGCCAGCGCGTCGAAACCCAGCGCATCCAGCGTATCGGCGCTGCGCCGGCGGCGCGCGTAGCGACGCAGCACGTGGGCAGCGCCGATGTCGCGGCCGGCGGCACGCGCGTCGAGCAGCGTGTCGCGCAGTTCGACCACGTCGCGCAGGCCCAGGTTGACGCCCTGCCCGGCCAGCGGATGCACCGCGTGCGCGGCGTCGCCGAGCAACACGAAACGCTCGGCCTGGTAGCGCTCGGCCAGTTGCAGTTTCAACGGGAACGCCGCGCGCGGCGTGGTGGCGAAGATGCGGCCGAGCCGGAAGTCGCTGGCCACGCCGAGCTCATCGAGGAAAGCCTGCTCATCCAGCGCCAGCACGCGCTGCGCCTCGGCCTCCGGCAGCGACCACACGATCGAGCTGCGCCCGTCGGCCAGCGGCAGCAACGCCAGCGGCCCGCCCGGCAGGAAGCGTTGCCATGCAGTGTCCTGGTGCGGCCGCTCGGTGGCGACGTGTGCCACCACCGCGCGCTGTGCATAGTCGCGGCCGCGCGTGCCGATGCCGGCCAGCGCGCGCAGCGGCGAGCCGGCGCCGTCGGCTGCCACCAGCAGCCCGGCGGAAAGGGTCTCGCCGCCGGCCAGTTCCAGCTGGATGCGGTCCTCGCGCGCCTCGAACGCCTTCACCTCGGCGGGACACGACACGCGCACGCCGGCTGCCGACAGCGCCTGCCACAGCGTCCACTGCACCAGGCTGTTCTCGACGATGCAGCCGAGCCGGTCGCGCCCCTCGCTGGCGGCGTCGAAGTCGATCGCCGCGCCGCTTTCGGCATCCCACACGTGCATGTGCGTGTACGGGCCGACGCGAGCGTCGCGAATGGACGTCCAGACGCCCAACTCGTCGAGCAGCGCGACCGACGACGGTGCCAACCCGACCACGCGCAAGTCCACTTCGGCACGCGCGTCCCAGGCCGCCGGAGCGCGGGCCTCCAGCAGGGCGGTGCTGAAGCCAGCCCGCGCCAGGGCCAGCGCCGCGGCGGCGCCCACCATGCCGCCGCCGACCACGGCCACGTCCAGCGCGGGCGCGCGGCGGCGCGAAGGCATGTCCTGCAATGGCGTGTTCATGGCAGGCGCTCCAGCACCGCCCGTGGCGGCTCGCCGCGGAAGCCCATGCCTCGCCGCGCCAGCGCGCGCTGCAGCGGCGGCAAGCGGTCGCAGGCCAGCAGGGCCAGCGAGCGCAGCGGCGCCAGCAGCGGTTGCGGCAGGCAGGCCAGCTGCACCAGGCCGTGGCTCATCGCCATGGTGCCCTCGCGGTCCGGCGCGCGCCGCGCGGCGTAGCGCGCCAGCAGATCGGCTGCGCCCGGATCGGGCGCGGCGGCGACCAGCTCGGCCAGGGTCAGCGCATCGCGCAGGCCAAGGTTGAAACCCTGTGCACCGATCGGGTGCACGGTCTGCGCGGCGTTGCCCACCAGCACCGCGTGCGGCGCGGTCAAGCGGGTGGCCGCGACCCGCTGGATCGCATACGGATGCCGCTTGCCCGGGCGACTCAGCCGACCCAGCCGCCAGCCGAAACGGCGCTGCGCCAGGGCGATGAAACCGGCGTCGTCCAGCGCGGCGACCGCGTCGGCCTCGGCGCCCGCCACCGTGAGCACCAGGCCGCAGCGGCGCTCGGCCAGCGGGAGCAGGGCAACCGGCCCTTCATCGGAGAAGCGCTCCCACGCCCGGTGCGCGTGCCCGCGTTCGGGCGTCACCGTGCAAACGAACAGGGTCTGCCGATAGTCATGTCTTTCGGCGTCGATGCCCAGCTGAGCGCGCACGAACGACTGCGTGCCGTCGGCACCGACCAGCAATGGCGTGTCGAGGCTGCGCGTGCCGTCGGCGCTTTCGACCTGGGCGCGCCAGCCGCCGGACAACGGCTGCAGCGAGGCCAGTTTCGCCGGCGCCAGCCGGGTCAGCCGGGTGCATTCGTCGAGCCGGCGCAGCAGCGCCGCGCCGAGTTCGCGCGCCGGCAAGGTCCAGCCCAGCGCGTCGACGCCGTGCCTGTCCGCGTCGAGGCGTGCGCTGCCGAACTCGCCGGCGCGGCTGACGTGGATGTGGCGGATCGGCGTGGCATGGGCGGCGGCGTGGCGCCACACGCCGATCGCCTCCAGCCCGTTGACGGTGGCACGGGCGAGCGCCAGGTTGCGCTCGTCGTAGCTGGACTGAGCATCGGTGCGCGGCGCGGCGGCCTCGACCAGGGTGGCGGCGATGCCGGCGGCGTCCAGCGCGATCGCCAGGCTGGCGCCGACCAGGCCGCCGCCGATGACCAACACGCTGCCGCCTGCAGGGGATGCGGAAGGGTTCATGCGACGGATGATACGCGCCGGCGCGACGCCGACACATCGGGCCGGTCGCATTGGGCTAAACTGGCAGACCTGTATCCCGCCGAGCTGCACGGAGTCCCGCATGGCAACCTCAACGACCCGACGCCTGGCCATCTTCCTGGGCCTGGCCCTGGTGATGGGCGTCACCCGCTTCCATCCCTCCCTGCTGCACCACGCGTTGTGGGACGCCTCGTGGGGCGTGTTCTTCCTCGCCGGCTTCTGGCTGCGCGGGCAGGGCCGCTGGGCCTTCCCGCTGCTGATGGCCGAGGCCGTGCTGGTGGATTACCTGGTGATCAGCGGCCAGGGCGTCGACTTCTGGAGCCACTACTGCGTGTCGCCGGCCTACTGGTTCCTGGTCCCTTCCTACGGCGCGCTGTGGCTGGGCGGCAGCTGGCTGGCGCAGCGCCAGCAGGGCCTGGGCCTGCGCACGCTGGCCCTCGCAGCCGGTGCGTTGCTGGTGGCCGAGGGCGTGTGCTACCTGGTCTCCAACGGCAGCTTCTACTGGATCAGCGCCAGCGTGCCCGCGCCGCGCAGCTTCGGCGCGTGGCTCGGCAACCTCGGCGACTGGTACCTGCCGTTCCTCGCCGGCACGGCCGTTTACGTGGCGCTGGGCGCGGTGCTGCACGTGCTGGCGACCCAGCTGGCGCACGCCGCGCCGCGCGGCAGCCACGCCCGGCACTGACGTGGGCAACCGCCTCTCGCGGATCTACACCCGCACCGGCGACGACGGTTCGACCGGTCTCGGCGACGGCTCGCGCGTGGGCAAGGACTCGCCGCGGGTCAACGCCTACGGCACGGTGGACGAGCTCAACAGCACGATCGGCATGCTGCTGGCTGCCGACGGCGTCGATGACGAAGTGCGCGAGGCGCTGACCCAGGTGCAGCACGACCTGTTCGACCTCGGCGGCGAGTTGTGCATCCCGGGCATGGCGCTGGTCGAGGACAGCGACATCGAACGGCTGGAGCGCATCCTCGACAGCCTCAACGAACCGCTGCCGCCGCTGAAGGAGTTCATCCTGCCCGGCGGCGGCATGGCCGCGGCCTGCGGCCACCTGGCGCGCACCGTGTGCCGTCGCGCCGAACGCGCGGTGATCACCTTGTCGCGGACGGAGCAGATCCGCACCCAGCCGCAGCGCTACCTGAACCGGCTGTCCGACCTGTTGTTCGTGATCTCGCGCGTGCTGGCCCGAGCCAGCGGCCACGGCGAGGTGCTGTGGCAGCACGAGCGCCGCCGCAAGCCTTCCGCGACCTAGGTCCGCCGCCATGCTGCGGCTGTACACCCATCCTGCCTGCCTGCAGCACGATCCCGGCCCGGGACACGTGGAGCGGCCGGCGCGCCTGCAGGCGATCCTGCGGGCGCTGGACCATGACCGCTTCGCCGCGCTCGACCGCCTCGAGGCACCCCCGGTCACCCGCGAGCAGTTGCTGCGCGTGCACGGCGCGGCACATCTCAGCGAGGTCCTGCTCGGCGCGCCGGCGGGCGAGATGCTCGCCCTGGACCAGGACACCGTGATGGGCCCCGGCTCGACCGAGGCGGCCCTGCGCGCGGCCGGCGCCGTGGTCGCGGCGGTCGACGCGGTGCTCGGCGGTGCCGCGCTGCGCGCATTCTGCGCGGTGCGCCCGCCCGGCCACCACGCCACACGCGAGCGGGCCATGGGCTTCTGCCTGTTCAACAACGTCGCGGTGGGCGCCGCCCACGCGCTGGCCGCACATGGGCTCAAGCGAGTCGCCATCGCCGACTTCGACGTGCACCACGGCAACGGCACCCAGGACATCTTCGAGCGCGAGCCGCGCGTACTGTTCGCCTCCAGCCACCAGTGGCCGCTGTACCCGGACAGCGGCCGCGAGGATGAGCGCGGCGTGGGCAACATCGTCAACGGCACGCTGTCGCCCGGCGCCGGCTCGCACGAGTTCCGCGAGCTGTGGGACGGCGTGCTGCTGCCGCGGCTGCATGCGTTCAAGCCGCAGCTGGTGCTGGTTTCGGCCGGTTTCGACGCCCACTGCAACGACCCGCTGGCCGACATCCGGCTGGGCAACGAGGACTACGCGTGGATCACCGAACGCCTGGCGGCGCTGGCCGACGCACACGCCGGTGGGCGGCTTGTCTCCACCCTGGAAGGCGGCTACGACCTGGCCGCGCTGGCGACCAGCGTGAGCGCGCACGTCGGCGCCCTCGTCGAGTAAGACGCCGTGCGGCGCGCTGCATTCCGCATCGAATTTCCCCGCTCGGCACCCGCCCAGGCTGAATCCCGACGTGCGGCGAGAAAACGTTCACCTGCCGCCCCGGGGGTCTTTCTGTTAGCTTAACGAGCCTTCGAAGCCGGCAGATTTCCCGTGACGCCCAAGCTACCTCCACGCCGCCTGCTGGCAGTCGCCGCCGCCCTGGCCCTGTTCGGCGGCCAGGCCGATGCCAGCAGCCCCCAGGTTCCGCCCGCCCACCCCACCGCCCCGGCCGACCAGGCCTGTCCGCTGGGTTCGTTCCACTGTGCGCCGCGCCCGCTCAACTACGCGATGTGCCGGCCCAACGCCTTGCTGGAGTTCTACGATCCCAGCCTGGGCAGGGACACCAGCCTGCGCGAGACCAGCCCCACCCTGGTGCAGGCGCAGCACGTGGACAGCTCCAACCGGTCGGTCTATCACCTGTCCGGCGAAGTGAAGCTGCAGCGTGCCGACCAGCAGCTGCAGGCCGAGCGCATCGACTACAACGACCAGAACACCGACTACGACGCCCGCGGCGACGTGCGCTACCAGGACGCCGGCCAGTTGCTGGCCGCCTCGAGCATGCGCGGCAACACCGACGCCAGCCGCGGCATCGCCGACGACGTGCGCTACCAGATGCTCGACGCGCGCGGCAACGGCACGGCCGGCCAGGGCCAGATGCTGGATGCGCAGCACACGCGCTACTCGCAGGCCACCTACTCCACCTGCGACGTCGGCCACCACCTGTGGGAGTTCCGCGCCAAGTCGATCACCATCAACAAGGAAACCGGCGTCGGCGTGGCGCGCAACGCCACCATGCGCCTCGGCAACGTGCCGTTCCTGTACCTGCCGTATTTCAGCTTCCCGGTCGACGACCGCCGCAAGACCGGCTTCCTCTACCCGACCATCGGCCACACCAGCCGCTCGGGTTACGAGATCAGCACGCCGTACTACCTGAACCTGGCGCCGAACTACGACGCCACGCTGGACCCGCGCTACTACAGCGCGCGCGGCGCGATGCTTGCCGGCGAATTCCGCTACCTGACGCCGGGCAGTCGCGGCCAGCTCAACGTGGAATACGTGCCGGACGACCACAGCAAAAGCGATGGCCTCGCCGACACCAGGGGCGACTCGCGCTACCTGGTGAAGTTCGCCGACCGCACGCAGCTGTGGAAAGGCTGGCAGTTCGTGGGCTCGTACAACCACGCCTCGGACAGCAGCTACCTGTACGACTACGGCGACGCCCTGTCCCATTCGGCCGTCTATACGCTGGCCTCCAACGCCGCGATCGCGGGCGGCGGCAAGTGGTGGAACGCCTCCTTCGGCGGCACCATCTACCAGAACGTCAATCCGTTCGTGACCGACAGCGGCCTGCCGTACAAGCAGCTGCCGTACGCGAAGTTCAGCATGGACGTGCCGCTGTCGCGCTGGCTGGAATTCGGCGTGGACAGCTCGGCGGTGGCATTCCGCAAGACCGGCTTCGTCGAGGGCCAGCGCGAGGACCTCTACCCCTACCTGGAAGCGGACTTCGGCAGTTCGGCCTGGTTCGTGCGTCCGCGGCTCGGCTATCGCTACACCGCCTACCAGCTGGACAGCAGCTACCGGAATTACGGTTATTACGGCCTGCTCGGCAGCGGTGCGACCACGCCGTTCGACCAGCAGTCGCCGAGCCGTTCGCTGCCGATCGTCAGCCTCGACAGCGGCCTGGTGTTCGACCGCAGCGCCACGCTGTTCGGCGACAGCTACACACAGACGCTGGAGCCGCGGCTGTACTACCTGTACGTGCCGTACCGCAACCAGAACAACCTGCCGCTGTTCGACACCCGGACGATGTCGTTCGACTACTGGCAGTTGTTCTCGACCAACCAGTTCTCCGGCGCCGACCGCCAGATGGACGCGAACAACCTCACCGCCGCGCTCACCACCCGCCTGCTGGACGACGGCGGCGTCGAGCGGGTGTCGGCCAGCATCGGCCAGATCCACTATTTCAGCCCGCAGAAAGTGCTGGGCACGGACTGGGTCCGCTCGGCCTACGTGGCCCAGCTCGACGTGCAGCTCAGCGAGCGCTGGCGGCTGGACAGCGCCTACCAGTGGAGCCCGAACACCCGCCTGACCGACCTGGCGGCGGTGCAGTTGCAGCGCCGCCTGCGCACCGACGGCATCCTCAATTTCTCCTACCGCTATCGTCGCGGCCTGCTGGAACAATACGGCGCTTCGGTGGTCTACCCGGTGTCCGAGCGCTGGCGGCTGGTGGGTGCATGGACCTATTCGGTGAAGGATCGCGAAAGCGTCGATGCGCTGGCCGGCGTGGAGTACGACAGCTGCTGCGTGTCGCTGCGGCTGGTGGGGCGCAGCTACGTGAACCAGAGCTACTACGGCTTCGGTCCGGCCCCGACAGGCGGCAACACCAACCATCGCGACAATGCCGTCATGTTCGAGGTGGTTTTCAAGGGACTGGGCTCCACCGGCGGCCAAATCGATCCACTGCTGCGCCGTGATATTCTCGGCTATCAATAAACGCATTCGCCCCGGCGAAATCAGGCTTTCCACTGATGAAGCAATCCCTTGCATTTCTCCTGCTCGCGCTCGCGATCCTGCTCCCCGCCCATGCCCAGCTGCTGACCCCGGCCGCCCCGGCCAACCAGTCGCTGGATCGCATCGTGGCCGTGGTCAACGACGACGTGATCCTGCAGAGCGAACTGAACGACGCCGTGCTCTCGGTGCAGCAGCAGTACGCCGGCCACACCGAGCAGCTGCCGCCGATGAATGTGCTGCAGCAGCAGGTACTGAACCGTCTGGTGCTGATGCGCCTGCAGATCCAGAAGGCACAGGATCAGGGCATCCACGTCTCCGACGCCGACGTCGACCAGGCCATCCAGGGCGTGGCCCAGCAGAACAAGCTCAGCCCCGAGCAGTTGCGTGCCGAGGTGGAGCGCAGCGGCGCCAGCTTCGCCTCGTTCCGCGAACAGCTGGCCGACCAGATCACCGTGCAGCGGCTGCACCAGAACGTGGTGCAGGATTCGGTCTCGGTCACCGACAGCGAAATCGACAACCTGCTCAGCAGCCCGACCTACAAGGCCGGCGAAGTGCACCTGGCGCACATCCAGATCAGCATTCCCGGCGGCGCCGATGCCGCCGCGATCCAGGCCAGCCAGGCCAAGGCCGGGCAGGCACTGGCCGCGATCAAGGGCGGCATGGATTTCAACGCCGCCGCGATCCGCTACTCGGACGCACCCGATGCGCTCGAGGGCGGCGACCTCGGCTGGCGCCGGCTCGACGAAATCCCGCCCGCGTTCGCCGACACCATCACCTCGATGAAGCCCGGCGAGGTCAGTGCGGCGCTGCGTGGGCCGACCGGTTTCCACATCCTCAAGCTGGTCGACCAGCGCCAGAGCAGCCGCAAGATGGTCACCGAGCTGCATGCACGGCAGATCCTGATCAAGCCGAGCGAGCTGCTGACCCCGGCCCAGGCCGAACAGAAGGCGCAGGACCTGTACCACCGCATCGTCGACAAGCACGAGGACTTCGCCACCCTGGCAAAGGAAAACTCCAAGGACGACACCACCGCCAACATCGGCGGCGACATGGGCTGGTTCCCGCCGCAGGCGTGGGGCCAGGCCATCGCCGCGCAACTGGGCCAGCTGAAGGACAACCAGGTGTCGCCGCCGTTCCAGAGCGCTGCCGGCTGGCACATCCTGCAACGGCTCGGCGAGCGCCAGAGCGACCAGACCGTGCAGATCGAACGCGACCAGGCGCGCCAGGCCATCGGCACGCGCAAGTCCGAGCAGGCCTACGACGACTACCTGCGTGACCTGCGTTCGAACGCCTATGTCGACATCCTGGTGCCCGAGCTGCGCGCGGCGGACGATCGGGCCGCCACCAGCGCGCCATAAAGGCGGTTGGACACCATGCCACTGCCCCGGCTCGCGCTGACCGCGGGCGAGCCGGCGGGCGTCGGCCCCGAATTGCTGGTTCGACTGGCCACCACGCCGCTGGCGGCAACCCTGGTGGCGATCACTGATCGCAACCTGCTGCAGCGGGCGGCCGCACGCTGCGGCCTCGCCGTCGAACTGGCCGATGATGACGGCAGCGCGCCGCCCATGCGCCGCCCAGGCACGCTGCGCGTGCAGCACATCCCGCTGGCCGTCGACGAGGTGCCCGGCCGGCCCGACCCGCGCAACGCCCGGCACGTGCTGGACACGCTGGCCGAAGCCGCCGACGGCTGCATGGCCGGCCGCTACGACGCGGTGGTCACCGCGCCGCTGCAGAAAGCCTCGATCAACGACGCCGGCGTCCGCTTCAGCGGGCACACCGAGTTCTTCGCCGAACGCGCGCACACCGACGTGGTGATGATGCTGGCCAGCCCGGAGCTGCGGGTGGCGCTGGCCACCACCCACCTGCCGCTGGCGGCGGTACCGGCGGCGATCACGCCGGCCGCGCTGACCCGCACGCTGCGCATCGTGCACGCCGAGCTACAGCGCAAGTTCGGCATCGCCGCGCCGCGCATCGCGGTGCTCGGCCTCAACCCGCACGCCGGCGAAGGCGGCCACCTCGGCCACGAGGAAATCGACACGCTGATTCCGGTATTGAACGCGCTGCGCGGCGAGGGCATGCATCTGCTCGGTCCGCTGCCCGCCGACACCGCGTTCGTGCCGGCACAGCGTGCGCGCTACGACGCAGTGCTGGCGATGTACCACGACCAGGCACTGCCGGTACTGAAGAGCGAGGCGTTCGACCGCACCGTGAACCTCACCCTCGGCCTGCCGTTCATCCGCACCTCGGTCGACCACGGTACCGCGCTGGACCTGGCCGGCAGCGGCCGCGCCGACCCGGCCAGCCTGATCGCCGCGGCGAACATGGCGCTCGCGCTGGTGCAGCGGCGAGACGAGAAGAGAGGAGTGCGAAGTGAGTAAAAGCAGCCGGACCGCCGCTCCCGTTCCTCACCCCTCCTCATTCGCTCCCGCCCCATGAACGCGCGCCCCAAGAAAAGTTTCGGCCAGCACTTCCTGCACGACCGGCGCTACATCGACCGGATCGTCAGCGCGATCGCGCCGCGGGCGGAGGACTTCGTGGTCGAGATCGGCCCAGGCGAGGGGGCGCTGACCCTGCCGCTGCTGGCGGCGGCCGGCCGGCTCACCGCGATCGAGCTGGACACCGACCTGATCCCCGGCCTGCAGGCGCGTGCCGCCACCGCGGGCGAGCTGCACATCATCCACGCCGATGTGCTGAAGGTGGACTTCAGCGCGCTCGCCCACAGCCACGGCGTGCCGAGGCTGCGCATCGCCGGCAACCTGCCGTACTACATCTCCAGCCCGATCCTGTTCCACTGCGTCGAGCACGCCGCGGCGATCCAGGACATGCACTTCATGCTGCAGAAGGAGGTGGTCGAGCGCATGGCTGCCGAACCGGGCAGCAAGGTGTACGGCCGGTTATCGGTGATGCTGCAGCTGGCCTGTCGCGTGGAACCGCTGTTCGACGTACCGCCGGAGGCGTTCCGCCCGCCGCCGAAGGTGGAGTCCGCAGTGGTGCGGCTGCAGCCGTTACCGGCCCACGAACTGCACGATGCGCCGCCCGAACATGTCCATGCCGTGGTCAAGGCCGCGTTCGGCCAGCGCCGCAAGACGCTGGCCAATGCGCTGCGGCAACTGCTCGACGCCGACGCGATCCGTCGCGCCGACGTCGACCCGAAGGCGCGTGCCGAAACCCTCGCCCCGGCCGATTTCGTGCGCTTGGCCAAAATCTACGGCAACCCCTGAACGCGGAAACCGTAGCGCGGTCGCGACGCTGCCCGCCCCATTCGCGGCGGCAGGCCTTACAATCCCGGCATGACTGAAAAATCTTCCTACACGATCGACGTGCAGGTCGAAACCCGCTTCGTCCCCGATCAATCGAAGCCCGGTGACAATCGCTACGTTTTCGCCTACACCGTTACCCTGCGCAACGCCGGCGAGATGCCCGCACGCCTGCTCACCCGCCGCTGGATGATCACCGACGCCAACGGCAAGGTGGAGGAAGTGACCGGCGAAGGCGTGGTCGGCGAACAGCCGTGGATGCGGCCCGGCGACGATTTCGAATACACCTCCGGCGCGGTGCTGGAGACGCCGGTCGGCACCATGGGCGGCAGTTACCAGATGCTGGCCGATGACGGCACGGAGTTCGAGGCGCCCATCCCGACCTTCACCCTGTCCATCCCGCGTACGCTGCACTGATGGCCCTGCGCTGACATGGCTACGTACGCGATCGGCGACGTGCAGGGCTGCTACCCCGAACTGCAGCGCCTGCTGGAGAAGCTGCGCTTCGATCCGGCACGCGACCGGCTGTGGTTCTGCGGCGACCTGGTCAACCGCGGCGGGCAATCACTGGACACGCTGCGGCTGATCCACGGCCTGCGCGAGCACAGCGTGGTCACCCTCGGCAATCACGACCTGAGCCTGCTGGCGATCGCCCAGCGCCGGCCCGACGCGCAGGCGCGAGTGAATCCGGAGCTGCGCGAGGTACTGTTCGCCGACGACGCGCCGGTGCTGTTCGAATGGCTGCGCTCGCAAAAACTGTTGCACCACGACGAGCAGCTCAACTGGACCATGGTGCACGCCGGCCTGGCGCCGATGTGGACGCTGCGCCAGGCGCAACGCGCGGCGCAGGATGTCGAGCGCGAGCTGTCCAGCCCGCGCCACCCGCGGCTGCTGCGCAACCTGTTCGGCAACCGGCCGGCGCAGTGGACCAGCCGGCTACAGGGCCTGGATCGCCAGCGCGCCACCATCAACACGATGACCCGGATGCGCTACTGCGACGTCAACGGCCGCATCGACTTCGAGGCCAAGGGCATCCCCGGCACGCAGAAGGCCGGACTGTATCCGTGGTTCGAGGTGCCCGGCATGCGCCGGCGCGACACCCGCATCGTCTGCGGCCACTGGTCCACGCTGGGCCGCTTCGCCGGGCTCGGCGTGCACGCGATCGACACCGGCTGCGTCTGGGGCGGGCAGCTCACCGCCTTGCAGCTGGACGGCGAGGAGCTGCAGTACATCGCGGTCAACGCCGAGCCGCACCGCAAACGGCCGCCGGGCGGCGAGGATTGATGCGATACGAACGGGAACTGAATATCCACGATTCGTGATCTACCGTGGATGTACTCGGGGTGTCGAAATATCTGCCATGAACGGAGGTTTCATGAAGCCCTCTACCATTCGCATGCTGCCCCTGCTCGTCGCGATGTCCTTGGCGTCCGGAAACGCTGCCAAGGCACTGCCACCCGGCGAAGCCGACCAAACCACGCAGGTATCGAGTACCACGACGACACAGCTGATCGTTCCGCGCGGAAGCGCGGAGCACCAGGCGATCCGCGATACGCTGAGCCGAGCGATGCGAAAGTCCAGGCTGGGAAACGTGGGCAGCCTCGACCCGGCGGCGCTCGGTGACTTCGACGTGGTCCTCGTCAGGCATATCAGGAACATGCAGCAGCCGATGCAAGCCTGGCCCGCCCCACCCTGGGGAGGCATGAGCTGCACGCCAGGGGACACGGCCAGCATCAGTACTTGCTCGGGCGGACTCCAACAGACTTGGGAGCTCTCGTGCGTGGGCGGATCCACCGGCGGCTCGTGGGTTACCACTGCCTACAAGGGCCAGTACGTCACGAGTTGCCAAAAACAGCAATAAACCACACCGCTTACAACCAAAAAGCCCCGCTCGAAGCGGGGCTTTTTTTTCAGCGGTCCGTGGCTCAGGCCAGCTGGCCGTGGCAGTGCTTGTACTTCTTGCCGGAACCGCACGGGCACGGGTCGTTGCGGCCAACCTTGGGGCCGTCGTGCTGCGCGGACGGCTGCGCCAGGCGCATGCCGGCACCGACCGCCGGCTCCGCCGCCCCGCCGCCGAACGCGCCTTCCGCCGGCGCGCCGCCGCCGCTGGCCAGCATCTGCTTCTGCAGGCGGTCGGCCAGGCGCCGTTGCTCGGCCTCCATCGCGGCGACTTCCTCCTCGCTGCGGATGCGGATCCGCGCCAGCATCTGCACCACTTCGGCCTTGATCCGCTCGAGCATGTCGGAAAACAGCTTGAACGATTCGCGCTTGAACGCCTGCTTCGGGTCCTGCTGCGCATAACCGACCAGGTAGATGCCCTGGCGCAGGTAATCCATGCTGGCGAGGTGATCCTTCCAGGCATTGTCGACCACGGTCAGCATGATGTGCTTTTCCAGCTGGCGCATGGTCTCGGCGCCGATCTGCGCCTCCTTCGCCTGGAACAGCTCGCTCACCGCGCTGCGCACGTGCTCGAGGATCATCTTCGCGTCGATCTCGTGCTGCTGCTCGATCCAGCGCTTGAGGTCGAGCGACAGGCCCAGCTCGCTTTCCAGCTCGCGGTCGAGCCCGGCCAGGTCCCACTGCTCGTCGATGCTGTCGTCCGGCACGTAGGCGCGCACCATGCTCTGCACCACGTCGTCGCGGATGTCGGCCACGGTGGCCTGCACGTCGTCGCCGTCGAGCAGCTCGTCGCGCTGGCGGTAGATCACCTTGCGCTGGTCGTTGGCGACGTCGTCGAACTCCAGCAGGTGCTTGCGGATGTCGAAGTTGTGCTGTTCGACCTTGCGTTGCGCCTTCTCGATCTGCCGGCTGATCATGCGGTCTTCCAGCGCGTCGTCGTCCTTCATGCCGAAGCGCTTCATCCAGCGCACCAGACCTTCGCCGCCGAAGATGCGCAGCAGGTTGTCCTCCAGCGACAGGTAGAAGCGCGAGGAACCCGGGTCGCCCTGGCGACCGGAACGACCGCGCAGCTGGTTGTCGATGCGGCGCGACTCGTGCCGCTCGGTGCCGATGATGTGCAGGCCGCCGGCGGCGACCACCTGCTCGTGCAGCTTCTTCCACTCGGCCTTGACGCGGGCGCGATCCACCTCCGTGGCCTCGGCCGGCAACGCCGCCAGCGCCGCATCCAGGCTGCCGCCGAGCACGATGTCGGTGCCGCGGCCGGCCATGTTGGTGGCGATGGTGACCTGACCGGGTGCGCCGGCCTGGGCCACGATGTGCGCCTCGCGCTCGTGCTGCTTGGCGTTCAGCACCTCGTGCGCCACGCCGGCCTTCTTCAGCAGGCCGGAGAGCAGCTCGGACACCTCGATCGAAGTGGTGCCGACCAGCACCGGCTGGCCGCGCTCATGGCAAGCCCGGATGTCCTCGATCACCGAGTTGTACTTCGGCGTCTGCGACAGGAAGATCATGTCCGGGTTGTCCTTGCGGATCATCGGCTTGTGGGTGGGGATCACCACCACCTCCAGGCCGTAGATGCTCTGGAACTCGAACGCCTCGGTGTCGGCCGTGCCGGTCATGCCGGCCAGCTTCTTGTACATGCGGAACAGGTTCTGGAACGTCACCGTGGCCAGCGTCTGGTTCTCGCGCTGGATCGGCACGCCCTCCTTCGCCTCCACCGCCTGGTGCAGGCCGTCGGACCAGCGCCGGCCCGGCAGGGTACGGCCGGTGAACTCGTCGACGATGATCACCTCGCCGTCGCGCACGATGTAGTCCACGTCGCGCTGGTAGATGCCGTTGGCGCGCAGCGCGGCGTTGAGATGGTGCACCACCGCCAGGTTCTTGGAATCGTACAGGCCGCTGTCCTGCTCGATCACGCCGGCGGCGCGCAGCAGTTCATCGGCGTGCTGCATGCCCGCCTCGGACAGGTGCACCTGCTTCTGCTTTTCGTCGACCCAGTAGTCGCCCTCGCCGTTCTCCTCGGTCTGACGGACCATCCGCGGCACGATCTTGTTGACCGCGATGTACAGCTGCGGGGAATCCTCGGCCGGACCGGAGATGATCAGCGGCGTGCGCGCCTCGTCGATCAGGATCGAGTCGACCTCGTCGACGATCGCGTAGTTGAGGCCGCGCTGGTAGCGCTGTTCCTTGCTGAGCGCCATGTTGTCGCGCAGGTAGTCGAAGCCGAACTCGTTGTTGGTGCCGTAGGTGATGTCGGCGGCGTAGGCGGCATGCTTGTCGGCGTGGTCCATGCCCGGGTACACCACGCCCACGGTCAGGCCGAGGAAGTTGTACAGCTTGCCCATCTGGGCCGAGTCGCGCCGGGCCAGATAGTCGTTGACGGTGACCACGTGCACGCCCTTGTCGGCCAGCGCATTCAGGTAGACCGGCAACGTGCCGACGAGGGTCTTGCCCTCGCCGGTGCGCATCTCGGCGATCTTGCCCTGGTGCAGCACCATGCCACCGATCATTTGCACGTCGTAGTGGCGCATGCCCAGGGTGCGCTTGGCCGCCTCGCGTACCACCGCGAAGGCCTCCGGCAGCAGCTTGTCCAGCGATTCCCCGGCGGCGACGCGCTGCTTGAACGCGTCGGTCTTGCCGCGCAGCTCGTCATCACTCAGTTTCTCGAATTCGGGCTCCAGCGCATTGATGCGGTTGACACTCTTGGAAAGCTGGCGCAACACGCGTTCGTTGCGGCTGCCAAACAGGCTCGTCAGGGCACGATTGAACATCGATCTTCCGGGTTGGGAGTGAAATGCCCACGGCAGGCGCGGGCCAATCGGGCATGTTACTACATGCCCGCCGGGCACCGCCCACGGGGCCGTCCGCGCCGGGACGCGGCCCATCAAGCCAGGCCGCGGCGCCATCCTGAATGGCGCCGGCCAGGGCGGGATTCAAGGGATGGCGGGCCGGAAACCCGGCGTCAGCGGTGGTTGCGCACGAACGCCAGCGGGTTGACCACGCGGCCGTCGTACCAGACCTCGAAATGCACGTGCGACCCGGTCGAGCGGCCGGTGGAACCGGCCCGGGCCACCACGTCGCCGACCTGCACATGCTGGCCCGGACGCGCCACCAGCGCGCTGTTGTGCGCATAGCGCGTCATGTAGCCGTTGCCGTGGTCGATCTCGATCACGTTGCCGTAGCCCTTGCGCACGCCGGCAAAGGTCACCATGCCTTCGGCCACGGTGTGTACCGGCGTGCCGAGCGGGGTCGAGATGTCGATGCCGGTATGCCGTGCCGAGCGGCCGTCGAACGGGTCCGCGCGCACGCCGAAATAGGAGGAAATATAGCCCTGCACCGGCATCCCGGTCGGCTTCAGGTTGGACTCGATCCGCGCATCCAGCAGCAGACTCTGCAGCGCCGACAGCTGCGCCTGCTGCCGGTCGAACTGGCTGGCCAGCTGGTTGATGCTGTTGTCCAGCGCCGGTGGCAGGGCATACGCGCTGCTGCCGGCATCCTCGACGCCGCCGACCGCCGGCTGCTGGTCGAAATCGAACTCGCCGTCGTCGAGCTTGCCGACCTCGGCCAGCCGCTCGCCCAGCGCATTCAGGCGCGTCGACTGGGCCTGCAGCTGCCCCAGCTTCACGGCCAGCGCATCGAGGCCGCGCTGGGCCTCCTGCCGCACGCCGCCCAGTTGGGTGTCCTGCTGCCGGATCTGCTGCTGCAGGTCGCGAATCTCAGCCAGCGCCCGGTCACGCGGGCTGGCCAGCAACGCGGCCAGCGCCACGCCGGCTCCCATGCAACCGAGTACCGCCAGCGCGACCACCGAAAACAGCTTCAGACGCAGGCGGCGATCCGCCAGGTCGAGGGTCTTCGGCAATTTCCGGGCGCGTGATACGAGTATGATCTGCATGTCTTTCCTGGGTCGAATTCCGGCACCATGCAACGCGCCACTCCAGCCATTTCCCGCCGCACCGGCAACGGACCGAAGTCCCTCGCCGACTGCGGCTCCTTCGCGACGCTGGCCCGAAAGGCCGACGCGCTGGAAGCGCTGGACCGCGCACTGCGCCAGACGTTGCCATCGCCATTGCGCGAGCAGGTGAGATTCGCCAACCTGCGCAACGACCGCCTCGTCTTCCTGGCGTCTTCACCGGGCTGGGCATCGCGTCTGCGCTTGATGCAGGCGCAAATCCTTGCCGCCGCACATGCCATTGGCACCTGCGCCAGTTCAGTCACCGTGAAAGTGATCCCCCCTGCACCCGCCGCCACCGCGCCGGACCGGTCGAAACCGCTTTCGCCTGCCGCCGCCGCCCACCTCAGGGCCGCCGCCGCATCATTCACAGACCCCGAGTTGCGGGCGCTGTTCCTTGAGCTGGCGTCCTTCGCCGAAACCGCTGATTCCCCCTTGCGCGGCACCGAGTGATGATGCTGGTCTGCATGCCGCGGACGGTTTTATAGCACGCCATTTGTTAAGGAGTAATCCGCCATGTCGCGGAGGCGTGAAGCGCCGCGCCTACCGAACGTGATTTGCGCCACAAAAAAACGGCCCCGTCTCGCGACGGGGCCGTTTTCCTTGTGAGGAACTAGCGGAAGTCGGGCCGCAGCCGGCTCAGATGGCCTGCGCAGGGTGGGCATAGGAGATCGGCGAGGTGGCCGGATCGTCCTGATAGCTGACCTCTTCCCAGGCCGAGGCATCGGCCATCAGGGTGCGCAGCAGCTTGTTGTTCAGCTCATGACCGGACTTGTGCGCGTGATAGGCGCCGATCAGGCTGTGGCCGAGCAGGTACAGGTCGCCGATCGCGTCCAGGATCTTGTGCTTGACGAACTCGTCCTCGTAGCGCAGGCCGTCTTCATTCAAGACGCGGTAGTCGTCCAGCACCACCGCGTTGTCCATCGAGCCGCCCAGCGCCAGGTTGTGCTCGCGCAGCATCTCGATGTCGCGCATGAAGCCGAAGGTACGTGCCCGGCTCACTTCCTTGACGAAAGACGTGGTGGAGAAGTCGATCTCGGCACGCGAGGTGCGCTGGCTGATGATCGGGTGGTTGAAGTCGATCGAGAAGCCGACCTTGAAGCCTTCGAACGGTTCGAAGCTGGCCCACTTGTCGCCTTCCTGCACCTTCACCGGCTTCTTGATGCGGATGAAGCGCTTGGCGACGTTCTGTTCCTCGATGCCGGCGGATTGCAGCAGGAACACGAACGGACCGGCGCTGCCGTCCATGATCGGCACTTCCGGCGCGGACAGGTCGACGTAGGCATTGTCGATGCCCAAGCCCGCCATCGCCGAGAGCAGGTGCTCGACCGTGGAGACGCGCACGTCGCCATCGGCCAGCGTGGTCGACAGCCGGGTATCACCGACATTGTCCTCGCGCGCGCGGATGTCCACCGGCGGGGTCAGGTCGGTACGGCGGAACACGATGCCCGTATTCGGCGCCGCGGGGCGCAAGGTCATGTACACCTTGTCACCCGTATGCAGACCGACGCCGGTCGCCCGGATGACGTTCTTAAGCGTACGCTGCTTGATCATCGTAGTTGGTACCTGTGTAGGCAGCAGCCAATCAGGGGCGGATGCTAACACAGTTTTAACCTGTGATAAAAGCAAACCGTACCGTACAGTCTGATTAAGCCTTCATGTTTCTTTCATCCTTGAAAGCTGACACGTCCGTTGCGGCTTTCCCGATGAGGCGATGGTTCGACACGACACCCCGTGCCTGGGACGGGAATCCGGCACGGGGTATCGGGCCGGTCGCTGCGAGCCAAGCCGCGTCGACTGGCCGTGCGCCATCCCGACGCACAGTCTTGCTGCTGCAAAGCGGCGAACGGCCTGCCCGATGGCTGGTCTCGACACCCCCGCGCAGCACGCGACCCGGCCGATGGCCGGCGGCACGGCACGATGGGAGTAGTGACTGACCCAACGGGCGTTCGTTCAATACTTTCGCATCTCCTTAACTTGTGCAAGCTGTCAAAAGTCAGTGGACCATCAGTCGGCCTGGCGGCGCAGGAACGCCGGGATATCCAGGTAATCGAAGCCCGGCTCGGCATTCTTCGCCGGCGCCGCGGGTTCCGCACGGCCGTGGCTGACCGTGATGTCCGGCTGTGCGTAGTCGACCACCTCGTTGCCGGTACCGGTACGCAGCACCACCGGGCGCGGCCGCATCTGCACCTGCTGGGTCTCGACCATGCGGATCGGCGGCTGCTGGCGCGAGGCCATCGCCCGGTTGAGGCCGGTGGCGACCACGGTGACCCGCACGTCGTCCTTCATCTCCGGGTCGAGCGAGGTACCCATCACCACGGTGGCGTCTTCGCTGGCGAAGTCGTGGATGATACGGCCGATCTCGTCGAACTCGCGCATGGTCAGGTTCGGACCGGCGGTGACGTTGACCAGGATGCCGCAGGCGCCGTTGAGGTTGACGTCCTCCAGCAGCGGGTTCTTGATCGCCGCCTCGGCCGCCGCCTGGGCACGGTCGTCGCCGCGGGCGGTACCCGAGCCCATCATGGCCAGGCCCATCTCCGACATCACGGTGCGCACGTCGGCAAAGTCGACGTTGATCAGGCCGGGCGCGGTGATCAGGTCGGCGATGCCCTGCACGGCGCCCTGCAGCACGTCGTTGGCGGCCTTGAACGCGTTGAGCAGGGTGACCTCGCGACCGAGCACGCTGAGCAGCTTCTCGTTCGGCACGGTGATCAGCGAGTCGACGTGCTGCGACAGGTCCTCGATGCCCTTCAGCGCGACCTGCATGCGCCGACGGCCCTCGAACGGGAACGGCTTGGTGACGACGGCGACCGTCAGGATGCCCTTTTCCTTGGCCAGCTGCGCCACCACCGGCGCCGCGCCGGTGCCGGTGCCGCCGCCCATGCCGGCGGTGATGAACACCATGTCGGCGCCTTCCAGCATCGCCTCGATGCGCTCACGGTCCTCCAGCGCGGCCTGCCGGCCGACCTCGGGATTGGCGCCGGCGCCGAGGCCCTTGGTCACGTTGCCACCCAGTTGCAGGTGGGTCCGCGAGCCGCAGCTGCTCATCGCCTGCGCATCGGTGTTGGCGACGACGAATTCCACGCCTTCGATGTTGGCATTCAGCATGTGCGCCACGGCATTGCCGCCGCCGCCGCCCACGCCGATCACCTTGATGACTGCATTGGGTGCGAGTTTATCGATCAGTTCAAACATTTCCCGTCCTCCGTAGAGTTGTTGTCGTTTTAACCATGAAGGGCGACTCCTGTCGGTTCATGGTGGTGGGTGGATATCCCTCCGCCCGTGGCGTCGCCTCCTGCGCCGCCGGATCCGTGTTGCTCAAAAGTTCCTGGTGAGCCAGCCGCGCAACTTGCCGACCAGACCGCCGACGCTGCCGCCGCCCGAACCGCCCACGCGGGTGCCGCCGGCGCGTGCACCGTGCAGCAGCAGGCCCACGCCGGTGGCGTGCAGCGGGCTGGAGACGACTTCGCCGAGGCCCTCGATCTGCTGCGGCACGCCGATGCGCACCATCTTGTGGAAGATCTCCTCGGCCAGCTCCAGCGCGCCTTCCATCTTCGACGCGCCGCCGGTCAGCACCACGCCGGCGGCGACCAGGCTCTCGTAGCCGGAGCGGCGCAGCTGGTCCTGCACCATCTCGAAGATTTCCTCGTAGCGCGCCTGCACGCTCTGCGCCAGCGACTGCCGCGCCAGCCGGCGCGGCGGGCGATCGCCCACGCTGGGCACCTGGATGGTTTCCTCGGCGTGCGCCAGCCCGGTCTGCGCGCAGGCGTACTTGATCTTGATCTCCTCCGCGTGCGCGGTCGGCGTGTGCACGCCGTAGGCGATGTCGCTGGTGACCTGGTCGCCGCCGACCGGCAGCGAGGCGGTGTAGCGGATCGAGCCCTGGGTGTAGATCGCGATGTCGGTGGTGCCGGCGCCGATGTCGACCAGGCACACGCCCAGCTCGCGCTCGTCGTCGGTCAGCACCGCCTTCGCGCTGGCGACGGCCGACGGCACCAGCTCGTCCACGGTGAGGCCGCAACGCTGGATGCACTTGGTGACGTTCTGCACCGCCGCCGCTGCGCCGGTGACCAGGTGCACGTTCGCCTCCAGCCGCACGCCGCTCATGCCGATCGGCGCACGGATGCCGTCCTGGCCGTCGATGCGGTATTCCTGCGACTCCTTGTAGAGCACCTTGCGGTCGGCCGGGATCGCCACCGCGCTGGCCGCCTCCAGCACCTGCTCGAGGTCGCTGGCGGTGACTTCGCGGTCGCGGATCGCCGCGTTGCCGTGCGAGTTGCGGGTTTCCAGGTGGCTGCCGGAGATCGAGGCGTAGACCGAGCGGATGTCGCAGCCGGCCATCAGTTCGGCTTCCTCCACCGCGCGCTGGATCGAGTGCACGGTCGACTCGATGTCGACCACCGAGCCGCGCTTCATGCCGCGCGAGACGTGGGTGCCGATGCCGATCACGGTGATCGGTTCGCCCGGCTCGTACTCGCCGACGATCGCCACCACCTTCGAGGTGCCGATGTCGAGCCCCACTACCAATTGCTTGTCATTGCGCGGCTTCATGAGCGGGGCGAACCTCCAGCGTTGACGGCGGCCGTCGGCGGCCAGCGCACGGCGAATCCATTGGTGTAGCGAAGATCGGCATAGGCGAAGCCGTCGGTGTGGCCGGCGATCAGCTGCGGGTAGACGTCGAGGAAGCGGCGCAGCCGGCGCCCGGCGTACTCGCGGTCGCCGATCACGATCTGCGCGCCGTCGGCCATGCCCACGCTCCAGCTGCCGCGTTCGGTCAGTGCCACGCCGGTGACCTGCAGGTGGGTGCCGGCTAAGGCCTTGCGGGTTTCCGCATAGAAGCTGACCACCTCGGCCAGCCGTGCATCCGGGCCATGCAGGCTCGGCAGCGCGCCGACGCCATCCATGCCCGGCGCCTCGAACACCAGCCCCTGCCGGCTGATCAGCTGCTTGTCGTTCCAGCGGGCGAACGGCTGGCGCTCGTAGATGCGCAACTGCAAGGTGTCCGGCCAGCGCTTGCGCGCCTCGACCGACTCCACCCACGGCAGCGCGGCGACGGCCTTCTGCACCGCATCCAGATCCAGCGCGAAGAAACCCTTGCCCAGGCGCGGCCGCACCGCGGCGCGGATGTCGTCCGCGCTGACGTGCTTGAACTCGGCCTGCACCGTCAGCCGGGTCACCGGCCAGCGCCCGGCCGCAAACCAGCCGCGCAGCACGCCGACGATCGGCAGCGCGACCAGCGCGATGGCGAGGCACCAGGCGACGGGGCGGACGGTTCCCTTCACAGGCCCTCCCGGAAACTGGTTTCCAGTACGCGCCAGCACAGTTCCTGGTAGTCGATGCCAGCCGCCTTGGCCGCCTTCGGCACCAGCGAGTGCGAGGTCATGCCCGGCGCGGTGTTCACTTCCAGCAGCCAGTTGCGGCCCTGCCGGTCGCGCATCACGTCGACACGGCCCCAACCCTGGCAACCCAGTGCATCGAACGCGGCCAGCGCCAGCGCGCGCAGCTCGGCCTCGGCATCGCCTTCCAGGCCGGGGCACAGGTACAGCGTGTCCTCGGCGATGTACTTCGCGTTGTAGTCGTAGAACGCACCCTTCGGCACGATGTGGATGCTGGGCAGCACCTCGCGGCCGAGGATGCCGACGGTCAGCTCGTCGCCCTCGATCAGGGTTTCCATCAGCAGGTCGCCCGGATACCGCGCCGCCAGTTCTACTGCCTGATCCAGCTGCGCTTCCTCGAACACGCGGGTGACGCCCACGCTGGAACCCTCGCAGGCCGGCTTCACGATCAGCGGAAAGCCGACCTGCTTCGCCGCCGCATGCACGTCGGCGCCACGCGGCAAGGCCACGAACTTCGGCGTCGGCAGGCCGAGCGACTGCCACACCCGCTTCGAACGCGGCTTGTCCATCGACAGCGCTGAGCCGAGCACGCCCGAGCCGGTGTACGGCACGTTCAACGCCTCCAGCGCACCCTGCAGCACGCCGTCCTCGCCGCCGCCGTGCTGGCCGTGCAGGATGTTGAACACGCGCGCGAAGCGTTCGCTGCGCAGCGCATCGAGCAGCGCCGGGATACCGTCGACCGCATGCGCGTCCACGCCGCGCGCCTGGAGCGCTTCCAGCACGTTGCGGCCGGAATCCAGCGAGACTTCACGCTCGGCCGAGCTGCCGCCCATCACCACGGCGACGCGACCGAACCGGGCTGGATCGCTGATTTTGTCCACGGTCACCTTCATGCTCACTTGTGCGTCCTCAGATTGCCGAGCTGGGCCAGCTCCACCGCTGCCGCGCCGATGTCGCCGGCGCCGAGCAGCAGCAGCAGGTCGCCGTCGCGCAGCAGCGCCGGCAGGGTTTCCTTGAGCTCGCGCGGATGCTCGACCAGCACCGGATCGACCTTGCCGCGCGCGCGCACCGCACGCGCCAGCGCGCGGCCGTCGGCGCCGGCGATCGGCGCCTCGCCGGCCGGGTAGACATCGGTCAGCACCAACACGTCGACCTCGGCCAGCACATTGGCGAAGTCGTCCAGCAGGTCGCGCGTGCGGCTGTAGCGGTGCGGCTGGAAACCGACCACCAGCCGGCGCCCGGGCCAGCCGCCGCGGGCGGCGGCGAACACCGCGGCCAGCTCGCGCGGATGGTGGCCGTAGTCGTCGACCAGCAGCACGCTGCCCTGGTCCAGCGCGATCTCGCCGCGCCGGTGAAAGCGCCGGCCGACGCCCTGGAAGTTCTCCAGCGCACGCGCCAGCGCCTCCGCCTCCACGCCCAGCTGCCAGCCGATCGCGGACGCGGCCAGCGCGTTCAGCACGTTGTGCCGGCCCGGCAGGTTGAGCTTCACCGGCAGCGCCGCGTCGCGACCCGGCAGCAGCAGCTCGAAGTGCATCTCGAAGCCGTGCTGGCTCACGTTGCGCGCGCGCACGTCGGCGTCGGCGGCGTCGATGCCGTAGGTCATCACGCGGCGCGTGGTGGACTTCGCCAGTACGGCCACTTCGGGATCGTCCACGCACAACACGGCCAGACCGTAGAACGGCAGCCGGTGCAGGAAGTCGGCAAACGCCTTCTTCACCTCGGCGAAATCGCCGTGGTAGTTCTCCAGGTGGTCGGCGTCGATGTTGGTGACCGCGGCGATCACCGGCGACAGCAGCAGGAACGAGCCATCGGATTCGTCGGCCTCGGCGACCAGGTACTGGCCGCTGCCCAGCCGGGCGTTCGCGCCGGCCGCGTTGAGCTGGCCGCCGATCACGAAGGTCGGGTCGTAGCCGGCCTCGGCCAGCACGCTGGCGGTGAGGCTGGTGGTGGTGGTCTTGCCGTGGGTACCGGCGATCGCCACGCCGCGGCGGAAACGCATCAGTTCGCCCAGCATCTCCGCACGCGGGATCACCGGGATGCGCGCTTCGCGGGCCGCGACCAGCTCCGGGTTGTCCTGCTTGATCGCGCTGGAGGTCACCACCACGTCGGCGTCGCCGATGTTTTCCACCGCGTGCCCGACGTGCACGACGATGCCCAGCTGCTGCAGCCGCTGCGCGGTCGGCGAGTTGGCGCGGTCGGAACCGGACACCGCGTAGCCGAGGTTGTGCAGCACCTCGGCGATGCCGCTCATGCCGACGCCGCCGATGCCGATGAAGTGCACCCGGCGGAACGTGCTCATCGGGTCCTCATGGGCGTGCAGGCGACGCGGCGTCATGCGGCCACCTCCAGGCAAGCGCGCGCGATGACCTGCGCCGCGTCGGGTTTGGCCAGCGTGCGCGCGGCTTCGGCCATCGCCAGCAGGCGGTGGCGGTCACCCAGCAGCAAGGCCAGCCGCTGCGCCAGTATCTGTACGTCCAGTTCGTTCTCCTGCATCAGTTCGGCGGCACCGGCCGCCATCAGTACTTCGGCGTTGCGCGTCTGGTGGTCGTCCACCGCGTGCGGGAACGGCACCAGCACGGCACCCAACCCGGCCGCGGCCAGCTCGGCCAGGGTCAGCGCGCCGGCGCGGCAGACGGCCAGATCGGCCCAACCGTAAGTGCCCGCCATGTCGTCGATGAAGGCCACCACCTGCGCCTCGACGCCGGCTTTCGCATACGCCTCACGCGCTTCGTCGAGACCGCGGCTGCCGCACTGGTGCAGCACCTCGGGACGCTGGGCCGGGGTCAGTTGGGCCAGCGCCTGCGGCAGCGCCAGGTTCAGCGCACGGGCGCCGAGGCTGCCGCCCAGCACCAGCAGACGCGGCTTGCCGTCGCGCCCGACCATGCGCTGGGCGGGCGGCGGCAGCGCCGCGATCGCCTCGCGCACCGGGTTGCCGACCCACTCGGCCCGCGGCAACGCGTTGGCGAAACCGGCCAGCACGCGTTTCGCCAGTCCGGCCAGCTTGCGGTTGGTGAACCCGGCCACGCGATTCTGCTCGTGCACCAGCAGCGGCCGGCGCAACAGCCACGCGGCGAGGCCGCCGGGACCGGCCACGTAACCACCCATCGACAATACGCTGCGCGGCTGCACCTGGCGCAGCACGGCCAGCGAGGCGAACAGCGCGCGCAGCAGCATCAGCGGCGCCAGCAGCCGGGTCCTGATGCCCTTGCCGCGCAAGCCGCCGACCGCCACCGTGTGCAGTTCGATCCGCTGCGCCGGCACCACCTTCGTCTCCATCCCGCCGACTGCGCCCAGCCACACCACCGGCACGCCCTGCGCGCGCAGGCACTCGGCCACGGCCAGGCCAGGGAAGATGTGGCCGCCGGTGCCGCCGGCCATGATCAGCACGGGTGCTTGCGTGTTCATGCAGCCACCGCCTCGCGCGGCTTCGCCGCGACGTTTGCATCGGCCGCGGCGACCGCCGCCGGCATCCGCGTGGCCATCTGCCGCGCGTCCAGCGCGCGGTTGATCTCCCAGGTGGCGCGCAGCAGCACGCCGGCCATGGCGCAGGTCAGTACCATCGACGAGCCGCCGTAGCTGATCAGCGGCAGGGTCAGTCCCTTGGTCGGCAGCGCGCCCAGGTTCACGCCAACCGATACGAACGCCTGCATCGCCAGCATCAGCGAGACGCCGAACGCGACGTAGCCGGCAAAGCGCTGGCCCACCTCGACACCCTTCAGGCCCAGGTACAGGCCGCGCCCCACCGCCAGGCCGAACAGGCCGATCACCAGCAGCACGCCGGCCAGGCCCAGTTCCTCGCCGATCACCGCAAAGATGAAGTCGGTATGCGCCTCCGGCAGGTAGGACAGCTTGAGCACGCTGGAGCCCAGGCCCACCCCGGTCCATTCGCCGCGGCCGATCGCCATCAGCGACTGGGTCAGCTGGAAGCCGTCGTTGAACGGATCCTTCCACGGGTCCATGAACGAAGTCAGCCGCTTCATGCGGTAGCTCTCGCCGGTCGCCGCCACGTACAGCAGCGGCATCAGCGGCAGACCCATCAGGAACAGGAAGATCGGCCGCGCGCCACCCAGCCAGACCATCGCGATGGTCACCGCGATCACCAGCGTAGCCGAGCCGAAGTCCGGCTGCGCCAGCAGCAGCAGCACGATCATGCCGGCGACCAGCACCGGCTTGAACAGGCCCAGGAATTTCGTTTCCACATTTTCGCGGTGGCGCACCAGGTAACTGGCGACATAGACCACCAGAATGAGTTTTACCGCCTCGACCGGCTGGAACGTGGTGACCAGCAGGTTCAGCCAGCGCCGCGCGCCATTGATGCGCATGCCGAGGTGCGGCACGAACACCGCCAGCAGCATCAGGAACGCCAGCGCCAGCAGCGGGAACGCATATTTTTCCAGCAGCTTCAGCTCGGTGCGCATGGCCAGGCCGGCCGCGAACAGGCCCAGGCCGAGGAACAGCAGGTGCTTCTTCAGGAAATAGAACGCGCCGAGGTGCTGGCTGTCCGCCACCGCGATCGAGCTGGACGTCACCATCACCACGCCCACGCTGGCCAGCCCGATCAGCGCGACCAGCAGCCACAGGTCGAAGCTGCCGCGCGGTCCGCTGCGGCGTTTGGCCTGGCTGGTAGCGTCGAAGATCGGCATCAGCGCACCTTCAACGTGGCAAGGCCGATCAGCACCAGCACCACGGAGATGATCCAGAAGCGCACGATCACGCGAGGTTCGGGCCAGCCCTTCAATTCGAAGTGGTGGTGGATCGGCGCCATGCGGAACACGCGCTTGCCGGTGAGCTTGAAGCTCGCCACCTGGATCATCACCGAGGCGGTTTCCATCACGAACACGCCGCCCATCACCAGCAGCACGACCTCCTGGCGCACGATCACCGCCACGCAACCCAGCGCCGCGCCCATCGCCAGCGCGCCGACGTCGCCCATGAACACCTGCGCCGGATAGGTGTTGAACCACAGGAAGCCGAGCCCCGCGCCGGCCAGCGCGCCGGTGAAGATCGCCAGCTCGCCCGCGCCGGGAATCGAGGGGATGCCCAGGTATTCGGAAAACACCTTGTTGCCGGCCAGATAGGCGAACACGCCGAGCGCGCCGGAGACCAGCACGGTGGGCATGATTGCCAGCCCGTCCAGCCCGTCGGTGAGGTTCACCGCGTTGGAGAAGCCCACGATCATGAAATAGGTGATCACCACGAAGAACAGCCCCAGCGGCAACACCACGTGCTTGAACAGCGGCACGTACAGCGCGGTCTCCGCGGGCAGCTGAGCGGTGTGGTAGAGGAACAGCGCCGCGCCGAGGCCGAACACCGACTGCCAGAAGTATTTCCAGCGGCTGGCCAGGCCGCGGCTGTCCTTCAGCACCAGCTTGCGGTAGTCGTCGTAGAAGCCGATCGCGCCGAAGCTCAGCAGCACCGCCAGCACCACCCACACGTAGCGGTTGTGCAGGTCGGCCCACAGCAGGGTGGCGACGGTGACCGAGAGCAGGATCATCACGCCACCCATGGTCGGCGTGCCGGCCTTGACCAGGTGCGTCTGCGGGCCGTCGCTGCGCACCACCTGGCCGGCCTTCAGCGCGGCCAGCCGGTTGATCAGCCACGGCCCGCACAGCAGCGACAGCGCCAGCGCGGTGAGCGCGGCCATGATCGTACGGAAGGTGATGTACTGGAACAGATGCAGCGCGGTGAAGTGCCGTGCCATCCAGTCGGTCAGTTCAAGCAGCATCGGACGCACCCCCTTCGTTCTTGCCGGCCGTGCCCGGATGACCGCCTAGCGCCGCCACCACCTGCTCCATGCCGGCCGAGCGCGAACCCTTCACCAGGCAGGTGACGCCCGCGTGCAGCTGCGTCCGCAGCGCAGCGATCAACGCGGCCTTGTCGTCGAAATGCGTGCCGCCGGCGCCGAACGCCTCGACCGTGGCCGTGCCGAACGGGCCCACCGCGAACAGCCGCTCGACCCCGCGCTCGCGCGCACGCGTGCCGATGCCGGCATGCAATGCGCGCGCATCCGCGCCCAGCTCGGCCATGTCGCCCAGCACCAGCCAGCGTTCGCCGGCGGCCAGCAGCAGGGTGTCGATCGCTGCCGCCATCGAGCCGGGGTTCGCGTTGTAGCTGTCGTCGATCAGGGTCCAGCCGCCGGCCATCGTCTCGCGGCGCAGGCGGCCGGCCACGCTGGGCACCTGCTCCAGCCCGGCCACGATGGTGGCCAGCGGCACCTCAAGCGCCAGCGCTACCGCCGTCGCCGCCAGAGCGTTGGCGATGTTGTGGCGGCCAGGCAGTGGCAGCGCCACCCCGGCGTCGCCTTGCGGCGTATGCAGCACGAAACGCGAGCCGTCCACGCGTTGCTCGACGATGCCGGCGCCGATGTCGGCCGGTTGCTCCAGGCCGAAGCGCAGCACCTTGCGCGCGCCGGCCAGGCCGGTGAAGAAGCTGGCGAACGCGTCGTCGGCATTGATGATCGCCACGCCGTCGGCCGGCAACGCCTGGTACAGCGCGCCCTTGGTCTCGGCCACGCCTTCGATGCTGCCCATGCGCGCAAGATGCGCCGGCGCGATGAGCGTGACGAGGCCGATATCGGGCCGCGCGATGGCAGCCAGGTAGGCGATGTCGCCCGGTTTGCCGGCACCCATCTCGAACACCGCGTATTCGGTGTCCGGCGGCATCGCCAGCAGGCTCAGCGGCAGGCCCAGCTCGTTGTTGAAGTTGCCCTCGCTGACGTGGGTGCGACCGTGCCGCGACAGGATCGAGGCGACCAGCGTCTTCACCGTGGTCTTGCCGTTGGAGCCGGTGATGCCGACCACGCGCACGTTGCGCTGCGCGCGCACCGCGCTGGCCAGGTCGCCGAGGGCCAGTTCGGTGCTGCCCACCAGTACCTGCGGCAGCGCGCTGTCGACCTTGCGCGTGACCAGCGCGGCGACCGCGCCGCGCGTGGCGGCTTCGGCCAGGTAATCGTGGCCATCAGCCCGCTCGCCCTTGATCGCCACGAACAAGTCGCCGGGCTCGAGCCTGCGCGTGTCGATGGCGACGCCGGTCACCTCGACGTCGGCGCCGAGCAGGCGGCCGTGGGTCCACAGCGCAATGGCGGCGAGCTGCATCATGGGCGTGCCTCCCCGCCGATCCGTTCCAGCACGGCACGCGCCACCGCCAGATCGTCGAACGGGCGCTTGCCGGTGGCGCCGTCCTGGTAGGTTTCGTGACCCTTGCCGGCGATCAGCACGACGTCGCCGGCGTGCGCCAGCTGCAGCGCGTCGGCGATCGCCAGCGCACGGTCGCGCTCCACCGTCATCGCGCGCGCGGCGGCCATGCCGGCCACGATCTGCGCCACGATCGCGTCGCCATCCTCGCCGCGCGGGTTGTCGTCGGTGACGATCGCCACGTCGGCCAGCCGCGCCGCGATCGCGCCCATCAGCGGGCGCTTGCCGGCGTCGCGCTCGCCGCCGCAGCCGAACACGCAGATCAGCTTGCCGGCGCAATGCGCGCGCACCGCAGCTAGCGCCTGTTCCAGCGCATCCGGCGTGTGTGCGTAGTCGACCACCACCAGCGGCTGGCCATGCACGCCGCCGAGCCGGCTCATCCGCCCGTTCACCGGCTGCAGCTGCTCGAGCGCCTCGACAATGCGCGCGAACGGCTCGCCCAGCGCGCCGAGGCAGCCCACCACGGCGAGCAGGTTGGCCACGTTGAAGCGGCCGATCAGATGGCTGCGCACGGCCCGCGTGCCCCACGGCGTGCGCAGCTGGAACGCCAGCCCTTCGGCCGAGGTGACGATCGCGCTGGCGGCGATCTCCGCCTCGCCGTCGTCGGCCATGCTGAAGCGCAGGCGCTGCACGCCGGCCAGCAGCTGCGTCGCCAGCTCGCGACCGAACGTATCGTCGATGTTGATCACTGCGCTGCGCAGGCCCGGCCAGGCGAACAGCTTCGCTTTCGCCGCACCGTAGGCTTCCATGCTGCCGTGGTAGTCCAGGTGGTCGCGGGTGAGGTTGGTGAACGCGGCCACCTCGTAATCCACCGCCGCCACGCGGCCCTGCTCCAGCGCGTGCGAGGACACCTCCATCGCGACGTGGCTGACCTGCGCAGCGCGGAACTCCGCCAGCAACTCCTGCACCGTCACCGCGTCGGGGGTGGTGCGCTCGCCTTCGTGCAGTTGGCCGTGCACACCGGCGCCGAGCGTGCCGATCGAGGCTGCGCGATGGCCGAGCAGGGTCAGCGCCTGTGCCAGGAGCTGCACGCACGAGGTCTTGCCGTTGGTGCCGGTGACGCCGACCATCCGCATCGACTCGCTGGGGCGCTCGTAGAAACGTGCGGCGATCTCGCTGACCTGGCCATGCAGGTCGTCGATCCACAGCACGGGAACCTCCAGCGGCTCGACCTTGGCGGGTGCGGGTGCCTCGGCCAGCACCACCCGCGCGCCGCGCTGCTCGGCGCCGGCGGCGAAGCTGATGCCGTGCGCCTGGCTGCCGCGCAGGGCGAAGAACGCGTCGCCGCGGCGCACCCGGCGCGAATCGAGGCTCAGGCCGGACACCACGATGCGGCCGGCATCCGGCGCGGCGGCGATCGGCGCATCGGCGATGCCCAGCAGCAACTGGTCGAGGTGGCCGGTGCTCATGGCGTGTCCTCGTCGACCGGGGCGTCGTCGATCGGCGCATCGACCGGCGGCTTGCTGCCCACCAGGCCGTCGACGTTCTGCAGCGGGCCGCCGACATACCAGCGACCGATGTTGTCCGGCGGCACGTCGAGCAGGCGCAACGCACCTTCCATCACCCTGGAGAACACCGGCCCGGACACCGTGCCACCGTAGTAGCTGCCCTTCTGCGGGTTGTCGATCACCACCACCGCGGCCAGGCGCGGGTTCGACGCCGGCACGATGCCGGCGAACGCCGAGGTGTAGTTGCTCTTGGCGTAGCCGCCGACGCTGGCCTTGTGCGCGGTGCCGGTCTTGCCGGCCACGCTGTAGTTGGCGATGCGCGCCAGCGTGCCGGTGCTGCCCGGCCCGGTCACCGTCTCCATCATGCGCAGCAGCTGGCCCGCCACTTCCGGCGAAATGATCTGCTTGGCGGTGGCGTCGCCGCCCTTGATGAAGCTCGGGCTGTGCATCACGCCGCCGTCGGCGATGGTGGCGTAGGCGTTGACCAGCTGCAGCACGGTCACGTTGAGGCCGTAGCCGTAGCCGAGGATGGCCTTCTCCAGCGGACGCCAGCTGCGGCCGATGCGCAACGAACCGGCGGCCTCGCCAGGGAAGCCGCTCTCGGTGCTGTTGCCGAAGCCGAACGCGCGGTAGGTGTCGTACATCAGCGTGGTGTCTAGCGTCATGGCGATGCGCGCCGCGCCCACGTTGCTGGACTTGGTGATCACCCCGGTCGGCGTGAGCAGCCCGTAGTTGTGCGTGTCGTGGATGTCGTGGCCCTGGAAATACCAGTGCCCGCCGGTGGTGTCGATGATCGGGCTGGTCGGCGTGTACTTGCCGCTGGACAGCGCCGCCGCCATCAGGATCGGCTTGACGGTGGAGCCCGGCTCGAGCACGTCGGTCATCGCCCGGTTGCGCCGCTGGCCCGGCTTGCTGCCGCCGAGCGCGTTCGGGTTGTAGGTGGGCAGGTTGGCCATCGCCAGCACTTCGCCGGTCTTCACGTCGAGCACCACGATCGAGCCGGAATCGGCCTGCGATTTCTCCAGCGCGTTTTTCAGTTCGCTGTAGGCGAGGAACTGGATGCGGCGGTCGATGCTGAGCGTGAGGTTCTGCCCCGGCTTGGGCGCGCGCACCTGCTCGATGTCCTCGACCACGTGGCCCATGCGGTCGCGGATGACGCGCTTGGCGCCGGGCTTGCCGGCCAGCCAGTCGTCGTAGGCCAGTTCCAGGCCTTCCTGGCCGCGGTCGTCGATGTTGGTGAAGCCGAGCACGTGCGCGGTCACTTCGCCGGACGGGTAGTAGCGCTTGAACTCGCGCTGGCCGTTGATGCCGGGAATGCCCAGGTCCAGCACGGCCTGCGCCGCGGCCGGCGCCATCTGCCGGCGCAGGTAGACGAACTCGCGGTCCGAGCGCTGCGCCAGCTGCGCCTTCAGGCCGTCCGCGTCCACGCCCAGTGCCTGCGCCAGCGCGGGGATGCGCTCGTCGCTGTCGAGCACCTCGGCCGGGTTCGCCCAGATCGACATCATCGGCGTCGACACCGCCAGCGGCTCGCCGTTGCGGTCGAAGATGGTGCCGCGCGACACCGGAATCGGCATCTCGCGCAGGAAGCGCGCATCGCCCTGGCGCTGGTAGAACTGTTTGCGCACCACCTGCAGGTCGAACGCACGTGCGACCAGGCCGGCCGAGACCAGGCCGAGCAGGCCGACCACCACCACCATGCGTCGGCGCGCGCTGGGGCCGGCGCCGCGACGGCGGCTGGCGGTCTGTGCGGGAGTGTTGAGGTTGCGCCAACTCATCGCAGCAGCCGGATGTCTTGCGGGCGCGGATCGACCATGCCCAGCTTCTGCCGGGCCTCGTCGTCGATGCGCCGCGGTTCGGCGTAGGTGGCCTGCTCCAGTTCGAGTTTGCCGTATTCGATGTTCAGCTCGTCGCGCTGGTTCTGCAGCGCGGTCAGGCTGACGAACAGCACGCGGCTCTCGTGGCGCGTCCACACCACGCCGAGCGCGCTGGCCAGCACCGCGACCAGCAGCATCAGCAGGCACAGGGCGCCGAGTACCTTCATGCGCGGCCCTCCGCCGCAAGTTTCTCCGCCACGCGCAGCACCGCCGAACGCGAGCGCGGGTTCGCCGCCTGCTCGGCGTCGGACGGAAACTGCGCCTTGCCGACCGCCGCCAGTTGCGCCGGCGCGGCCGGCACCGGCGGCCCGCGGCGGCTGTTCTGCACGCGGCCGGAGTGATCGCGGATGAACAGCTTCACCGCGCGGTCTTCCAGCGAGTGGAAGCTGATCACCGCCAGCCGGCCGCCGGGCTTGAGTCGTTCCAGTGCGGCATTCAAGCCCTGCTGCAGGGCATCCAGTTCGCCGTTCACGCGGATGCGCAGCGCCTGGAAGCTGCGCGTGGCCGGATGCTTGCCCGGCTCGCGCCGCCCGACCACGCGCTCGATCAGCGCGGCCAGCTGGCCGGTGCGGGTGAACGGGGTGGCCTCGCGGTCGGCCACGATGGCGCGGGCGATGCGCCGGCTGTGGCGCTCCTCGCCGAAGTGCCACAGCACGTCGGCGATCTCGCGCTCGCTGGCGTGGGCCAGGAACTCCGCCGCGCTCTCGCCCTGACTGGGATCCATGCGCATGTCCAGCGGCGCATCGGCCATGAAACTGAAGCCGCGCGCGGCCTCGTCCAGCTGCGGCGAGGACACGCCGAGGTCGAGCAACACGCCGTCGAGGCCGGCCGCGGTCTCGTCCCACTCGGCCAGGCTGGAGAAATTCGCGTGGCGAATCGCCACGCGCGGATCGCCCGCGAATTCGGCCTGCGCGGCGGCAATCGCAGCGGGATCGCGGTCCATCAGCAGCAGCCGGCCGTCGGGACCCAGGCGCGACAGCACCGCGCGGGCGTGACCGCCGCGACCGAAGGTTCCATCGAGATAGCGCCCGCCCGCATGCACGGCGAGTCCCTCCACTGCTTCACCCAGCATCACCGGGATGTGCCGCAACTGCTGCTCGGCCATGCCGCACTCCCGTTCCCGTCCCGCCCACATGCCGATCGCGCCTTACAGGCGCAATTCCGCCATTGCCTGTGTGATCTCGCCTTCGCCGATGGTCTGGCGGATCTTCTTCAGGTGCTCCTGCTCGCTCCACAGCTCGAACTTGTCGCCCATGCCCAGCAGCACCGCCTTCTTCTCGATGCCGGTGGTGGCACGCTGGCTGGCCGGCAGCAACACCCGCGACGCCGAATCGGGCTCGACCACGGCGGCTGCGCCGACCAGCTTCATCTGCATGTCGCGATGCGCCTTGACCACCTTGGACAGCGCATTGACCTGGTCGCGCACCAACTCCCACGCCGCGTACGGGAACAGCCACAGGCAGCCGGATTCGAACGGGTTGTAGGTGAGCACCAGACGGTTCGCGCACTCGCCCGCCACCTGCTCCCGATAGGCGGTGGGGATGGTCAGGCGACCCTTGTCGTCGATGGTGATGGCGGTTTCGCCCTGGAACACGGTCAGCAGACTCCACTAAAACCCACGATTTCACACTGGAGCCCACGATAATCTCGCCCTATGAGACTGTCAAGGCAATTTCGCTTGTGAATCAAGGAGTAAAGGCAGAATGCTGACCGTACATGCAGCATATTCTCAGGAACGCCTGCAAGGTGTTTGATAGCAGGGAATTTTTTAAAAATCCAAATGCACCACCGCGAGCCCAGACCGGATGAAATCCGGCCGGATCGGCACCGTGACGCCGCTCGGGGATGAATCGCCATTCACACACACGGACGCCCCTCACCGCCGCGGCGACGGGCCGCAGCGGTGAGGAACGCATGAAGAGGTGGAGTCGGCCTGTAAGCCGGGTTCTGTACGCCTTGCGGCGCGACAGTCATTCCTCTCGGCCAGGCGTCGCCGCCTGGCTCCAGCAACCTACCCGGGAACAACGCGGGCCGCGTTATCGTTCCCCTATTTGGTCTTGCTCCGAGTGGGGTTTACCGTGCCGTACGGCGTTGGCCCCGTACGCGGTGCGCTCTTACCGCACCCTTTCACCCTTGCCTGTGCCCTTGCGGGCCATCGGCGGTCTGCTCTCTGTTGCACTGGCCGTCAGCTCACGCTGCCCAGGAGTTACCTGGCACTCTGCCCTATGGAGCCCGGACTTTCCTCGATGCGCTTGCGCGCGACGCGACTGTCCGGCCGACTCCGGGAGCCATTGTAATGGCCGGGAGTCGGGATTGGGGAGTCGGGATTCGGAAAAGCGCGCCGGAACCAGCCTCACGATTCATATAACGCCCTGCGCGGCGCGCCGCTGATCGCCGCCGCCAGCTTCGCCGCCTTCGCCGGCGGCAGTTCTTCGCGCAGGATCGCGAACACACGCCGCCCCTCGGCGAGCTTCGCGTCGGCCTCCTCGCCGCGGCCGGCGACCAGGATCACGCATTCGCCGCGCTGCTGGTCGGGATCGGCGGTGACCCGTGCCGCCAGCAACCCCAGCGGCTCGCCCAGCACGGTCTCGAACAGCTTGGTCAGCTCGCGCGCCAGCACCGCCTCGCGCTCGGCGCCGAACACGTCGCGCATGTCGGCCAGGCTTTCGGCGACGCGGTGCGACGACTCATAGAAGATGAGCGTGCGCGCGTCGCCCGCCAGCTCCTGCAGCCGGCTGCGCCGTGCCGCTGCCTTCGGCGGCAGGAAACCCTCGAACACGAAACGGTCGCTGGGCAGGCCGGCCACCGACAGCGCAGCGATCGCCGCGCAGGCGCCCGGCACCGGGATGCAGCGGATGCCGGCCGCGCGCGCGGCGCGCACCAGCCGGAAGCCCGGGTCGCTGATCAGCGGCGTGCCCGCGTCGGAGATCAGCGCCACCGCTTCGCCGCCCTGCATCCGGCGCACGATCGCCTCCACCGCGTCGCGCTCGTTGTGTTCGTGCAGCGCGATCAGCGGCGTGTCGATGTTGTGATGCAGCAGCAGCGGCCGGCTGTGGCGGGTGTCCTCGGCGGCGATCACCGCCACCGCGCGCAGGGCCTCGATCGCCCGTGCGGACAGGTCGTCGCGGTGGCCGATCGGCGTGGCGACCACCCACAAGCAGCCTAATGGTGCTGACATCTGCAAACTCCTGCGCCGTAAGCCGGCAAGTCGATCCGCTATGATCGCGCATTGACGACCCTGACGAACAAGGGATTTCCCATGCGCTTCATGCGCCTCTCGCGCGTCGCCGCGATCGCACTGCTGTTTTCACTGGTGCTGGCCGCCTGCGTGCCGGCGAACACGCCGCGCTCGCCGGCCGAACTTGCCGCCGCGCAAAGCGCCGAGGCGCTGTCCCGGCAGGGCCAGTTCGACCAGGCCGCGCAGGCCTGGCTGGCGCTCGCCGCGCAGTCGCGCGGCCACGCCGACAGCTACCGATTGCTGGCCGCCGAGGCATGGCGCGAGGAAGGCCGGCTCGAACGCGTCGCCCCGGTGCTGGCCGAGATCAAGCGCCAGCGCCTGAGCGGCGATGAGCCGCTGCGCTTCGACCTGCTGCAGGCCGAGCTCGCGCTCGACCGCCACGACGCCGCCACCGCGCTGCGGCTCACCACCCAGCCAAACGTCGCCGTGCCGCAGGCGCTGCAGCTGCGCCTGCTGGAGTGGCGTGCCCGCGCGATGGCCGCCAGCGGCGACCGTTGGGGCGCCGCACGCACCCGCGTGCAGATGGACGGCCAATTGAGCGGCTACGACCACACCCAGAACCGCCAGCAGATCCTCGACCTGCTGGGCCAGGTCGGCGTCGAGTCGCTCAAGCAGCGCGCCGCCGCGATGCAGCGCGGCGACCGCATGCTGCCGTGGGTGAACGAGGCGCTGAACCAGCTCGGCGTCGCCGTGGCCCAGCCGCCGCCGGACCTGCAGCAGCCGGTCGGCACCCTGCTGCCCGGCGCCGGCGCGAACGTGCGCGAGGGCTACAAGGCACCCAGCCAGGTCGCCCTGCTGCTGCCCAGCGACGGCAATTACGCCGCGGCGAGCACCGCGATCCGCGAAGGCTTCTTCGCGGCCTATCTCGACGCCGGGCGCAACCACGCGCCACGTCCCTCGGTGCGCGTCTACGACAGCCAGGGCACCGCCGACGGTGCGGTCAAGGCCTACCAGCAGGCGGTCAGCGACGGCGCGCGGCTGGTGGTCGGCCCGCTGACCCGCGGTGAAGTCGCCGGGGTGTTCAGCCAGGCGCGACTGCCGGTGCCGTTGCTGGCGCTGAACCACCCCGACGACAAGCAGCTGCCCGCCGGCGATGCCAGCGAATTCGGCCTGCTGCCGGAAACCGAAGGCGCTCAGGCCGCCGACCACATGGTCGAACGCGGCCTGCGCCGGGTCTATGCCATGGTCTCCACCGACGATTTCGCGCAACGTGCCGCCGGCGCGTTCAAGGCCGAGCTGGCGGCGCGCGGCGGCGAGCTCGCCGGCACCGTCACCCTGCCGCCGGGCGTCACCAGTTACGCCGACCTCATCGCCGGACTGAAGCTTCCCACCGGCACCAACGCGCCGCCAGCGGCGGCGGTCGAACCGGCGACCGCCGGCACCGCGGCAGCAGCCGCTCTCAGCGGCGCGGTGAGCGACGCCGGCATCTTCATCAGCATGCGTCCGGAACAGGCGCGCCTGTTGCTGCCGCAATTGCGCATCGCGCAGGTGAACCTGCCGGTGATCGCCACCTCGCACGTCTACGCGGGCAGCGACGACGTCGCCGCGAACCGTGACCTCGACGGCGTGGAATTCTGCGACGCGCCGTGGCTGTTCGACGCCCAGCCGGGTCTGCCGAACCGCGACGGCATCGCCGCACGCCTGCCGGCGGCCCGCGGTGGCGCGGCGCGGCTGTTCGCATTCGGCATGGACGCATGGAACCTGGTGCCCTACCTGGAGTGGCTACGCGCGCACCCGGGTAGCTACGTGCCCGGCGCCAGCGGTCAGCTTGCCGCCGACCAGTTCGGCCGGGTACGCCGCGTGCTGATCTGGGCGCAGTTCCAGAACGGCCTGGCGCGCCCGCTGGGCGGCAGCCTGCAGCTGGACGACGCACCCTCGAACGCGCCGCCCGCCAGCGTCGAGCCGGCGCCGTCGAGCTCGCCGTCGAGCGGAACCTTCCAGCCCGCGGCGGACTGATGCGCGCCGCCGGCGACGATTTCGAGCAGCGCGCCTGCACCGAACTGCTGCGCGCCGGTCTCACGCTGCTCGCGCGCAACTACAGCACCCGTCATGGCGAGCTGGATCTGGTGATGCGCGATGGCGACGCCGTGGTGTTCGTCGAAGTGCGCTACCGCAAGAGCGCCAGCCACGGCGACGCCGCCACCTCGGTCACCGCGGCCAAGCAGGCGAAACTGATCCTCGCCGCGCAACACTGGCTCGCCGCGCACCCGCAACACGCGCGGCGCAGCTGCCGCTTCGACGTGGTCAGCTACGACGGCCCATCCGATGCCATCCGGCGCGAATGGCTGCGCGGCGCATTCGAAGCCGGCTGATCTGGCCTGACCGATTCCGGCCCGGCTGATCTGGCGCAGCAAATTCTCCCCCAGAGTGGATTACGCTTTGCAGATGCCGCTGCCTGACGCACTGCTCACCTACCTGCGCGAGATCTTCCCCGACGATGCACTCGCCACGGCCGCCGACCAACGGCGCGCCGCCGCCCGCGACAATTCCCGCCATGAACACCTGCCCGACGCGGTGGTATTTCCCACCACTCACGCGCAGGTCGAGGCACTGGTGCGCGCCTGCCGAGAACACAAGGTGCCGCTTACCGCGCGCGGCGGCGGTACCAGCTCCACCGGCGCCTCGGTGCCGCTGGCGGGCGGCGTGGTGGCGAACTTCATGCGCATGAACCGCATCCTGCGCATCGCCCCGGACGACCGCCTCGCCGTGGTGGAGCCGGGCGCGACCAACGAGGCCTTGCAGCAGGCGCTGGCGCCGCACGGCTTCTTCTGGGCGCCCGACCCGGGCTCGGCGCCGTGGTGCACGGTGGGCGGCAACCTCGCCTGCAATGCCGCCGGGCCGCACGCGGTGAAATACGGCGCCACCCGCGACAACGTGCTGGGCCTGGCCGGCGTGGCCGGCACCGGCGAAAGCTTCCGCTGCGGCACGCAGACCAGCAAGAGCGCGATCGGCTACGACCTCACCCGCCTGCTGATCGGCTCGGAAGGCACGCTGGCGGTGATTACCGAGGCCACCTTGAAACTCACGCCGAAGCCGGCGGCGCTGCGCAGCCTGCGCGCCAGCTACCGCGACGCCGCCAGCGCCGCGCAGGCGGTGGCGCGCATCATGGCGCAGCCGGCCACGCCCTGCGCGCTGGAGTTCATGGACGCGCTGGCGCTGAAGCTGGCGCGCGAACACCAGCCCGAGGCCGGCGTGCCCGAGGCCGCGGCGCTGCTGCTGATCGAACTGGACGGCGCGCCCGATGCGCTGGAGGCGGCCTGCGCCGCGGTCGAGGCCGCCGCCCGCGTGGACGGCCTGGTGCAGCTGGAGGTGGCGCGCGACGAAGCGCAGACCCGCGCGCTGTGGGCCGCGCGCAAGGCCCTGTCGTTCGCCCAGCGCGCGGTGACCCAGCACAAGATCAACGAGGACGTGGTGGTGCCGGTCTCGCGCCTGCCCGCGCTGGTGGACAGCGTGCGCGCGCTGTCGGAAAAGCACGCCGTGCCGATCGTGAGCTTCGGCCACGCCGGCAACGGCAACCTGCACGTGAACTTCCTGCCGCGCGACGTGGACGAGATCGAGCGCACGTACGCCGCGCTGCCCGAGCTGTTCGAACGGGTGCTCGCGCTGGACGGCACGCTCTCCGGCGAGCACGGCATCGGCGCGGTGAAACGCGAGTTCATGCCGCTGGCGCTGTCGGGCGCGACGCTGGGCTTGATGCGCGGCATCAAGGCCGCGTTCGACCCGGACGGCATCCTGAACCCGGGGAAGTTGCTGCCTTGAACGACGCCCATCGCACTCGTCGCGAGCCATCGCCGACGGAACTGCCGCAACTGTCGCGCCGGATGGACGAGCTGCTGGCCGACATCCGCAGCTGTCGCACCTGCTCGCAGCAGAACCCGCCGGGGCTGCGTCCGGTGCTGCAGGCGTCGGCGACGGCGCGACTGCTGATCGTCAGCCAGGCGCCGGGACGCAAGGTCGAGCAGACCGGCATCCCGTTCAACGACGTCAGCGGCGAGCGGCTGCGGGACTGGCTGCAGATCGGTCGCGACACGTTCTACGACGCCGCGCGCGTGGCGATCGTGCCGATGGATTTTTGCTACCCCGGCAAGGGTCGCAGCGGCGACCTGCCGCCACGCCCCGCATGTGCGGCGATCTGGCACCCGCAGCTGTTTCCGCTGATGCCCCGCGTGCGTCTGACCCTGGCCATCGGCCAGTATGCGCAGGCGGGGCTGCTGGGCAGCGCACGCGCGGCGACGCTCACCGACACGGTGCGCGACTGGCGCACACACCTGGCCCGTGGCGTGCTGCCGCTGCCGCACCCCAGCCCGCGCAACCGGCCCTGGGTGCTGCACAACCCGTGGTTCGAGGCCGAGCTGCTGCCGGTACTGCGCGAACGGGTGGCCTCCGCGCTTGCCGCCGCGGATTGAACCTGTCGCATCGCACCTTGCCGCTTGGCGCCGGCGTCGTCTAACCTGCCCCGCTACGACATCGTGGCCACGGGGCCGACCCCGGCCTTGCAGGGGAACCCTCGTCCATGAGCCTCAAGCTCCGCCTTACCGTACTCAATTTCTTCCAGTACTACATCTGGGGCGCCTGGCTGCTGACCATCGGCACCTGGTGGTTCCAGACCCAGCACTGGTCGGGCACCAGCTTCGGCGCGATCTTCTCGACCATGGGCATCGCCTCGCTGTTCATGCCTTCACTGGTCGGCATCGTGGCGGACAAATGGATCAACGCCGAGCGCCTGTACGGCATGCTGCAGATCGCCGGCGCGATGGTGCTGTTCGCGATCCCGCACGTGCGCGACCCGGAGCAGATGTTCTGGGTGATGCTGCTGAACATGTGCTTCTACATGCCGACCATCTCGCTGGCGATCACGGTGGCCTACAACGCGCTCAAGCAGGACGGCCTGGACGTGGTGAACACCTATCCGCCGATCCGCGTGTGGGGCACCATCGGCTTCATCGCCGCCACCTGGACCACCAGCCTGCTCGGCTTCAAGGCCTCGCCCGCGCAGTTCCACGTGGCCGCGACCGCCTCGCTGCTGCTGGGCCTGTATGCCTTCACCCTGCCCAAGTGCCCGCCCAAGCTGGGCGCCGCCCAGGGTCGCAGCCTGGTCGACCGGCTCGGCCTCACCTCATTTGTGCTGTTCAAGAACCGCAACATGGCGGTGTTCTTCCTCTTCGCGATGCTGCTCGGCGCGGCGTTGCAGCTCACCAACGCCTACGGCGACGCCTTCCTCAGCGACTTCGTCAAGGTGCCCGAATACGCCAACCTGCTGGCGGTGAAGTACTCCACCATCATCATCTCGATCTCGCAGTTCTCCGAAACCGCGTTCATCCTCACCATCCCGTTCTTCCTGAAGCGCTTCGGCATCAAGGCGGTGATGACGATGAGCATGCTGGCCTGGGTGCTGCGCTTCGGCCTGTTCGCGTTCGGCGATCCGGCCGGTGGACTGTGGATGATCGTGCTCTCGTGCATCGTCTACGGCATGGCGTTCGACTTCTTCAACATTTCCGGCTCGCTGTTCGTCGAGAGCCAGGCCGACCCGAAGATCCGCGCCAGCGCGCAGGGCCTGTTCATGCTGATGACCAACGGCGTGGGCGCCGTGCTCGGCAGCCTGATCGCCGGCTTCGTGATCGACCACTTCTTCACCAACCACGCGTGCAACGACGCGGTGCTGATCTGCAAGGACTGGCACGGCATCTGGCTGGCCTTCGCCGGCTACGCACTGGTGATGGCGCTGCTGTTCGTGCCGCTGTTCAAGCACCGGCACGACTCGGCCGCCGCGCAGCGGGCCGTGCCGACGCACTGAACCGGGCGCGGCAGGTGTAGCGGCATTTGTTATTGCGAATCATTTTCATTTAGCATGCACCTCCCCAACCGGAGGCCTCCATGTCATTCGCCGTTCGTCCGTTCGCTCTTGCCCTCGCGCTCGCCGGCGTCGCCCATGCCGCCGACCAGAAGGATGCGGTCCAACTCCGGCGCATCGAGGTCTCCGAAAGCACGCTGCGCATGCCGCAGAGCCAGGGCGCGCTGCCGACCACGATCACGGTGATCACCCGCGAGGACCTGCGCCAGCAGCTGGCGATCACGCCGGATCTCTCCGACGCCATCGGCAACCTGCTGCCCTCGTTTGCCCCCTCGACGCAGAAGCTCAGCTCGCGCGGGCAGACCCTGCGCGGACGCAACCCGCTGTACATGATCGACGGCGTGCCGCAATCGAGCCCGCTGCGCAACGGTTCGCGCGATGCCTACACGATCGACCCGGCGATGATCGAGCGCATCGAGATCGTCGAGGGTTCCAACGCGATGCAGGGCCTGGGCGCCGCCGGCGGCATCATCAACATCATCACCAAACAGGCACCGAAGCAGGATGGCGTGCGCCAGGAAGTCACCGTCAACACCAGCGCGCCGACCCGCGGCGCGAACGGCCTGGGCTACGGCGCGGCGTACCTGCTGGGCTGGCGCAGCGGCGCGTTCGACCTGGTCGCCGGTGCGTCGTGGCGCAAGCGCGGCATGTACTCCGATGCGAAGGGACGGCTGATCGGCGTCGACGGCACCCAGGGCGACCTGATGGATTCGGTGAGCACGGACGGCTTCGCCAAGCTCGGCTACGACTTCGCCGGCGCGCGCCGGCTGCAGCTGACGGTCAACCGTTTCGACCTGCAAGGCAACGGCGACTACACCGCCGTACCGGGCGACATGGCAAGCAACCTGCCGACCACCTCGATCCGCGGCAAGCAGCCCGGCGACGCGCCGCGCAACCGCGTGCTGACCAGCAGCCTCGACTACCGCGACCCGGCGCTGGCCGGCGGCGAGCTGCGCGCGCAGCTCTATCACCAGAAGAACCGCGAACTGTTCGGCGGCGGACGTTTCGCCACCTTCCAGGACCCGGCCTACGGTCTGAACGTTTTCGACCAGTCGCAGAACGTGTCGACCAAGGACGGCGCCCGGCTGTCATGGGCCAGGCGCGGCCTGCTCGACGACAAGCTCACCCTGCTGGCCGGCGCCGACGGCTATCGCGACACCACCTTCCAGGAGCTGACCCACACCGGCCGCCACTGGGTGCCGGACAGCACCTACACCGGCTGGGCGCCGTTCCTGCAGGCCGAATACTGGCCGCTCGAGTCGCTGTCGCTGTCCGGCGGCCTGCGCCACGAGCACGGCACGCTGGAGGTGCCCACCTTCCGCACGCTGGCAGCCTACAACGGCGTCACCGTGCAGGGCGGCTCCACCAGTTTCAGCAAGACGCTGCCGAACGTCGGCGCGGTCTGGTACCTCACCGGCCGGCTCAACCTGTTCGCCAGCTACGCCGAGGGCTACACCCTGCCCGACGTGGGCCGCGTGCTGCGCGCGATCAACCAGCCGGGCCAGAACGTGGCCGATTTCCTCGACTTGAAGCCGGTGGTCTCGGACAACCGCGAAGCCGGCGCCGAGTACGCCGGCGACCGCGCGGGCGCGCGGGTGAGCTACTACGTCTCGCGCTCACGGCTCGGCTCGGTATTGGTGTTCGACGCGCCGAACCAAGTCTACAACGTGATGCGCCAGCGCACTGCGATCAGCGGCTGGGAGGCACGCGCGAACTGGCAGCCGTTCGACGGCACCCGCCTCGACGCGTCCTTCGCGATCAACCGCGGCCGCTCGGACCGCAACGGCGACGGCCAGGTCGACTCCGACCTCGACGGCGCCAACATCGCGCCGAACCGGCTCAACCTGTCGTGGACGCAGCGCTGGAACGACGCGCTGTCGAGCTACCTGCAGTTGAGCCACGCCTACAGCCGCGACTTCGCCACGCTGGGCCGGCGCAGCGCGCGCTTCGACGGCTACAGCACCGCCGACGCCTACCTGAAATGGCACAGCGGCAGCGCCGGCGACTGGACGCTGGGCGTGCAGAACCTGGCCAACCGGCAGTTCATCAACTACGTCTCGCAGACCGTCGGCGACGATGACTCGTACTTCGCCGGCCGCGGCCGCGTGGTCTCGCTGACCTGGCAGCAGGCCTTCTGAAGTGCCCGCCGCGACCACGGTCGACGCATCCGCGCACCATGCCGGCGCCGTGCGGCACTGGCTCAAGCGCCTGCACCTGTGGGTTGGCCTCAGCGTGGGGCTGGTCTACGCACTGATCGTGCTCAGCGGCAGCGTGCTGGTGCTGCAGGGTCCGCTGCTGCGGCTGATGCATCCGCCGTTGGCCGCACACGCGTTGCCCGACGCGGCGGCGCGCACGGCCGTGCTGACGCGCATCGCGCACGAATGGCCGTCCAGGGGACTGCGCGGCGCCGATCTGCCGACCGCCGGGCTACCGGTGTGGCAGCTGTATTTTTCCGACGGCTCACGGCGCTATCTCGATCCCTCCAACGGCGACCTGCTGCTGACGCGCGCACCCGGCAGCGACCTGCTGCTGACCTTGCGCGACTGGCACACCCACCTGCTCGCCGGGAAAACCGGCGAGGCCGTGCTGGGCGTGCTCGGCTGGCTCATGCTGGGGCTGCTGCTTTCCGGCGTGTGGCTGTGGTGGCCGGGCCGGCGGAACCTGCGCGGCAGCCTGCGCATCCACACGCAGCCACCGGTGCGGCGCTGGGTCAGCTGGCACCGCAGCGTCGGGGCGATCAGCCTGCCGTTGCTGCTGCTGGTGACCTTGACCGGCACCTGGATGGTCTACGGCGCGGGCACCCGACACGTCCTGCAGGCGCTGTTCGCGGATGCGCCGGCCACGCCGACGCCGGCCCGCATCGCGCCGCGCCCACAGGCGATCGACTGGGCGGCGGTGCTCGACGCCGCGCAACACGCGCTGCCGGGCGCCGAACTGCGCCGCATCGCGCTGCCCGCGGCCAACGACGGCCGCGTGACGATTCGCGCACGGGCGCCGGGCGAATGGCATCCGGTCGGACGCAGCCAGGTGTGGCTCGATCCCTACCGGGCCCAGGTGCTGGGCGCCGTCGACGCCACCGCCGAAGGCACCGGCGCGCGCCTCAGCAACGCGGTTTATCCGCTGCACGCCGGCAGCGTGGGCGGCCTGGCCGGAAAGTTGCTGGTACTGCTGTGCGGCCTGCTGCCGCCATTCTTCCTGGTGACCGAGTTCCTGTTCTGGCGCGCGCGCCGACGGCGCCACCGCCGATAAGCGATCCCGGAGGCCGTCGGCACGGCAGTTTCCGCGATTCACTTACAATGGGCGGATGCAAATCGGCCCTTACCTGATCGACCCGCCGCTGGTGCTCGCCCCGATGGCGGGCGTCACCGACAAGCCGTTCCGCCTGCTGTGCAAGCGGCTCGGCGCGGGCCTGGCCGTGTCCGAGATGACCAGCGCCGACCCGAGCCTGTGGCAGACGCGCAAGTCGCTGCGCCGGATGGACCACGCCGGCGAACCCGAACCGGTCAGCGTGCAGATCGCCGGCTACGATCCGGCGATGCTGGCCGAGGCGGCACGCTTCAACGTCGCCAACGGCGCGCAGCTCATCGATATCAACATGGGTTGCCCGGCCAAGAAGGTGTGCAACGTGTGGTCCGGTTCGGCCCTGCTGCAGGACGAGCCGCTGGTGGCGCGCATCGTCAAGGCGGTGGTCGATGCCGTCGACGTACCAGTGACGCTGAAGATCCGCACCGGCTGGAACCGCGACAACAGGAATGCGCTGAACATCGCGCGCATCGCCGAGGATGCCGGCATCGCCGCGCTGGCCGTGCACGGCCGCACCCGCGCCGACAAGTACGAAGGCGAGGCCGAGTACGCCACCATCGCCGCGGTAAAAGCCGCCGTGCGCATCCCGGTGCTGGCCAACGGCGACGTCTGCACCCCGCAGCAGGCGAAGCACGTGCTCGCGATCACCGGCGCCGATGCGGTGATGATCGGCCGCGGCGCGCAGGGCCGGCCATGGATCTTCCGCGAGATCGCCCACTACCTCGCCACCGGCGAACTGCTGCCCAAACCGGAACCGGCCGAGGTCGCCGCGATCCTGCTCGGCCACCTCGAACACCTGTACGCGTTCTACGGCGAGCAAGCCGGCGTGCGTATCGCGCGCAAACACCTGGGCTGGTACGCGAAGGACCGCCCCGAGAACGCCGCGTTCCGCCAGGTGGTCAACCGCGCCGAAACCGCCGGCGAGCAGTTGCGCCTGACCCGCGACTACTTCGCCGCGCTGGCCAGCGGCGAGCGCCTGGCCGCCTGATCGGCCCTTCCTGCAGGAGCGCGCAGCCCTTCTGAAGCGACTTCAGCCGCGGCAGCTCCACGATCTGCAAAGAACATCGCGGCCGAAGCCGCTCCCACGGACGATCCTCGTCATTTGACTTTGGACGTCCATACGGCTAACTTGCGACTCGCTGATGGTATTCATCTTTCTATGCGTATAAAGAGATGAATTCAAGGGAAGCCGGTGCGAATCCGGCGCTGCCCCGCAGCGGTATGTGGAAACGACCTCCGTCACAGGCACTGGGTGCGATGCATCCGGGAAGCGACGGATAGCAGGCCGCGCAAGACGTCCACGAGCCCGAATACCTGCCTCAGCCGGAAGCGCGCACATGCGTTTCCGTCCGGCCTGGCGTTTCCGCGGGGAACACCGAAGCTTGCGCGTCGCTGCCCTCCGGGCCTCGCGCCGGCTTCGCCTGCCCGCGGCAACGCCGGTTCGCCCGCGGGGGCGAAGGTCAACGGCCCGGCGATCCTGCCGGCCATCTCCTTCGTTCCTCTTTGCCCATCCTGCAGGAGGAATATCCATGCCACTCGTTACCCATTCCGGCTTTCCGCGCATCGGCCTGAAACGCGAACTCAAGCGTGCACTCGAAGCGCACTGGCGCGGCGGCACCGACGCACGGGCCCTAAAGGACACCGCCCGCACCCTGCGCCTTAGCCACTGGCAACTGGCACACGCTGCCGGCGCCGATGTCGTGCCGTGCAACGACTTCAGCCTGTACGACCACGTACTCGATACCGCCGTGCTGTTCGACGCCATCCCCGAGCGCTACCGGCTGGTGTTTGCGGAAAACGCGCTGGACGGCTACTTCGCGATGGCCCGCGGCCACAAGCGTGGCGGCCACGACCTGCACGCGCTGGAGATGACCAAGTGGTTCGACACCAACTACCACTACCTGGTGCCGGAGCTGCAGGCCGGTCAGCGCTTTGCACTCAACGGCGACAAGCCGCTGGCGGAATTCCGCGAGGCAAGGTCGCTCGGCCTGCATGCGCGGCCGGTGCTGCTCGGTCCGGTGTCGTTCCTGCTGCTCTCCAAGACGGTGGACGGCAGCGACCGGCTCGCCCTGCTCGATGCCCTGTTGCCACCCTACGCCGACCTGCTCGGGCAACTGGCCGACGCCGGCGCCGACTGGGTGCAACTGGACGAGCCCTGCCTGGTACTCGACCTGGAGGACGTCGACCGCGCGGCGTACCGTCATGCATACGCGACACTCGCCGCAGCGCGCACGCCGCGGTTGCTGCTGGCCAGCTATTTCGGCGCACTGGGCGACAACCTGGCCATGGCCGCCGCGTTGCCGGCCGATGGCCTGCACGTCGACCTGGTGCGCGCACCGGAGCAACTCGATGCCGTGCTGGATGCGCTGCCCGCCGACCGCATCCTCAGCGCCGGGGTGGTCGACGGCCGCAATATCTGGCGCAGCCATCCCGGACGCGTGCTGCCGTTGCTGCGCAAGGCACGGGCGCGGATCGGCGACGAACGCCTGTGGCTGGCGCCATCGTGCTCGCTGCTGCATGTGCCGATCGACCTTGAGGCGGAAACCGGGCTCGACCCGCAGCGACGCGCGTCGATGGCGTTCGCGCGGCAAAAGATCGAGGAGCTGCGCGTGTACGCCGATGCCCTCGCCGGCCAGCCCGAAGCCGATGCCGCGCTCGCCGCGCAACAGGGGCTGCTGGACGCGCAGGCGAATGCGCCCGGCGTGGTCGTTGCCGGCGTGCGTGGCCGCCTGCACGCGCTCGGCCCGCAGGCCTGCCTGCGCCGATCCGCCCACGCGGTGCGCCGGGCGTCCCAGGCCGAAGTCCTCGACCTGCCACCGCTGCCCACCACCACGATCGGCTCGTTTCCGCAGACCGACGACCTGCGCAAGGCACGCGCCGCGCATCGCGCCGGCAAGCTCGACGACGAGGCCTACGAGCAGCGGCTTCGGGCGGAAATCGAACGCGTGGTGCGCTTCCAGGAGCGCCTCGGGCTGGACGTGCTGGTGCATGGCGAGCCCGAGCGCAACGACATGGTCGAGTACTTCGGCGAACAGCTGGACGGCTACCTGTTCACCCGGCTCGGCTGGGTGCAGAGCTACGGTTCGCGCTGCGTGAAGCCGCCGGTGATCTGGGGCGACGTGGCCCGGCCCGCACCGATGACGGTGCGCTGGTCGCGCTATGCGCAGTCGCTCACCGACAAGCCGATGAAGGGCATGCTGACCGGCCCGGTGACGATGCTGCAGTGGTCGTTCGTGCGTGACGACCTGCCGCGCGAAACCGTCTGCCGGCAGATCGCGCTGGCCTTGCGCGACGAGGTGCACGATCTGGAAGCGGCCGGCATCGGGCTGATCCAGATCGACGAGCCGGCCCTGCGCGAAGGCCTGCCGCTACGTCGCGCCGACTGGCCCGGCTACCTGGCGTGGGCGGTGGAGTGCTTCCGCATCGCCGCCGGCGGCGTGCGCGATGCGACCCAGATCCACACCCACATGTGCTATTCGGAGTTCAACGACATCATCGAGGCGGTGGCGGCGATGGATGCCGACGTGATCTCGATCGAGACCAGCCGTTCGCGGATGGAACTGCTCGACGCCTTCGCCCGCTTCCGCTACCCGAACGGCATCGGTCCCGGCGTTTACGACATCCACTCCCCGCGCGTGCCCGGGCAGGAGGAAATCCTCGACCTGCTGCACAAGGCGCTCGACGTGCTGCAGCCCGGGCAGCTGTGGATCAACCCCGACTGCGGCCTGAAGACCCGCGGCTGGCCCGAAGTGGAGCAGGCCCTGCGCCATATGGTCGACGGTGCGCGGCAGCTGCGCGCCGAGCTGGAAGCCATTCCCGGATAGCGCGTCGCCGGCGATCGTCCGCTCCCGCCGGAGCGGACGGTCCTGCGGCCGTCCAAACGGCTGAACCCGGAACCAACCCCGCAGGACCCGGAATCGCCGCGGGCTGCAAAACCGGAGGCAGCGATGTATCATGCCCGACTTCTTTTATCTTTCTATCCGAACGAAAGGATATAAACCGCGATGTCCAACTACCTGTTCACCTCCGAATCGGTCTCCGAAGGCCATCCGGACAAGGTCGCCGACCAGATCTCCGACGCCGTGCTCGACGCGATCATCGCGCAGGATCCGCGCGCCCGCGTGGCCTGCGAAACCATGGTCAAGACCGGCGTGGCGATCGTCGCCGGCGAAATCACCACCAGCGCGTGGATCGACCTCGAAGCGATCACCCGCAAGGTGATCGTCGACATCGGCTACGACTCCAGCAACGTCGGCTTCGACGGCGCCACCTGCGGCGTGATCAACCTGATCGGCAAGCAGTCGCCGGACATCAACCAGGGCGTGGACCGCAAGAACCCGGAAGACCAGGGCGCCGGCGACCAGGGCCTGATGTTCGGCTACGCGACGAACGAGACGAAGGACATGATGCCGGCGGCGATCTACTACTCGCACCGCCTGGTCGAGCAGCAGGCGAAGGTGCGCAAGAGGAAGAATTCGCCGCTGCCGTGGCTGCGCCCGGACGCCAAGAGCCAGGTTACCCTGCGCTACGAGCACGGCGTGGCCACCGCGATCGACGCCGTAGTGCTGTCGACCCAGCACGACCCGGGCGTGAAGCAGAAGGATCTGATCGAGGCCGTGCGCGAGCACATCCTGAAGCCGGTGCTGCCCGCCAAGCTGCTGCACAAGGGCACCAAGTTCCACATCAACCCGACCGGCAAGTTCGAGATCGGCGGCCCGGTGGGCGACTGCGGCCTGACCGGCCGCAAGATCATCGTGGACACCTACGGCGGCTGGGCCCGTCACGGTGGCGGCGCGTTCTCCGGCAAGGATCCGTCCAAGGTCGACCGTTCGGCCGCCTACGCCGCGCGCTACGTGGCCAAGAACATCGTGGCCGCCGGCATCGCCGACCGCTGCGAGGTGCAGGTCAGCTACGCGATCGGCGTGGCGCACCCGACTTCGATCTCGGTGACCACCTTCGGCACCGGCAAGATCAGCGACGAGAAGATCGAAAAGCTGATCCGCAAGCACTTCGACCTGCGCCCGTACGGCATCCTGCAGATGCTCGACCTGATCCACCCGATGTACCAGCAGACCGCCAGCTACGGCCACTTCGGCCGCACCCCGCAGACGCTCAAGGACACCAACGGCAAGGCCTTCACCACCTTCTCGTGGGAAAAGACCGACCGCGCCGAGGCGCTGCGCAAGGATGCGAAGCTGAAGTAGGCAGGCATCGCACGCTGCACCGGAATCGGGCCGCCTCGCGCGGCCCGTTTCTTTTTGGACGGCAACGCGGGTCGCAGCGTTGCTGCCGCTACAATGCGCGGATGTCCCTGATCCAGCTGCAACGCGTCGACTTCAGCATCGGCGGCCCGCTCCTGCTCGAGCACGTCGATCTGTCGATCGAGGCGAACGAGCGCGTGTGCATCGTCGGCCGCAACGGCGAAGGCAAGTCCACCCTGATGAAGCTGATCGCCGGCGAGCTGCACGCCGACGACGGCGAGGTGCGGGTGCAGAACGGCGTGGTAATCGCGCGGATGGCGCAGGAAGTGCCGCACGGCACCGAAGGCAGCGTGTTCGACGTGGTCGCCGAGGGGCTGGGCGATCTCGGCCGCCTGCTGGCGCGCTACCACCATCTGCTCAATGAAGGCGACTTCGACGCGCTCGGCGACGTGCAGCACCAGATCGAGGCGCAGCACGGCTGGGACCTGGACCGCCGCGTCAGCGACGTGCTGACCCAGCTGGAACTGCCCGGCGAGACCGACTTCGCCGCGCTGTCCGGCGGCATGAAGCGGCGCGTGCTGCTGGCCCAGGCGCTGGTGCGCAAGCCGGATGTGCTGCTGTTGGACGAGCCGACCAACCACCTCGACATCGAAGCGATCGGTTGGCTGGAAAGCTTCCTCAAGCAGTTCCCCGGCAGCATCGTGTTCGTCACCCACGACCGCAGCTTCCTGCGCGCGCTGGCCACGCGCATCGTCGAGATCGACCGCGGCGCGCTGACCGACTGGCCCGGCGACTACGACAACTACCTGCGCCGGCGCGAGGAACGCCTGCACGCCGAGGCGCAGGCCAACGCGCTGTTCGACAAGAAGCTGGCGCAGGAGGAAGTGTGGATCCGCCAGGGCATCAAGGCCCGGCGCACCCGCAACGAAGGCCGCGTGCGCGCGCTCAAGGCGCTGCGCAACGAGCGCGCGCAACGCCGCGAACTGGGCGGCAACGTGAGGATGACGGCGGCCAACGCGCAGGCTTCGGGCAAGAAGGTGATCGAGCTCAAGCACGTGCACCACGCCTACGACGGCCGCGTGCTGATCGACGACCTCACCACCACCGTGATGCGCGGCGACCGCATCGGCATCATCGGCCCGAACGGCGCCGGCAAGAGCACGCTCTTGAAGATCATGCTGGGCGAGCTCAAGCCGCAGCGCGGCAGCGCGGAGCTGGGCACCGGCATCCAGGTCGCCTACTTCGACCAGCACCGGCTGCAGCTCAACGACAACTTGAATGCACTGGACAACGTGGCCGAAGGCCGCGAGTACATCGAGCTCAACGGCCAGCGCAAGCACATCATCGGCTACCTGCAGGATTTCCTGTTCTCGCCCGAGCGCGCGCGTGCGCCGATCACCCGGCTGTCCGGCGGCGAGCGCAACCGCCTGCTGCTGGCCAAGCTGTTCGCACAGCCGTCGAACCTGCTGGTGATGGACGAACCGACCAACGACCTCGACGTCGAGACGCTGGAGCTGCTGGAAGAACTGCTGACCGACTACCAGGGCACCCTGCTGCTGGTCTCGCACGACCGCGCCTTCCTCGACAATGTGGTCTCCAGCACCCTGGTGCTGGAAGGCGAAGGCCGCATCGGCGAATACGTGGGCGGCTACAGCGACTGGCTGCGCCAGCGGCCGGCTTCACGCAGCACGGCCACCGCCGGCAAGCCTGCCACGCCGTCACCGGCACCGGCCGCGGCGGCCGCGCCGAAGCGCAAGCGCAGCTTCAAGGAGCAGCACGAACTGGAACAGCTGCCAAAACGCATCGAGCAACTCGAAGGCGACATCGTCGCACGCACCGCGGCGATGAACGAACCCGCGTTCTTCCAGCAGGACAGCGCCGCCATCGTCAAGGCGAACGAGGCGCTGGTGGCGCTGCAGGCGGAGCTGGATGCGGCGTATGCGCGCTGGTCGGAGCTGGACGGCTGAGAAGAGGAGCGAGTGGAGGGGAGTGGGAAGCGAGAGGGAGCCAAAGCAGGCGCACTCCTGCCTTCTCTCACTTCCCACTCCGCTCCTCGCACTCCTGCTGCAACGCCCCGGCGTATCATTCGTGGATCATCCCCGCGGACAACCACCCATGTACACGCTCTACTACGCTCCCGGCTCGGCCAACCTGCTGGTGCACCTGGCCTTGCTGGAAATCGGCGCGCCGCACACGCTCAAGCGCATCGACATCGAGAAGGGCGAGCAGCGCAGCGCGGAGTACCTGGCGATCAACCCGAACGGCGTGGTGCCGACCCTGGTGGTCGACGGCGTGCCGCATGGCGAGGCCGCGGCGCTGGCGATGCTGCTGGCCGAACGCCATCCCGAGGCGGTGCTGACGCCGGCCGCGGGGAGTGCCGAGCGCGCAGACTACCTGCAGTGGATGCTGTACCTGGCCAACAACCTGCAGCCGCTGTTCCGGCAGTGGTTCTACCCCGGCGACCACCTGCCCGAAGGCGCCGACACGATCAAGCAGGCCGCCCGCGCCGGCATCGAGAAATGCTGGACGAAGGTCGATGCGCACCTCGCCGCCCACGGTCCGTACCTGCTCGGCGACCACTTCAGCGTGGTCGACCTGTACGCGCTGATGCTGATGCGCTGGTCGCGCAACATGCCCAAGCCCGCCACCGAATGGCCGCAGCTGGCAGCGCTGGCCACGCGCCTGAAGGCGCGCCCATCGTGGAAGCAGGTGTGCGCGGCCGAGGGCCTGGTCGAGTGGGCCTGAACGCATGAGCGACGGCGCCGGCGCCTGGGCCGTCTACCTGCTCGAATGCGCCGACGGCCGCGTCTACACCGGCATCGCCCGCGACCCGGAGCAACGCTACGCCAAGCATCTCAGCGGCAAGGGCGCCCGCTTCACCCGTTCCAACCCGCCGCGGCGGTTGCTGGGCTGGGTGTGGGTCGCCAGCCGCAGCGAGGCGCTCAAGCTGGAGATCAGCTGGAAGCGACTGCCGCGCGACGAACGGATTGTCGCGCTACGCGCGAGCCTCAGATTGTAGAAGCGCACTCTACAAGGCTGGATCCAGCGGCAACCACAGTTGTGCGATGGCACCGGGCATACCATCACGGGCAAGCAGGCTAACGCCGCCCTCATGGGCTTCGGCGATCTGCCGCACCAGGGCGAGGCCGATGCCTGACCCACCCGGCTTGGTGGTGAAGAACGGCACGAACAGGTTGTCGCTGCTGGGCAGGCCGGGGCCGTCGTCAAGAATCTCGATCAATGCACGCTCACCTTCGCTGCGCCAGCGCATCCGCACATGGCCATCACCGGGCAGGCTCGCTTCGACAGCGTTGCGCAGCAAGTTGATCAACGCCTGCTCGAGTTGGTCGGGATCGGCCTGCACGGGCAGCGGTGTGCCCGCCTCCACTTGCACGGCCACACGTTGCTCCAGCCGCGCCACCGCCGGCACCAGTACGGCCAGGTCGAGTTCGCGTTTCTGCGGCGCCGGCAACGCGGCGAGTCGGCTGTAGCCGGCGAGGAAGCGCGTCAACGATTCGGCACGGTTGCCGATCACCTGCAAGCCGCCGCGCGCATCCTCGCGCCAGTCCTCGGCCAACGGCTCGCGCGCGATCACGGTGGCCAGCGTGTTGGCCAGCGAATGGATCGAGGCCAGCGAGTTGTTGACCTCATGGCCGAGCACACGCAGCAGGCGCTGCCAGGCCTGGCGTTCTTCCTCGCGCAGCACGCGGCCGACGTCGTTGATCACCAGCAATCGACCGCTGCGGCCCTCATTGCGCAGCGGGGCGTGGCGGATGTCGAAGCGGCCGCTGCGGCCGGGGAACGTGTGCCTGATGACGCGCGCGCGCGGTGCTGCCAGCAGTACATCGAGCGCAAGCTCGCAGGCCTGTCGACCGATCAAGCTGCTCCGGTCACCGGCGAACAGACGCTGTGCCGCCGGATTGAGCAGACGCAGCCGCGTGTCGTGATCAAACACCAGCACGGCGCTGTCCAGCGCGGCCAGCGTCTTGCCGAGCAAGCGTGCGGAATCCTCGAATTGCAGGCGCTCCTTCTGCAGCCGGTCGGCCAGCGCATTGACGTCGTAGATCGCGTCACCAAGCACCCCGCCCTGCACCCCGCGCATGCTGTAGTCGCCCTCGCGAAGCGCTTCCAGCAAACCGGCCAGGGTGTACAGCGGATGCACCACGCGGCGGTGCTGCCAGCGTGCGATCAGGGCGGTGGTCACCACGATGGCAACGAGCAGGCTCCAGCACAGCATGCGGTCGGGAATGCCGGTCAGCAGAAAAACCACGACGCCGAGCAGCGCCGGCAGCGCCACCAGCCAGCCGCCGAGCAGCACGCGCCGCTCGAACACCGGCATCCGGGCACGATGCCGACGCGCAGGTGGCGTGGAGGAATCAATCGGCATCGTCGGACGAAGGGTCGCGCAGTGAATGTTTCTCCAGCCGTCGATACAACGTCTGCCGTGTGATGCCGAGCGCGTCGGCGGCGTGCTGCAGGTTGCCGTCGTAGCGCTCCAGCGCACGCCGCACCAGATGCGCCTCGGCCTGATCGATGGTCATGTCGTCGATGTCCTGCGCGGATGCCGTTGCCGCCGGGCCAGGCCCAAACGCAAGTGCGGAATCGCTGACCAGGTCGTGCTCGGCCAGCAGCGCGGCGCGCTCCATCAGGTGACCCAACTCGCGCACGTTGCCCGGCCAGAGCCACGCCAGCAGTGCGCGTTCGGCCGACGGCGCCAGCCGCAGGCCATGGCGGCCGTAGCGCGCCGCGCTGCGTTCGAGAAAGCGGCGCGCCAGCGGCAGGATGTCGTCACGGCGCTCGCGCAGCGGCGGCAGGCGGATCTCCAGCGTGTTGAGGCGGTACAGCAGATCCTTGCGGAAACGGCCCGCTTCCACCTCGACGGCAAGATCGGCATTGGTGGCCGAGACCAGCCGCACGTCCACGCTCTGCGTGCGCGAGGAGCCGAGCCGTTCGAACTCACCGTCTTCCAGCACACGCAGCAACTTCGGCTGCTGCGACGGCGGCACGTTGCCGACTTCATCGAGAAACAGGGTGCCGCCATCGGCCAGCTCGAAGCGGCCGATGCGCTCGCTCTTCGCATCGGTGTACGCGCCGCGCACGTGGCCGAACATCTCGGACTCGAACACGTTCTCGGCGATGCCGCCCATATTGACCTTGACCAGCGCCCGCGCCGCCCGGCGCGACTGCGCATGCAACTGCTGCGCGATGACGCCCTTGCCGGTGCCGTTCTCGCCCAGCACCAGCACGTTGGCGTCGCTGGGTGCGACCCGCGCCACCAGCTCCATCACCCGCCGCATCGCCGGCGACTCGGCGATCAAGGCCTCGTTGCCGCCGCGCAGCAACGCGTTCTCCGCCTCCAGCCGGCGCTGCCGACGCGCGCCTTCGCCCAGCGCGATCTGTGTGCGCACGATGCTGAGCAGGCGCGTGTTGTCCCACGGCTTCTCGATGAAATCGCCGGCACCGCGGCGCAGCGCATCCACCACCAGCGGCACGTTCCCCCACGCCGTCATCACCACCACCGGCAACTCCGGCGCGTGCTGGCGCAACTGATCGAGCAAGGCCAGGCCCTCCTCGCCCGAGGTGGTGTCGCGGGTGTAGTTGAGGTCGATCAGCGCGCAACTGAAATCGCGCTGACGCACGGCATCCAATGCCGCGACCGGGTCGTTCACGCCGACGCTGGCGATGCCCTCAGATTTCAGCAGCAGGCGCAAGGCCTCGCGCACATCGGCCTGGTCGTCGACCAGCAGCACGGTGGGATGGGATTCGCGCGTCATATCGTTCCGTTTATCCAATGGCCCTCGCCAGGCTGCGCCACATTGTAGGAGCCCGCTGGCGGGCGATGCGTTTGATCTGAATCCCTAAACCCAGCCATTAAAGCAAGAGCATCGCCCGCGAGCGGGCTCCTACTCGTATCTCAAGGCAATCGCCGGGTCGACGCGCAACGCCCGGTACAGCGGCACCAGCGCAGCCAGCAGCGCGATGCCAAGCACCAGCAACAGTACCGGCACGAACACCGCCGGATCATGCGCCTGCGTATGCAAACCGGGATCGGCCAGCAGTTGCGACCACGGCCATGCCAGGACAGTGCCGACGAGCAGGCCGATGCCGAGCTGCCACGACAGTTGCCGCCCCACCTCGCGCACGATCGCGCCGTTGCCCGCGCCGATCGCGCGACGGATGCCGATCTCGCGTGTGCGCTGCGCCACGGAGAAGGCCAGCACGCCATACAGGCCGGCCGCCGCCAGCAGCAGCGCGATCAGGCCGAGCGCGCTGAATATCTGCGTCAGCACCATCAGCTTGACGCGCTCCATCGCCATCGCCTTCGTCTGGCTATACACCGCTGTCACGGCTGCCGCGGGGTCAACGCCGCGTATCACCTGTGCCAGTCGTTGGGCATAGGTTTCGGCTGCCGCATGCGTGCGTACGGCCAGTCGCAATCCTCGCAGAGGCGAATTCCCGGCCGCTTGCCGCAAGGGCATCAACAGCCTCGGCAGCACCCTCTCCAGCGGGCCATCGAGCTGCAACGGCTCGATCACCCCGATCACCGTCACCGTGCGCGCCCACGATTTGCCGGGATACAGGGTCAGGGTGCGGTTGAGCGGATCGTCGTGCGGCCACATCGCCGTAGCCATCTTGGCGTCGATGACCGCCACGGAGACGCTGTCGGCGCGCTCGCGTGCGTCGAAGAAACGACCCGCGGTGAGACGCACGCCATAGGTGTCGAGAAAGTTCGCATCGACGATGCCCACCTGCGCCCGTGGCCAGCCCCCGGCCGGGCGCGGCTGGCCCGGCAAGGCCACGTCTTCGTGACTGCCGAGCCGCGCACTGGGAATGGTGTTGGACGCCGTCGCCGCCACCACGCCCGGCTCGTGGCGCAGGCGCTCGACGGCGGTCTCGAAGAAACGGATGCGCTGTTCATCCTGCGGGTACAACAAGGGCGGCAGCGACACATACGCGGTGAGGACATGCGCGGCGTGGGCGGCGCCTGCGGAGCGTTGATCCAGCAGGCCGCCCAGCGCTCGGACGAAGGTGCCGGCCCCGACCAGCAACAACACGGTCAGGGCGACCTCGGCGATCACCAGGATCTTCGTCACCTTCACGAAGCCGCCGCCGGAACCCTTGCCGCCGTCGCGCAAGCTGTCCTGCAGGTCGGCACGCGCGGCGCGCCACGCTGGAATCAAGCCGGCCAGGCCGGTGCTGAGCACGGCGATGCCGACCGCGAACAGCGGTACCCAGCCATGCGCACCGAACCGATAGAACGCATTCGGCGGATCGCCGTTGGCGATGAAGGTTGCCACCAGCCAGCGATTGCCCCACTGCATGATCGGCCAGGCGGCAGCGAGCGCACCCGCGCTCAACAACAGACTCTCCATCAAGGCACCGGTCATCAGGCGAACACGGCTGCAACCCAGCGCGCTGCGTAGTGCCAGTTCACGGCGGCGGTTCAAGGTCTGCACCAGTTGCAGGTTCGCCACATTGACGCAGGCCAGCAGCATCACCAGCGCCGTGGCCGCGAACATCATCCAGACCCAACTGCGCGTGTCCTCGGGGATGAAGCTCAGCGCCAGCGGCTTGATCGTCAGCGGGCGGGCCGGTTGTCCGACGGGAAGCACGCGTTGCAGGTCGTCTGCCCGCGCTGCCAGTTCCGCCCGCGCCTGCGCCACGTCCGTCAAGGGCCGCAACCGCGCCACCCCCGACAGGCCGCGGTGCTGGCCCTCGGCCAGACGCAGCGGCATCCACAGCTGACTGACCTGCGGAAAGCTGAAATCCGCTGGCAGCACGCCGATCACTGTGGCCCACGCACCGTCCACCCGCACGGCTCGACCGATCACCCGCGGATCGGCCTGAAAATCGTTCCGCCACAGCGTCTCGCCCAGCAACAGCACCGGCGCCGCGCCGGGCGCGTCGTCACCGGCACTGAAGCCACGCCCCAGGATCGGTTTGACTCCAAGCAGATCCATCATCGACGCCGTGAACAACGAGCCCCGCCGATAACTCGCCCCGTTGCCGCTGTCGACATTGAACCCGCCGTCGACGTAGGCGCCGAGTTTCTCCACGTTGCGCAAGCGCCCCCGCAACAGCAGATACTGGTCGCTGTCGAGATCGCCGATGCCGTAGCCGTTGCTCGACTGCGCGCCGATCGCCATCAACCGCTCCGCCTGCGGATACGGCAGCGGCTGCAGGATCAGCGTATTGATCAGGCTGAACACGAACAGCACCACCCCCAGCCCAAGCCCCAGCACACCCACCGACAGCGCCGCGTACCCCGGCGGCCGGGCCAGGCGCCGCCACGCATGGCGCAATTCACGTAGCAACATCATCTACTCCCCTCGCAGCGCGCGCATCGGCGACACACGGCTCGCACGCCACGCCGGCACCAGACAAGCCAGCAACCCGACCGTGCCCAATATCACGCACGCGCCCAGCAGGGCGACCGAATCCAGGACGGCGGTGTGACCAAGCAAAGACATGAGCAAGTGTTTCAACGCGCCCGATGCGGCTACAACGACGCCAACACCAAGCATCAGCCCCACCCCAATCTGAAAAAAACCACCGCGCAACACCCATCGCACCAGCCGCGCCGGCGAAGCACCCAATGCCATGCGCACGCCGAATTCGCGTTCGCGCGCAGCGACCGCCACGGCCATCACCGCATATATGCCGGCTGCTGCAAGGAGCAATGCCAGCGAGGCGAATACACCGATCAACAACAGATTGAGGCGTGCATCCGCCGTGGTCGTATGCACGATGCTGCTCATCGTCCGCAGATTCGCAATGGGCTGATCAGGCGCCATCTCCGCTACCGCCGCACGTACCCCCGCGCGCCAGTCGTCCGAACTGCCATGGCCGCGCAGGACAAAACGCAAGGGCTCAAAGCGGCGAAAAACCGCCAGCAAGGGCTCGGGCATCTGCTCCAGCGGCACGTACAGCACGGGTTGCTTCGGCTGCAACGGACCGTTCTGCCAGGTGTCATCCACCACACCGACGATGCGCACCGGCCACACGACGTTGTCGCGGCTTTCCACTTCGATGATCTTGCCCAGTGCCCGTCCGCCGTAGTTCGCATCTGCCAGATCCTGGCTGACGATGGCCACCGGCTCGCCACCTCGCACATCATGGCGGGTGAAGTGACGGCCTTCACGCATAGTCATGGACAGCAGTTTCATGAAGTCGGGACCGACGCCGTGATACTGCGCATTGAACGTCGTGCCGCCCGGCACATGCATGGCCGAGCTGAACTGCCCAAAGCTGCCAATGCTGTCCGTGCTAGTGGGCAGGTTGGTGGTGACAGCAGCATCGGTAACACCAGGTATGGCGCGCAGTCGCTGCACCAATCGCTGCGTCAGGTGCTTTACCGCGGTCACGTCCGGGTAGCTCGCCTCGACCGGTGCCAGTTCGAAGGCAAGAACATTGTCGTCGACAAACCCCAGATGAAGTCGCGACGCGTCATGAAGCGCATGCATGAACAGGCCCGCCGCACATAGCAGCACGGCCGCCAAAGCTACCTGCGCCACCACCAGGGTGCGACCGAGGCGACCGGCATGACGACCGATGCCGCTGCGACCACCTTCGCGTAGCTCATCCACCGAGGTCGCCGTGCGACTGCGCCACAGACCGAGCGCCGCAGCCAGCAGTGCCGCCAACACGCCGATGGCCAAGGCCAGCCCCCACGCGAATGCACCCACGTGGACGCGCCCACCCACCAGCCACTTAGCCGGAATGAATGCCTGCAACAGGCCCAACCCCGCCGCCGCCAGCGCCATGCCCAGCAAGGCGCCGCCCAACCCGACCAGCAGCCCCTCACCCAGCGCCGGCAACATCAGCCGCAGCAAGGGCGCGCCCAGCGCACTGCGAACGGCGGCATCGTGGCTGCGCGACAACGTGCGCAGCAGCATCAGATTGGTCAAGTTGACCAACGCAATCAGCAACACGAGCAACGCACTGATCAGGAACAGAACCAGGATCGGCCGCGAACCGTGGTGTTGCCACGCGTGGAGGCTTTCAACGCCATAACGGGTTCGCGCCATGGTGTCACCGCTCCCCGCCGTGGCCAGATCCAGCGCATGCAGGCGCCCATCGACTTCCGCCGACACGGCGCCCATGCCGGCTCCGTCAGCAAGCCGCGCAACGACCATGTAATTGGCGCCATCGTCGTTGCTTGCCGCTGGCAACGCCATCGGCACCATAATGTCGCCGGCCCCGGCCAGCTCGTCAAAGCTGGCCGGCAAAACGCCGACAATGCTGCGCACCGTGCCTTCCACCCGCATGCTGCGGCCGATGACGCCCGCGTCGCCGCCATAACGGCGTTGCCAGAAGCCATGGCTGAGCATGACCGCCTGCGGCCCGCCCGGGCGATCTTCCTGTTCGTTGAAGTTGCGTCCGATGATCGGCTGCAATCCCAGCGTGGGCAACAGGTGCCGGTCCGCATAGAGCCTCGGCACCTGCTCCGGCACACCGTCGCTGACAATGTTTGCCACCGAGCCGGCCTGCTTCAGCGCCATGGATTTCACGCCCTTGAGTGCGGCCAGTTGCTGATACTGATGCGGGGAAATCGTGCCGACGTCGCTGCCACGCATACGCCCAACTACCACCAGCCGCGACGGCTCCGGCGCCGGCAACGGCCGCAGCAAAGTACTGTCGATCAGCGCGAACACCGCCACGCTGGCGCCCACGCCCAGCGCCAGCACGCCGGTCGCCAGCACCAGGAAGCCGGGGCGGCGCAGGCTGGCCCGCCAGGTGCGCCAGATTTCTGCCAGCCACACGTTCATGCACCCGCCTCCACTCGCGACACCATGCGGCATTCACGCAGGATCATCGACCTACTCCCCGCGCAACGCGCGCATCGGATGGACCCGTCCGGCACGCAGCGCCGGCAGCAGGCAGGCCAGCAGGCCGGCGATGGCCAGCAGTACGCAGACGCCGACAAGCGCCACGGAGTCGACCGCACTGCGGCCGATGTCTTCCAACACCGCACGCAACACACCGGACAGTGCCAGCGCCAGGCCGACGCCAAGCGCAAGACCTAGCGTGATTTGCCACAGGCCACTGCGCAGCACCAGCCGCGTCAATCGCGACGGCGCGGCGCCGAGCGCGCTGCGCACACCGAACTCGCGTTCGCGCGCGGCTACCGCCACCGCCATCACCGCGTACATGCCAGCGGCCGCAAGCAACAGCGCCAGCGCGGCGAAAATGCCGACCAGCAACAGATTGAGGCGCATGTCGGCAGTGGTGCTGCGCACGATGTCCTGCATGGTGCGCAGGTTGGCGATCGGCTGGTTCGGCGCGACCTCCGCCACCGCTTCGCGCAGGGCGTCGCGCCAGGCGTTCGGGTCGCCATGTCCGCGCAGCGCGAAGCGCATCGGTTCGAAGCTGCGGAAGACTCCCATGGCGTTGTCGGTCATCTGCGCCAGTGGCACGTACAACACTTCCGGCGGCTCTTCCAGCGGGCCGTACTGGTTGGTGTCGCCGACCACACCGACGATGCGCGCCGACCACATGCCGGTGCCGTCGCCGCGCTGGATCGTCTGGCCGAGAGCATGGCCGCCGTAGTGCTGCTTCGCCATCGCCCGGTTGACGATCGCCACCGTCTCGCCGCTGCGGATGTCGTTGCGGTCGAACGCGCGTCCTTCGCGCATGGCAATGCCGAACAACGCGAAGAAATCGGGACCGACGCCGTGATACTGCGTGCCGAACTCTTCCCCGCTACCGGGCACGTGCAGGCCACCGAGGTTGAACTGTCCGCTGCGCAGATCCGCCGGCAGATTGGTGGTGGAGGTGACGGCGGTCACGCCGGGAATGGCGCGCAGGCGTTCCAGCACTCGCGTGGACAGGCCGTCCACCGCCGCGGCATCGGGATAGTCGGCAAGCACCGGCGCCAACTCGAAGGTGAGGATGCCACCGCTGGTGAAACCCAGCGGCGTGCGCGCGGCGTCGTACAGCGTGTGCAGGAACAGGCCGGCGGAGCTGAGCAGCACCGTTGCCAGCGCCACCTGCGCCACCACCAGCACGCGGCCCAGCCGTCCGCTGTGCCGGCCGAGTCCGCTGCGCCCGCCTTCGCGCAATTCGTCGATCGCCGTCGCCCGGCGGCCGCGCCACAGGCCGAGCGCCGCAGCCAGCAGGGCACCACCCAGGCCGATCAGCAACGCTAGCAACCATGTCGCGACACCGAAATGCAGTTGACTATCCGGCAGCCACTCCGCCGGCATGTGGCTTTGCAGCGCGCCCAGGCTAACCCTTGCCAGCAGCATGCCAGCCAGGGCGCCGAAGATACCAACCAGCAACCCTTCGGCCAACGCCGGCAGCGCCAGCCGCAACATCGGTGCGCCCAGCGCACCACGCACCGCGGCATCGTGGCTGCGCGACAGCGCGCGCAGCAGCATCAGGTTGGTCAGGTTGACCAACGCGATCAGCAGCACGAACAGCGCGCTGGTGAGAAACAGCATCAGCACGTGCCTGGCATCGCCACGCTGCCACGCACTGAACTGCTGCACGCCAAAGTGGGCACGCTTCCAGTAGTCGTTGCCCATCGCGATGTACATCGCGTGCAGGCGCGTGTTGACCTCGGCGGCCACCGTGGCGGCGGCAACGCCTTCGTTCGGACGTAGCAGCGCCATGTAGTTAGTGCCGTCATTGACACTGTTCACCGGCAGCGCCGTCGGCAACATGATGTCGCCATCGAAACCCAGCGCGGCGAAGCCCTGCGGCAGCACGCCGATGATGGTGCGGGGCGTGCCTTCCACCTCGACGCTGCGGCCGATCACGCTGGCGTCGCCGCCATACCGACGCTGCCAGAAACCGTGGCCAAGGATCACCACGTGCGGCCCGTACGGCCGATCCTCCTCGACGCTGAAGCCGCGACCCAGCCGCATCGGCAAACCGACCGTCGGCAACAGGCCGCGGTCAGCGTAGAGCGCCGGCACCAGTTCCGGCTGACCATCGCCGGCGACGTTCAACTTCGGGCCGTCCTGTATCAAGCCGATGGATTGCACGCCACGCAGCGACTGCATGTGCTGGTACTGCTGTGGCGACACCGCGCTGACGTGGTCGCGATCCCAGGGACCGGCCACTAGCAACCGCGAGGCCTGCGGCACCAGCAGCGACCTCAGCAGCACCTGGTCGATCAGCGTGGACACCGCCGCGGTGCAACCGACGCCAAGCACCAGCACGCCGGAGGCCAGCAGCAAGAAGCCCGGGTGGCGCAGACTTGCGCGCCAGGCGCGCCAGATCTCTGCCAGCCACACGCTCACTCGCCCATCTCCAGCCGCGCCGCCAGCAGCCCGTCGAGCCGCTGCTCATCTTCGTGGCTCAGGCGCTCGTAGGTTTCCTCGTCGACCACGCGGCCGTCGAACAGGCGGATCTTGCGCTGGGCCAGTTCGGCGTAGCGCGCGTCGTGGGTGACCATGCAGATAGTGGCGCCGCCTTTGTGCAGTTCGTCGAGCAGGGCCATCACCGCTTCGCCATTGCGCGAGTCGAGGTTGCCGGTAGGTTCGTCGGCGAGCAGGATCGCCGGCTTACCGACCAGGGCGCGCGCCACCGCCACGCGCTGCTGCTGGCCGCCGGACAACTGCGCCGGGTAATGCCGCATGCGATGGGCCATGCCGACGCGCTCCAGCGCTTCCTGCACGCGCTCGCGCCGTTCGCCGGCGCCGATGCCGTTGCGATAGGTCAGCGGCAGTTCGACGTTCTCCTGCACGTTCAAGTCGCCGATCAGGTTGAAGGCCTGGAAGATGAAACCGATCTCGGCATTGCGGATGCGGGCACGCGCGGCGGTGTTGAGCGCGGCCACGTCGTGGCCGTTCAACACGTAGCTGCCGGCGCTGGCGGTGTCGAGCAGGCCGAGGATCGACAGCAAGGTGGTCTTGCCGCAACCGGACGGGCCGGAGATGGAGACGTACTCGCCGCGGCGGATGTCCAGATGCACGTCGCTCAGCGCATGGGTCTCCACCTCGTCGGTCTGGAACACCTTGCGGATACCGCCGAGGGCGATGACAGATGTCGGGTTGGTCATGGGTTTGTCCTTGCGGGAAACAGGTTGTTCCCTTCTCCCTTCGGGAGAGGGTGGCCCGAAGGGCCGGATGAGGGCTCGGTGAAGCCGGTGGCAGTCCGCTCCGACCGTACCCTCACCCCAACCCCTCTCCCGGTGGGAGAGGGGCTTTTATCAACGCAGGCGCAGGCGGTCATATTTATCCCATTGGCTGGTCTCGGAAAGGATGACGCGGTCGCCCGGGTGCAATCCCTGCAGCAGTTGCACGCGGTCTACCGAGATGGCGCCCACGCGCACCTTGATGCGGGTGGCCGTGGCACCGGAAGCATCCAGACGGAACAGGCTCACCTCGCTGTTCGCCTCGACCTGGGCGGGACGGCCCAGCGACAGCACCTGGTCGAGTTTTGCGATGCGGATGCGGCCGTCCACCGACAGGTCGGGGCGGGCACCGGCCGGCAGCGACCCGGTCGGGGTCACGTCCACTTGCACGCTGCCGTCGACCACGGCCGGATCGATTCGCGTGACGGTGCCGTCGATCATGCCGTTATAGGTATTCACTTGAACCGGCATGCCTTGCGCCACGTCCTTGGCCTGCACCTCAGGCACGCGCAGCCGTGCGATCAGCACGTCGCCGCGCGCGACCCGTGCCAGATTGGTGCCGGCGGCGACCTGCTGGCCTTCCTGCACGGCCATCTGCTGCAGCGTGCCGGCGATGCCGGCGCGCACGTCGAGCGCGTCAGACTGGCGCTGGCGCAAGGTCAGGTTGCTGCGCTGCAGTTGCAGCTCGGCCTGCACGGCGGCCATCTGCGCCTTGATGCCGGCATCGAAGGTCTGCACCCGCTGCTGCTCGACCTCGATGCGGTGCTGCAACTGCTTCAGCGCGATCTGCTCCTGTTCGTATTGCACGCGCGGAATCAGGTTCTTCGCCATCGCCTTCGCATCGGCCTCGCTCTTCACCTGCGCCGAGGCGTATTCGGCCTGCGCCTGCGCCAGCGAGGAGCGCTCGTCCAGCAACTGCGATTGCAGTTCCGCGTGCTTGGCCGCCACCCGCGCCTCGGCCGCCACAACCTGGGCCTGCGCGTTGCGCAAGTCGTTTTCCACCTGCGGGCTGGCCAGTCGCAGCAGGATGGTATCCGCCTCGACATGGGTGCCGGGCCACACTTCGATCTTCGCCACCTGCGCGCTGGTTTCCGCCGCCAGCCAGTGGATGTCACGCGGTACCAGGGTGCCCGGCGCGCGCACCTCGCGCAGCATGTCGCCGCGTTGCACGGTGTCGATCCACAGGCTCGAGCGCTCGACCGCGGGCAGCGCCGGGCCGAGGTTCATGGCGCCGATGGCCAGAGCGGCGAGTAGCAGGGCCGCGGCAACGACGGCGATGCGTCGGCGTCGGCGTTTACGTTGGGCGGCGAGGGGGTTGGCAATATCCATGAGTCTGCTTGAGCAAAGCCCATGCCAGGCATGCAAACGCCTGTTTCATAACGTTTGCACCGACTTCGGTCGGCCGACCGCGATGCATACCCGGACACCGCCGTCCGCTGGCGTACACGCTCCCTTGCCGGAGAAATGGCCCGCGGCAATCAGCCGGTGTTCTGCAGCCCTTGCGCCACGCCGTTGACGCAGGCGACCAGGGCCTGCAGCACGGCGTCGTCCTGGCGCTCGCTGGCGCGCCAACGCTGCAGCAGGTCCACCTGCAGCAGGCTCATCGGATCGACGTAGGGGTTGCGCAGGCGGATCGAGGCGGCCAGGCGCGGCTCATCACGCAGCAGCACCTCGCTGCCCTTGAGCCGCAGCAGCCAGTGGCGGGTGCGCGCGAACTCGGCGCGGATCAGTCCGAAGAACTCCTCGTGCAACGGGCCGGACAGTTTCGAGAACGCCTCGGCGATGGGCAGGTCGCACTTGGCCAGCACCATTTCCACGTCGTCGAGCAGGTTGCAGAAGAACGGCCAGTCGCGCGCCATCTCCGCCAGCGCCGCTTCGCCGAACTGCTGCACGCCCTGCTCCAGCGCGCTGCCCAGGCCGTACCAGCCGGGCAGAATCGAGCGGCACTGGGTCCACGCGAACACCCACGGGATCGCGCGCAGGTCCTGCACGCCGCGCATGCTGCGGCGGCTGGCCGGGCGCGAGCCCAGGGTCATCCGCTCGATCACGTCGACCGGCGTGGCAGTGCGAAAGTAGTCGACGAAGCCATCGTGCTCGACGAACGCGCGGTAGGTCTTCCGGCTGGCGGCCGCCAAGGCGTCCATCTGCTCGCGCCAGCGCGCTTCGCGTGGCTCGTCTACTCGCGGACGCAGGCTGGCGCGCAGCACCGCACCCACGGTCTGCTCCAGGTTGCGCAGCGCCAGCGCACGGATGCCGTACTTGCGATGGATCACCTCGCCCTGCTCGGTCACCCGCAGCACGCCGGCCACCGCGCCGCGCGGCGAGGACATCAGTGCCGGCGTGATGCGCGCGCCGCCGCGGCTGGCCGAGCCGCCGCGGCCGTGGAAGAACGCCAGCTGGATGCTGGCCGCATGCGCCACCTCGAGCAATTCCACCTGGGCGCGCTGCAGGCCCCAGCGCGAGGCCAGCGTGCCGCCGTCCTTGCCGCTGTCGGAATAGCCCAGCATCACCCACTGCTGGTCGCCGCGCGCCGCGAGGTGGCGGCGGTAGACCGGGTCGTCGAGCAGGGCGCGCAAGGTGGCCGGCGCATTCTTCAGGTCGTCGACGGTCTCGAACAGCGGCGCGATGTTGAGCGGCACGTTGTCGTCCTGCACCAACCCGCCGTAGCGCGCCAGCGCCAGCACCGCCAGCACGTCGGCGGCGCTGCGCGCCATGCTGATGATATACAGCCCCACCGCCTCGCCGCCGTAACGCCGGCGGGTGTTGCCGAGGGTGGCGAACACGTCGTACAGCGCGACGACCACCTCGGCATGGCTGATCGCGAAGCGTGCGCCGCCGCTGGCGTAATCGCGCAATTGCCGCGCGCGCTCGTCAGCCGGGCGCGCGGCCCAGCCATCGTCGGCCAGCAGCGCGGCCAGCGCGTCGTCGTGCACGCGCGAATCCTGCCGCACGTCGAGCCGCGCCAGGTGGAAGCCGAAGCTGCGCACGCGGCACAGCAGGCGTTCCACCGCGTAGGCGCCGGCGTGCACGCCGCGGTGCTGGAACAGGCTGTCGGCGATCAGCTGCAGGTCGTCCAGCAGTTCGCCACTGGACGAATAGCCGTCCGAAGATTCGTCGCCGGTCAGCGCCAGCCGCGCGCCGACCAGCTGCAGCAGGCAGCGGTACGGCATGTCGGCGTGGCGCGGGCGGATCTGCGCCGCGGCGGCCGGGAAGCGGGCGCGATAGTCCGCCAGCCGCGCGCGCAGCGCCGCGGACGCTGCCACGCGACCCTCGGTCTGGCTGAGCAGGCGCGCCAGCGTGGCGACGTCCTCGCGGTAGCGCTCCAGCACCAATGCGCGCTGCGAGTCGAGGCAGTCGGCGATGGTGTCGGCGCCCACGTTGGGGTTGCCGTCCATGTCGCCACCGACCCAGCTGGCGAAGCGCAGCAGCCGCGGCAGCTTGATCGCCACGCCGTAGGTCGTCTGCAGCGCCTGCGCCAGCGATTCGTACAGCGCCGGCACGATGCGGTACAGCGGATGGGCCAGGTAGAAGTCCACGTGCTCGCGCTCGTCCTGCACGCTGGGCCGCACCGGCGAGGCCTCGGCGGTCTGCCAGCCGGCGGACAGCGCCATGTAGATGCGGTCGTCGTCCTCCCGGCGCTCCTGCGGCGTGCGCTCACGGTCGAAGCCGTCGATCAGCGAGGCGACGATCGCCTGCTCCTTCTCCAGCAGCGAGCGGCGCACCGCCTCCGTCGGGTGCGCGGTGAACACCGGCTCGATCCACAGCCGATCAAGCCAGCCGACCAGCTCGTCGGCGCCCACGCCCGCAGCCTTCAGCCGGCCCAGCACGTCGAGCAGCGATTCCGGCTGCGGCGCGCTGCCCTCGCGCTGGTAGTCGCGACGACGACGGATGCGGTGCACCCGTTCGGCGGTGTTCACCGCCTGGAAATAGGTGGCGAACGCGCGCGCCAGCGCTTCGGCGTCGTCGGCGTCGAGACCGGCCAGCGAGGCGGCCAGTTCCTCCACCGAGGCACCTTCGCGGCGACGGCGGATCGCCGCCGTGCGCACCTGTTCGACCCGCACGAAGAATGCGTCGCCGCCCTGCTCGGCCAGCATTCGCCCGACCATCGCGCCCAGGCGGCTGACATCCTCGCGCAACGGGCCGTCGGGCGGCAGGAACTCGGGTTCGCGACTGGGTTCCACGCAACTACTCCACGGCAGGCCTGATCCCCAGCGTAACCAATCCCGACGCGGGCGACACCCAACCATGCGGCATAAGCTCATGTCTGCCGTTACAATGCCCCCCTCTGCACTGCCCGCCGAGGGGCGCTGCGACCGTTGCCGTGAATGAACTTCACGGGAACCGGCCAGGCTCGGCGCGGCACGTTCCACAACGGCGCTCAGTACGCGAGTCCCTTCGCGGCAGACCGGCCATCCATGGCCGGACTCCTCGAAAGAGCCTCGCACCAACTGGAGATATCCATGAACGCCGCACTGAAAGAAAACCGCCACGACTACAAGGTCCGCGATATCGCGCTGGCCGACTTCGGCCGCAAGGAGCTGGACATCGCCGAGCACGAGATGCCGGGCCTGATGTCGATCCGCCGCAAGTACGCGCCGCAGCAGCCGCTGAAAGGCGTGCGCGTGACCGGCTCGCTGCACATGACGATCCAGACCGCAGTGCTGATCGAGACGCTGAAGGACATCGGCGCCGACGTGCGCTGGGCCTCGTGCAATATCTTCTCGACCCAGGACCACGCCGCCGCCGCGATCGCCGCCACCGGCACGCCGGTGTTCGCCTGGAAAGGCGAGACGCTGGAGGAGTACTGGGACTGCACGCTGGACGCGCTGTCCTTCCCCGACGGCAAGGGCGGCTTCCTCGGCCCGCAGCTGGTGGTCGACGACGGCGGCGACGTGACGCTGCTGATCCACAAGGGCTACGAGCTGGAGAACGGCTCGAACTGGGTCAACGAGAAGGCCTCCTCGCACGAGGAGCAGGTGATCAAGAACCTGCTCAAGCGCGTGCACGCCGAGCGCCCGGGCTACTGGCACACCGTGGTCAGGGACTGGAAGGGCGTCTCCGAGGAAACCACCACCGGCGTGCATCGCCTGTACCAGCTGGCCGAGGCCAAGTCGCTGCTGGTGCCGGCGATCAACGTCAACGACTCGGTGACCAAGAGCAAGTTCGACAATCTGTACGGCTGCCGCGAGTCGCTGGCCGACGGCCTGAAGCGCGCGATGGACGTGATGCTGGCCGGCAAGGTGGCCGTGGTGTGTGGCTATGGCGACGTGGGCAAGGGCTGCGCACACAGCCTGCGCGCCTACGGTGCACGCGTGGTGGTCACCGAGATCGACCCGATCAACGCGCTGCAGGCGGCGATGGAAGGCTTCGAGGTCAACACCGTCGAGAGCACGCTGGGCCGCGGCGACATCTATGTCACCACCACCGGCAACAAGGACGTGCTGACGCTGGATCACCTGAAGGCAATGAAGGACCAGGCGATCGTCTGCAACATCGGCCACTTCGACAACGAAATCCAGGTCGATGCGCTGAATGCGATGGCCGGCGTGAGCAAGCTCAACATCAAGCCGCAGGTGGACAAGTACACCTTCAAGGACGGCCGTTCGATCTTCCTGCTGGCCGAAGGCCGCCTGGTCAACCTGGGCTGCGCCACCGGCCACCCGAGCTTCGTGATGTCCAACTCGTTCTCCAACCAGACGCTGGCACAGATCGACCTGTGGGCGAACAAGGACAGCTACGAGGCGAAGGTCTACATCCTGCCGAAGAAGCTCGATGAGGAAGTCGCCCGCCTGCACCTGGAGAAGATCGGCGTGAAGCTGACCACACTCACCCCGACCCAGGCCGCCTACCTCGGCGTACCGGTGGAAGGCCCGTACAAGCCGGATCATTACCGCTACTGAGCCGCTAGCGGATCATCGGTCGGTTGCAGCAGAACGGGCGCGCAAGGCGCCCGTTCTGCTATCGCCGGCTCACCACCGGGCAGCGTGCACCGTGCGGCCTGCGCTGCTCTGGATCATACTTTCGTACCGATCCAACACGGTCGAATCCACGGGAGACGGCGTCGATGTCGCCAAAGCCAAGCAGCGCCGACCGGCGATTGTTCAGCCAGCTTCGCAGTGAAATGGACCGGATGACCGCGTCCGAACGGGTGATCGCGAACTTCCTGCTCACCAACCGGCAGGCGGTGCCGTTCGAGACCGCCAACTCGCTCGCCGCCAAGCTCGCCATCAGCGCCGCGACGGTGGGCCGGTTCTGCCGTCGCCTCGGCTACCGGAACTTCCGCGAGCTGAAGGCGGCTTTCAAGTTCGACGTGGCCGTCGCGCCATGGCCGATCGGCGAAGGCCTGCGCTCGATGCTGCAGACCGGCGGCGGCGAACCGGCGCTGCAACGCGACCTGGACCTGACCATCGCCGGCATCATCGAGGTCTACCGCCGTGCGGAAACGCGCGAATGGCAGGATATCGTCGCGCTTCTGGCGCACTGCTCGACACTGCACATCGTGGGATTCCAGACCGAGCGCGGGCTTGCGGCCCACTTCGCCAGTTTCCTGCAATACGTGCGCCCGCGGGTGCGGGTGGCCGATCTGGCTACCGGAAGCTTCTCGGAGGTGCTGCTCGACGGTACCGACAAGGATTGCGTCGTGATCGTGGAGACGCGCCGCTACTCGCGCCAGGCACAACTGCTCGCCCGTCATTGCCGGCAACGCGGGCTGCTGCTGGTGATGATCACCGACAAATATTGCCACTGGGCCGGCGAATACACGCCGCACATCCTGGCATTGCCGACGGAAAGCGGGATCTTCTGGGGCACCACCGTTCCGATCCACGCGGCGCTGGCGCTGCTGGTCAACGGCGTGGTTCTCGCGCTCGGCGACCGCGTGGAGCAACGCCTCGCCCACGTCTCCGACCTCTACCAGGAATTCGTCGGCCACGTCGGGAAACCCGCACGCGGGCAGCGCAAGAGGGGCGGCGACATCGAGCCTTGAGCACGCAGCGCACCGTCGGGCCGAGGCCCGACGCTTCTGCGGAACCATGATCGCCGCTCCCGTTCAGCGCGACCGCACGTAAACCACGTAGATGACCAGGCCGGCCGCGAAATAGCCGCCGACGATCGCCAGCGGCAGTACGTCGCCGCGCGTTGCGCGCAGCACCATGTCGATCAGCAGCGGCAGGCCCATCAGCATGGCAAAAGCGATGCCGAGCGCCGGAATGATGCCGATCCACCAGCCACCTACACGGATGCCGCCCAGCGGCACCCGGAACGAACGCGGGCGATCGGGCTCGACCACGCGCAGGCGCATGACCGCCGCACAAACGATCGCGAACGCGACCGCCGTGCCGAGGCTGATCAGGTCGCCGAGCAGGCTGATCGGCAGGCACGCCGCGAGCAACGCCATGGCCACGCCGGTATAGATGGTACCGACCTGCGGCGTGCGCGTTCTGCCGTCGATCCGCGCGAACACCGGCGGCAGCATGCGATCGCGCGCCATCGCGTAGAAGATGCGGGTCTGTCCGTAGATCGACGTCAGCAGCACCGAAAGCAGGCCGATCACCGCGGCGGACTTGACTGCGATGCCGAACATCGGCAACTGCATCGCGTCGACGGCGACGGCGATCGGGTCGGCGACGCCGAGCCGGGTGTAGGGCACGATGCCGGTCATCACCGCGGCGACGGCCATGTACAGCACCGTGCAGACCGCCAGCGTCATGAAGATGCCGATCGGCAGGTCGCGCTGGGGGTTGCGCGCCTCGGCTGCGCTCGTGGACACGGTCTCGAAGCCAACGTAGGCGAAGAAGATCGCCGAGGCGCCGCGCAGCACGCCGGGCCAGCCGAACTCGAAATCGCCCCGCGCCGGCGGCACGAACGGCGTGAGGTTGGCCGGGTCGATGAAGGCGATGCCGACCAGCACGAAGGCGACCAGCGCAGCAATCTTGAGCAGCACGATGGCCGTGTTGAACGCGAACGACTGCGTCACCCCGCGCAACAGGACAGCCGTCACCACCAGGATCGCGCCGGCGGCGACGAGGTTGATGCCGCCGCCGAACTGCAGGCGGTTGGCGCCGCCATCGGTGCGAAAGTCGAGCATCGGCGTGGTGATCGACGCCGGCAGGTGCAGACCGAACTGGTCGAGCAACGCCACCGCGTAGCCGGCGAAGCCGACCGCGACAGTCGCCGCGGCAATGCCGTACTCGAGCAGCAGCAGCCAGCCGGCGCACCACGCGGTGAAGCGGCCAAACGTGAGCAGAGCATATGAATAGCTCGAACCGGACAACGGCATCGTGCCGGCAAGCTCGGCATAGCAGAACGCGGTGAATCCGCAGGCGATCGCCGCCACCACGAACGACAGCACCACCGCCGGCCCGGCATGGGTCGCCGCCGCGGTGCCGGTCATGACAAAGATGCCGGCGCCGATGACGCAGCCGACACCGATCATCGTCAACTGGAGCGGGCCGAGCGTGCGCGCCAGCCCGGGTTCGTCATCATTCACTGGTTGCAAGTTTTCTTTCATAGGAGTTACTATGATATAAATTGTGCATACACGTCCAGAGGCCGGCTTGCATGCAGACCGAGGTTCGCCACGAACGCTGGGAGCTCGCCGCGCCATTCGTCATCGCGCACGAGACCTACCTGCATGCCGATGTCATCGTGGCAACGCTGTCGTGCGATGGTGCCGTCGGCCGCGGCGAATGCACGCCCACGGCGTTCTACGGCGAGAGCGTGGGCGGCGTGATGGAGACCGTGCGCGAACTGCTCGCCCGCCTCGCCCGCGGCGAGTCCTGGGACCGCATCCACGATCACATACCGGCCGGCGCCGCGCGCAACGCGGTCGACTGTGCGTGCTGGGATCTGCGCGCGAAACTGGCGAAGCGGCGTGTCTGGGAACTGGCCGGAGTCCCCGCCCCGGGCCAGGTGCGCACCGCGCAGACCATCAGCGTGGGCGACGCGGCGCAGCAGGCGGACAAGGCGCGCGCGATCGTCGTCACCGACGGCGATGGCGCCCTGATCAAGCTGAAGCTCGATGCGCACGACATCGTCGCCCGCGTCGCGGCCGTGCGCGACGCCGCTCCGGCGGCGACCCTGGTCATCGACGCGAATGAATCCTGGGACCCGGTGCTGCTCGACGGCGTCATGCCTGCGCTGCAGGCCGCGCATGTCGCGATGGTCGAGCAGCCGCTGCCCGTGGGCAAGGACGACGCGCTGGCGCGGATCGAACGCCGCGTGCCGGTCTGCGCCGACGAATCGGCACACGTCGGCGCAGACCTCGACGCGCTGCGCGGCCGCTACGACCTGGTCAACGTGAAGCTGGACAAGACCGGTGGCCTGACCGAGGCGCTGCGCATGACTGCCCGCGCGCGCCAGCTCGGCTTCGGGTTGATGGTGGGCTGCATGGAGGGGACGTCGCTCGGCATGGCGCCGGCGACGCTCGTCGCCGGCGCTGCACGCTTTGTCGACCTCGATGGCCCGCTCCTCATCGGCCGCGACCGCGACCCGGGCCTGCACTACCAGCGTGGCCTCGTCTCGCCGCCCAGCGCGGCGCTGTGGGGCTGAGCCGCATGTTTTCCAGGAGAACCGATTCCATGATGAGCCGAACACTGATCCCGCTGCTGCTGATCGCACCGCTGGTCGTGTTGCCAGCCGGCCATGCAGCGGCGGCCGATTTCATCGTGCGCCATGCCGTCGTCGTCGACGGCACCGGCGCCCCGGCGCAGCACGTCGACGTGCGCGTCGCCGACGGCCGCATCGCCGCCATCGGCGAACTCGAACCGCAGCGCGGCGAACAGGTGGTCGACGCCCGCGGGCTGGTGCTCGCGCCGGGGTTCATCGACACGCACAGCCACCACGACCGCGGCCTCGACAGCCAGCTCGACGCGCTGCCGGTGACCAGCCAGGGGGTCACCACGATCGTCATCGGCCAGGACGGCTTCTCGCAGGAGCCGATTGCCGACCTGTTCCGCCGCTACGGCGCCAGGCCGGCGGCGATCAACATCGCCTCGTACGCGGGCCACAACTCGCTGCGCGCGGAGGTGATGGGCGCCGACGCCAGCCACGCGGCGACGCCAGCGCAGGTGCAGGCGATGCGCCACCTGCTCGCCGCCGACATGAAGGCCGGCGCGCTCGGCCTGTCGACCGGCCTTGAATACGACTCGGGCCTCTACTCCACGCGCGCCGAGGTACTCGCGCTCGCCGACGCCGTCGCGCCCTACGGTGGCCGCTACATCAGCCACATGCGCAGCGAGGACCGCAAGATCTGGGACGCGCTCGACGAACTGCTGACGATCGGCCGCGAGGCGAAGATCCCGGTGCAGGTCAGCCACGCCAAGCTGGCGATGACCGACTGGTGGGGCCAGGCCGACCGCTTCCTGGGCATACTCGACAAGGCGCGCGCCGAAGGCGTCGACGCGACGCTCGACGTCTATCCCTACGACAGTTGGCACAGCGAGTTGATCGTGCTGTGGCCCGAGCGCGACTTCGGGAACCGCGCGACCGCCGAATTCGTGCTCAAGCACCTCTCCCCGGCCGACGGCCTGCGCCTGTCGCAGTTCAAGCCCGAACCGGACCTGGTCGGCAAGAGCGTGGCCGATATCGCGCACCTGCGCGGCACCGACGACGCGGATACGGTGATGGCCCTGATCCGCGAATCGGAAGCGGCCCACAGCACCGCGCAGGTCATCAGCCGCAGCATGGACGAGCGCGACATCGCGAAGTTCATCGCCTGGCCGCAGGCGAACATCAGTTCCGACGGCAGCCTCGACGGCCTGCACCCGCGCGGCTACGGCACGTTCCCGCGCGTGCTGCGCATCTACGTGCGCGAGAAGAAGATGCTGACGCTCGAGCAGGCCGTGCACAAGATGACCGGACTGGCCGCGCAGCACGTGGGCTTGCTCGACCGCGGCCAGATCCGTGTCGGCGCGACGGCCGACCTCGTCCTGTTCGATCCGCGTACGGTGGCCGACCGCGCCACCTACGAGAAGCCGCACGAGCTGTCGGTCGGCATCGCGCGGGTATGGGTCAACGGCACCCTGGTCCTCGCCGACGGCAAGGCGACCGGCGCCCATCCGGGCCAGATGCTGCGCCGCCAGGAGGCAGGTTGACATGCAGATCGCCGCCCCCTACCTGCTCTTCCTCGGCAACACCCCGCACCGCCTCGACGCCAAGACGGCCAGCGGCATTCTCGACTGGCGCCCGCAACTGTGCGCCGGGCAATGCCGGCTCGATGCCGGCACGGTCGACCTCGGCCTGCCTGACATGACGCCGGCCGCCGCCGCCGCCGCCGGCGTGCGCACGCTGGTGATCGGCGTGGCCACCTTCGGCGGTGCGCTCGACGAGGCGTGGATCGACACTCTGCTGGCCGCGATCCACGCCGGCCTCGACATTGCCAGCGGCATGCATGCACGCCTCGGCGAGAATCCGCGGATCGCCGCGGCCGCGCGCCAGGCCGGCGTGCGCCTGTTCGACGTGCGCCACGCCAACGCGCATTTCGACGTCGGCTCCGGCCGCAAGCGCAGCGGCCGCCGGATGCTGATGGTCGGCGTCGATTGCGCGGTCGGCAAGAAGTACGCCGCGCTGGCCATTCACCGCGCCTTCGCGCGCCGCGGCATGGCCGCCGATTTTCGCGCGACCGGGCAGACCGGCATCCTCATCGCCGGCGCCGGCATCGCGATCGACGCGGTCGTCGCCGATTTCGCCGCCGGCGCGGCCGAAGCGCTGTCGCCCGACAACGAGCCCGGGCACTGGGACGTGATCGAAGGCCAGGGCTCGCTGTTCCACCCGGCCTATGCCGGCGTCAGCCTCGCCCTGCTGCACGGCTCGCAGCCGGACGCACTCGTGCTCTGCCACGACCCGCGGCGCACCCACATCGACGGTTATCCGGACTATCCGCTGCCGACGCTCGCCGCCTGCATCGCCGCCAACGAACAGGCCGCGCGCCTGACCAACCGCGCCGCACGCTGCATCGCCGTCGCGCTCAACACGCGCGACATGGGCGAAAGCCAACGCGCGGACGCGTTCGCCCGCGCGCACGGGGAAACCGGCCTCGTCGTCTTCGACCCAATCGCGACCGGTGCCGACGCGGTCGTCGACACGCTGCTCGCGGAAGCGCGCGAGCTTCCGCAAGCCAGTCCACACACCCCGGGGGATCACCCATGAAACGCAAGACTGTGGCCATGACCACCGTGCTGGCCTGTTCCCATGGCGACGCGCCTGCCGGGCTCACGGGTCATTTCATCGGGTTGAGGTGTTGCACGGCGGCGAAGGTGGCATGGATTCGGGGTGGGTCGGATGGACGTCCATATCATGATGAACGGCCAGCGTATCCCCGGACATCGTTGAGATGGCGACACTGACAGCGTGTAAACGCAGCGTTGAAATCGGCTGGTTTCCGCTACGTGCTCCACGTGAAGAGGCTCGGCAGGTTTGGTTGCTCCGTTACGGTCTGTGGGGAGGTAGCAGGTCATGCCCAAAGGTCATTTCAAGTGTGGTGGCAAGGCGCAACGGGTGATTTTGGCGCGATTGCCGCTCGCGGCGGCGATCAGTTTTGCCGTGGCCGCACCAGCGTTCGCTCAGGATGTTGCCGAACAGCCCGCATCGGCCGCGACGACCTCTGCGACAGCGCAAAAGGTCAAGACCCTGGGTACGGTCACGGTGACCGCGCAGAGGCGCACCGAGGATCTGCAGAAGGTGCCGATCAGCATCAACGTGCTGGCACAGGATCAACTTGAGGCCCTGCACGTGCAGAACTTCAAGGACTATGTGAAGTATCTGCCCAGCGTGTCCTTCCAGGACAACGGTGGCGGCAATGGCGCGCAAGGCTTTGCCATCATCTACATGCGCGGTGTCAGCAGCGGCAGCGGCGGGGACTATACCGGGTCGCGGCCGAGCGTCGGCGTGTACCTCGACAACCAGCCGGTCACCACGATCCAGGGGCCGGTCGATATCCACATGTACGACATCGCCCGCATCGAGGTGCTGGCAGGACCCCAGGGCACGTTGTATGGCGCCAGCGCCGAAGCCGGCGCGTTGCGCATCATCACCAACAAGCCCGACCCCGGCGCTTTCGCGGCAAACTACGCGCTTGGCGTCAACAAGGTTGCACACGGTGGCATCGGCTCCACCGCCGAGGGCATGGTCAATATCCCGCTCAGCAAGAGTGCCGCGATTCGCCTCGTGGGTTGGCGCGAACACGACGCGGGCTACATCGACAACAAGCCCGGCACGCGTACCTACCCGTCCTCCGGCATTACCATCAGCAACGCCGACGACTGCACCCCCGGCGCGCTGCTGCAATGCCACGGGCACGCCCGCAAGCACTACAACGACGCCGACACCCAGGGCGCACGCGCTGCGCTGAAAGTGGACCTGAACGATAACTGGTCGATCAGCCCGACCCTGATGGGGCAACAGACGATCTCCCATGGCTCGTCTTCCAGCGATCCGAGTGTGGGTGATCTCGCCGTCACGCACTTCTTTCCCGAGCGCAACAACGATCGCTGGTGGCAGGGCGCGTTGACCGTGCAAGGCAAGGTCGGCAATTTCGATCTGACCTATGCCTATGCGCATCTCAAGCGCAACCAGGAGCAGCAGTCCGACTACACGGACTACTCATTCTGGTACGACACGCTGAACGGCTCCGGTGTCTATTTTTATGATAACGGCGGAAGCCTGATCGATCCGTCGCAGCACCCGTTCTTCCGCGACCACTACACCCACAACAGCCACGAACTGCGCCTTGTCTCACCCAGCGACGATCGCCTGCGCCTGGTCGCCGGCGCGTTCTGGCAGAAGCTGAAACACGACATCCAGTACCAGTACAAGATCAGCGGCCTGGCCGATTCGCTGACGGTTACCGGCTGGCCGGACACGCTCTATCTGAGCCGGCAGATCCGCTACGACCGTGACCGGTCGGTGTACGGCGAACTGTCCTGGGACTTCATCCCCGACGTCCTCACCGGCACGATCGGTGAGCGCTATTACCGCGACAGCGGCAGCTTTTACGGCTTTTTCGGTTTCAGCGAGGGCTATTTCCCCGGTTCCAGTTACGGCGAGGCCGGCTGCATCTCGCCCGAGCCATTCGAGGGCGCGCCCTGTCTGGACTTCAACAAGCGGGTGAAGCAAAGCGGGTCGCTCAACAAGGTCAACCTGACCTGGCATGTCACGCCCCAAGCCATGGTCTATTTCACCCGGTCTGAGGGCTATCGCCCGGGTGGCATCAATCGCAACGCGTCGCTGCCGCCCTATCAGGCGGATTTCCTGACCAACGTCGAACTCGGCTGGAAAACCTCATGGTTCGACCATCGGCTGACCTTCAACGGGGCCGTGTTTCGCGAGACCTGGAACAATTTCCAGTTCGACATCACGGGTCCGAACGGCATTTCCGAAATCCTCAATGCCAATTCGGCCCGCATCAACGGACTGGAGGCGCAGCTGAACTGGCAGGCGACCTACAACCTGCAGCTGAGCGCCGGCATCGCGTTGTATGACGCCAAGTTGACCGCCAACTACTGCGGCTTCACCGGCAACGACAACCGCCCCGTCACCGACTGTCCGGCCGGCTCGATCAATACACAAACCGGCGACACGGTGGACGGACCGCTGGCACCCACGGGCACCCGCCTGCCCATTACGCCACGGTTCAAGGGCAACCTCATCGCGCGTTACACCTTTGATGTCGGCAACAAGAGTGGCTTCGTCCAGGGCGCATTGACGCATGTGGGGAACCGCACGACGAGCCTGCTCCTGCTCGATCGCAGTCTTTACGGCGGGCTGCCAGCCTACAATTCGGTCGACCTCTCCGCCGGCCTCCAGGGGGGCAACTGGTCGGTGAGTGTCTACATCAACAATGCGTTCGACAAGCGCGCCGCACTGTACAAGTTCTCCGAGTGTGCGGTAACGGTTTGTGGTGCGCACGGCGTGGTGCCGGAATACCCGAATGGGCAGGTGTACACGGGTTTCAGCCAGCCGCGCACGTTCGGCATCACCTTCACGCAGGATATCTAGTCGAGCGGTCGATTGCCGCACCGGATGAGCGCCCTGGCGTCAGCCAGGGCCTTTCGCTACCCGCCTGATGGCGAGCAACGTCTCTCCGACAGATGATCATTTGACGGGAGTGGTTCATGCCCATCTTCATTCGCACCGCCTGCATGTGGATTGTCGCGGCCATCGGGCTGTTGACAGCGACGCCATCTTCGGCTGCCGGCGTCGAGTACGACACGATCATCCGCAACGGTCACATCATCGACGGCACGGGTTCGCCCTGGTACGCGGCCGATGTCGCCGTGAAGGACGGTCGCATCGCCGCGATCGGCGACCTCGCCGACGCGCATGCCAGGCAGGTGATCGACGCCCACGGTCTGGTTGTGGCGCCGGGATTCATTGACATGCTCGGTCAATCAGAAATCACCCTGCTGGTCGATCCGCATGTGCCGTCGAAGATCTTCCAGGGCATCACCACCGAGATCACCGGAGAAGGTGAGTCGGTGGCGCCGCTCGACGCCGAGATGATCAGGCAACGCCAGGCGGCTTACGCGCATTATCAGGTAACGCCGGACTGGCGCACGTTCGAGCAATATTTCACGCGCCTGCAAAAGCAAGGCATGGGCATCAACGTGGGCACGTACGTGGGCGCCACTTCAGTACGCGAGATGGTCATGGGTTACAAGAATCGCGCACCCACGCCGGACGAGTTGAAACAGATGCAGATGCTGGTCGCGGACGCGATGAAGCAGGGTGCGCTGGGGCTGTCCACTGCGCTGGAGTACACGCCGGCGCCTTATGCCGGAACCGACGAATTGATCGCCCTGGCGAAGGTTGCCGCACGCCATGGCGGCATTTACGCGACCCACATGCGCAACGAGGGCGACGCAGAGATGGCGGCGCTGGACGAAACCTTCCGGATCGGCCGCGAGGCGGATATTCCGGTGGAGATTTTCCATCTCAAGGCCACCGGCAATCTCAAGGGCAAGATGGCACAGTTGATCGCGCGCATCGACGCGGCTCGTGCCAGCGGCGTCGACGTGGCGGCGGACACCTACGCCTATACCGCGTGGCAGAATGATCTGTCGGCCTTCATCCCGCCTTGGGCCCATGACGGCGGCAACCTGAAACTGATCGAACGCCTGAAGAATCCAGCCACGCGTGCGCGCATCCGCAAGGACATGCTCACTCCCAGCGATGCCTGGGACAACGAGTGGCTCGCGGCCATCGAGCGGGCGCACGGCATCATGATCGGCAGTGTCGACAACAAGGCGTTGCAGAAGTACGTCGGCAAGCGGGTCAGTGAGATTGCGGCGGAGTGGCACGAGGATCCGATCGACACGATCTGCGACTTCCTGATCAAGGACAACGCCGCCACCAGTTCGGTGGTGTTCGGCATGCAGGAGTCTGATGTCGAGCTGGCGCTGAAGCAGTCGTGGGTTTCGATCGACACGGACTATGAGGGAACGTCGCCGGATGGCCTGCTCGGCAAGGATCGTCCGCACCCGCGCGCCTACGGCACCTTTCCGCGCATTCTCGCCAAGTACGTGCGTGAGCAGAAGCTGCTCACGCTTCCGGACGCCATCCACAAGTTCAGCGCATTGGCGGCCCAGCGTGAGCATCTGACGGATCGTGGCGTGCTCAAGCAGGGCATGTGGGCAGACATCGTCGTGTTCGACCCGGAGACGATCCGCGATGTCGCCACCTTCACCGACCCGAACCAGCTGTCGGTCGGGATGCAATATGTGCTGGTCAACGGGGTACCGGTGATCGATGGCGGCAAGATGACGGACGCGCTGCCGGGGGCGGTATTGCGCGGCCCGGCTTACTCCGGCAAATAGCTGAATTCCGACAGGAACTGGTGTAGCGCCTTGCGGGGTTCCCGAATGGGATCAGCCTGTTGATTTCCACCGAAAACCGAGCCGTGCGCGCCGCGCCCTCCCCTGCTTGCGGGGGAAGGCCGGGATGCGGCTGTTCTTGATCTATCGCTTCATCGCGAAACGAAGATATATACTCGCCGGCACCGCCACCAGGAACCCGTGCGATGCCGTCGATCAGCTTCGAATTCTTCCCGCCCAAGACCGACGAGCAGCGCGCGCAGCTGGACCGTGCCGCGCAGGTGTTGAAGGCGCACCAGCCGGAATACGCCTCGGTCACCTTCGGTGCCGGCGGCTCCACGCTCAGCTACACCGGCGACACCGTGGCGCGGCTGCACACGCAGCATGGCCTGAACGTGGCGCCGCACCTGTCGTGCATGGGCGGCACCCGGGCGGAGATCGCCGCACTGCTGGACGGCTACCGCGCCGCCGGCTACCGGCGCATCGTGGCGCTGCGCGGCGACATGCCCTCGGGCATGGCCAGCGCAGGCGACTTCCGCTACGCCGCCGAGCTGGTGGGCTTTATCCGCGAGCACTGCGGCGACCACTTCCACATCGAGGTGGCGGCGTACCCGGAGACCCATCCGCAGGCCGACGATGCGCTGCGCGACCTCCAGCATTTCAAGGCGAAGATCGACGCCGGCGCGAACGGCGCGATCACCCAGTACTTCTTCAACCCGGACGCCTATTTCCGCTTCGTCGACGACGTGCGCCGGCTCGGCGTCGAGGTGCCGATCGTCCCCGGCATCATGCCGATCGCGAACTTCAGCCAGTTGAAGCGCTTCTCCGACCTCTGCGGCGCCGAGATCCCGCGCTGGATCGCCAAGCGCATGCAGGCGCACGGCGACGACGCCGATTCGATCCGCGCGCTCGGCGCCGAGGTGGTGGCGCAGCTGTGCCGGCGCCTGCTCGATGGCGGCGCGCCCGGCCTGCACTTCTACACGCTGAACCGGGCCAGGGCGACGCAGGCGGTACTGCAGCAACTTTCCTGATCGGCGCGGCGGGTATGCTGACGCGATGCACCGGTTGGCTGCCCCGCTGTGCCTGATCCTGCTGGCCTGTACCGCACCTGCCGCGGCGCAGTCGCCGATCCATCGCTGCATCGGCGCGAACGGCGGCGCGGTGTTCACCGACCAGCCCTGCATGGCGCTGCAGGCGGCGCCGCTCGGCCCGAGCACCACCCCGTCCGCGCCGGCCTCCCCGCAGGCCGCACCACCGCCGATCCTGTGTGCCGCCAATGCCGGTGAACTGCGCCAGAGCGTGATCGACGCCTTCGCCAGCCGCGACGCCAACCGCCTGGCCGGCCTGATGCTGTGGGACGGCTACGGCCGCGGCGCGGCCATCGCGGACATCCGCTCGCTGGCCGAGCTGATGAAACAGCCGCTGCTGGGCGTGGACGTGCCAGGCGACGACGCGCCGGCCGCGTCCGCCAGCGCCGCCGCCCCGCCCCCCATGGATGCCACGCCGGCGACACCGTCGCCCGGCCAACAGCTGGTGCTGCACACCAGCGGCAACGACGGCAGCGGCAGCCCGCGGGAACTGCGTTTCGACCTCGTGCGCCAGGCCGGTTGCCTGTGGCTGCGCAGCGCAAATTGACGCAGCCACTGACGCCGACCCGGCGGCCAGCAGTTATCATGGGCGGTCCCCAATGGAGAATCGACATGGCCCAGCAATACCCCGAGTGGATCTGGCAGAACGGCAGCATCAAGCCCTGGGCCGAGGCGACCACCCATGTGATGTCGCACGCGCTGCACTACGGCTCGTCGGTGTTCGAGGGCATCCGCAGCTACGTCACGCCGGACGGCGCGGCGATCTTCCGCCTCACCGATCATCTGAACCGGCTGTACATGTCCGCCAAGATCTACGACATGGCACTGCCGTACACGGTCGATGAACTGGCCGCGGCCTGCCGCGAGGTGATCCGCCGCAACGGCCTGGGCGCTTCCTACCTGCGCCCGGTCGCCTGGCGCGGTCTGGGCGGCTTCGGCCTCTCCGCCGAAACCCCGATCGACATGGCCGTGGCCGCCTGGCCGATGGGCCCATACCTCGGTGCCGAGGCACTGCAGAACGGCATCGACGCCTGCGTATCGAGCTGGCAGCGCTTCGCGCCGAACACCATCCCGGCCGGCGCCAAGGCCGGCGGCAACTACCTCTCCGGTCAGCTGATCGCGCGCGAGGCGCGCCGCCTGGGCTTCGGCGAAGGCATCGCGCTGGCCTCCACCGGCCTGCTCAGCGAAGGCGCCGGCGAGAACCTGTTCCTGGTCTTCGACGGCGTGCTGCACACGCCCCCGGCCAGCGCCTCGCTGCTTACCGGCATCACCCGCAACACGCTGATGACGCTGGCCCGCGAGGACGGTATCGAGGTGGTCGAGCGCGACATCCCGCGCGAATACCTCTATCTCGCCGAGGAAGTGCTGATGTGCGGCACCGCCGCCGAGATCACCCCGATCCGCTCGATCGACGGCAAGCAGGTCGGCACCGGCAAGGCGGGCCGCGTCACGCTGCGCCTGCAGGAACTGTTCTTCGGCCTGTTCGACGGCCGCACCCACGACAAGTGGGGCTGGCTGGAGCAGGTGTGAGCAGGGAGCAACTGCACTGATTGGCGAAAACGCCCCGCGATGCGGGGCGTTTTCGTTTGTGCCCCGCCTTGATTTGCTCTCTCTCCCTTGCGCAGCAGGAAGGAGAGGTGTCAGCTGAACCTGATGCTGGCGATCGCGCCGTTGGCATCGGTGCGCGGGCGCATCGAGACGTCCCAGCCGTAGAGTTCGCACAGGCGGCGCACGATCGCCAGGCCAAGGCCGGCGCCGCTGCCGCCGGCGCCTTCGCCGCGCACACCGCGCTGGAACAGCCGCTCGGCGTCCTCCGGCTTGATCCCGGGGCCGGTGTCGATCACCTCGATGCGGCCATCGCCCACTTCGACGCGCACGCTGCCTTCGAGCGTGTACTTGATCGCGTTGCCGATCAGGTTGGTCAGCGCCACCGACAGCACCGAGGCCGGCGCGTTGACGCTGACCGGTGCGTTGACGGCAAGCTCGATGCTCAGCGGCTTGCCGCGCATCTGCGGGCGCTGGCTCTCGATCACGTCGGCGGCGACCTTGCCCACCTCGGTGGTCTCGCCGCGGGTGGGACCGCGCCGCTCGGCGCGCGACAGCAGCAGCAGTGCCTCGATCAACTCGGTGGCCTGGCGCGAGGCGCGCTCGATGCGCTTCAGCCGCTCGCTCAGTTTCTCGGTGAGGTCGGGCGAACCCTGCAGCAATTCGGTGGTGGAGGCGATGACCGCCAGCGGCGTGCGCAGCTCGTGGCTGACGTCGGAATTGAACTCGCGGTCGCGCTCGACCATCGCGGTGAGCCGCGCCGAATACTCATCCAGCGCATGCGCCAGCTCGCCCACCTCGTCGTCGGCGAAATGCGGTGCCAGCGGCTCGGCCTTGCCGGCCTTGCGGAAATCGCGCAGGCGGTTGGCCAGCTCGCTGACCGGCTTGAGCACCTTGCGCGACAGCCACAGGCCGATCGCCAGCGAGAGCAGGCCGAACAGGAATACTGCACCGATGACGCTGAAGAGCAGTTGCTGCTTGCCGAGCTCTTCGCGCGACACGTCGTATTGCAGAAAGCTGATGATGCCGCCTTCGCGATAAACGGCCAGCTTGTAATGGTGTTCCTCGCCGTCCGGTCCCGGTTCGAAAATGTCGTGCACCCCGTTTTCGAGGCTCTGCCAGGTCAGCGGTGCCTTGTACAAGGTGCGATCACTGAGCACCGTGCCGGTGAGCAAGCGGGAGCCGCTGGGGGCACCGGGATGCTCGCGCGCCTGCTGATTCGCCCATTTGGCGTCGTCCATCAGGCTGGCGTTGACCAGCTGATCCTCCACCCGCGTGCGGATGTTCAACGCCGCAAATGCGAACAGCGCACTGAGGCCGAAGCCGAACAGCGCGAACGAGACGATGAGGCGGAACCGCAGCTTACGCCTGGACTGCATCCGGCTCGACCATCCGATAGCCAATGCCGTGCCGCGTGTGGATCAGCGGCTTGTCGAACGGCTTGTCGATCGCCGCGCGCAGGCCGTGGATGTGCACGCGCAGCGAATCGCTGTCCGGCAGCTCCTCGCCCCACACGCGCTGCTCCAGGTCCTGCCGGGTCACCACCGACGGGCTCGCTTCCATCAGCGCCTGCAGCAGCTTCAGGCCGATCGGGTTCAACTGGATCGACTTGCCCTCGCGGTTCACCGTCAGCGTGTCGAGGTTGAAGGTGAGGTCGGCCACCTTCAGCACGCGGCTCTGCGGGCCCTTGCCGCGGCGCGCCAGCACTTCCAGCCGCGCAGCCAGTTCCTGCAGCGCGAACGGCTTGGTCATGTAGTCGTCGGCGCCGGACTCGAAGCCGGTCAGCTTCTGTTCCAGCGCGTCGCGCGCGGTCAGCATCAGGATCGGGGTCTGCTTGTGCGCCTCGTGGCGCAGCTTGCGCGCTACTTCCAGGCCGTCCATGCCGGGCAGCGTGAGGTCGAGCACGATCACGTCGAAATCGTGCACCACCGCCAGGTGCAGGCCGGTCACGCCGTCGCCCGCAAAATCGACCACGTTGCCGCGGTCCTCCAGATAATCGCCGATGTTGGTCGCGATATCGCTGTTGTCTTCGATCACCAGTACGCGCATGGGTTACTCCTGCGCAGCCGGCGCACGGGCCGGCTGGAGCTGCAAGCTTAACAATCTTGGGTGAAGCCGGTGCGCCGGCCGCGCCGTGAAACTGAATGGGGCGCCGCGCAGGCAAGAAAAAGGCCCAGATGCACGACTTGCCGTCGCCACCTGGGCCCAAGCTACTGCCCCGATACCATTGTCTGCCTCACCAGGCCGTGCCGGCCGCCGTGCCGCAAAAAACAGTGGCTGCTTTATAGGGGGTCCGGGGTTACGGTGCGGTTAACCCGTTCTCATCCCGCCGCGATGCCTCGCCATGGGAGAGCCGCTTCCGCGGCGCGCGGGTCCGCTCAGGCCCTGACCGGCCTGCGATGCGGACGGGTTTCCGCAGACCCCTCGCGCGCCTGCGCCTCCAGCAGGCCCATGATCGCGCCGGCTACGTCCACACCGGTGGCGGCCTCGATGCCTTCCAGCCCGGGCGAGGCATTCACTTCCAGCAGCAGCGGGCCGCGCTTCGAGCGCAACAGGTCGACGCCGGCGATGCCCAGCCCCAGCGCGCCGGCGGCACGTACCGCGATGCGCTTCTCCTCGGCACTCAACACGGCCGCCAGCGCGGTACCGCCGCGGTGCAGGTTTGCGCGGAAATCGCCCGGTATGGCGTCGCGCTGCATCGCCGCCACCACCTTCTTGCCGACCACGAAGCAGCGCAGGTCGCTGCCCTTCGCCTCGGCCACGAACTCCTGCACCAGGAAGTTCGCGTACAGCCCGCGGAACGCCTCGATCACGCTCTGCGACGCGGCGCGCTTCTCGGCCAGCACCACGCCGGTGCCCTGGCTGCCCTCGTTGAGCTTGATCACGTGCGGCGGGTCGCCGAGCAGGGCCAGCACGTCGTCGGCATCGTCCGGGTTGTCGCCGAACACCGTCACCGGCATGTCGATGCCCTGCGCGGCGAGGATCTGCAGGCAGCGCAGCTTGTCGCGCGCACGCAGCACCGCGTCGGACGGATTCGGCGTGTACACGCCCATCATCTCCAGCTGGCGCAGCACGGCGGTGCCGTAGAACGTGCTGGTGGTGCCGATGCGCGGGATCACCGCGTCGATGTCGCGCACCTCCTTGCCCTTGTAGCGGATCGACGACGCGCCCGGCGCGACGCGCACGTAGCAGCGCAGCGGATCGAACACGCGCACCACGTGTCCGCGCACGCGCGCGGCCTCGACCAGGCGCTTGGTCGAATAGAGTCGGGTGTTGCGCGACAGGATCGCGATCTTCATGGAGTGGCCGTCATCAAAGGTCCGTGGCCGCCGTCACTGGCCGCGGCTGGGTGTAGGAACGCGCCGGGTCCACCGCAAAGCGCCCGCTCAGCGCGCTGCGGCCCAGCAACAGCGGAAACAGCATATGCCGGCGATCGGTCAGGTTGATGTCGACGCTGAACTGCTGCCCGGCCAGTTGTACTTCACTGCGGATGAACCAGCGCTCGGTGCGCCGGCCGCCGGTGTCGGTGACCGTGCGGCGATCCCATACCGGCGCCTCGCAACGGGTTTCCACCGGCTGGCGCCGCCCGACATGCAGGGTGAAACGCAGCCAGGTCGCGCCGTCGCGCTGGAACTCCTCGAGGGTGTCCACATGCAGCGAACTGCTGCGCGCGCCGGTATCGAGCTTGGCCTTGAGCAGGCCGATACCCAGCTGCGGCAACGCCAGCCGCTCCCGCCAACCGAGGGTGATCAGGTCCGCCATGAGGATTCGGGATGACTCGGGGGCCGGGAGTGGAGCGGGTGAAGGGAGACGACCGGATCAATCGCCACCAATCCCCGAATATTCCAACCCAATGAAAAACAAGAGACTTTCAGGGGTTGACTGTTGCAGAACGTTGTGATCTGCAGGCGTTTGGTATCACCTTTGATACCCAAACCCGAACCAACTTTATCACACGAAACAGGGCGGGCAAGCCACGGGAAAAGGCAGCCAGCGCGACCGTTCCGCCCAACAGCAAAGCCTTCGGCTATTGTCCCCTGCAGGCCCCGCTTCAGTGCTTCTTTCCGCCCATATGTGTCGAGAACTGCTCGGCAAGGGATAGCAGGAACTCCCGGTCGCGCGTGTCCTTCATGCCGGCAAGAATGTCGTGGAACATGGCCTCTTGGTCGGGCAGCAGATCGCTGCCTCTCCGGACAAGCGTGTCCACAGAGCAATTGAAAAGTTCCGCGAACTCGACGAGACGGCGCACCGATGGAAAGGTCATCCCTCGTTCAATCCGGGAAACCTGCTCCGTGCCGATGCCTATTCTCTCGCTCACCTCGCCTTGCGTCAGACCGCACCTTGCCCGTTCCTTGGCGATGGCCTGACCGAGCCGTATCGCCAGCTCGCGCTCTCGCTTCTGGTCCACATCCACAACCCTCGCTGACTCAACTTGCAAGGTTGAGTCTCAGCGGCGTTGACCTGAAGGACGCTACAGGTTGATACTCAACTTCGTAAGTTGAATAGCATCTGCCTACAGGGGGCAAAGATGTCCAAGGGAACCCATAGATCACCAAAGGAGTTTGACGATGAAGAGATCGTTCTTTGTCGCGTTTTCGCTTGCGTGCGGAATCGCGATGGCATCAATGCTTGCAGGATGTTCGTCCAAGCCTTCGCCTGAAAACGTTCAAGAAGGCTTGAAAAGGTGGCTGTTGCAGACCTTTAACTTGAACGGGAGATACAACCGCATCCCAATCAGCAAGATAGATATTTCCGTAGGTAAATGCTTCCCTCAATCGAGCGACATGATGGATCAGATGGAAATGTCGGCTGCAGATCGAGAAAACTACGGAAAACGTTTTAAAAATTGGCAATTTTGTCATGTTGAAATTAGTGACGGCACCCGGCAGTACAAAGTGCTTCTCACCATCTACCAAGTTAAAAACGAACAAACCAAAGAAATGGATTATTACGCGATGCCAGTCGCAGGCCTACATGAAAACACCGATCAAGAAAACAAAGACGCACCTGTCTTATTTTCCAACTAAGGGAAGCAACGACCATGAGTGACCACTGCCCATTTTGCGGACATGATTTACCTAGTGGCGCAATCGTTTGCCGTTGTGGCGCAGAGAAACGGTCCGGCCCGTTGACTTCGCAGTGGAAGGGCATGGGGCTCATTGGCTGGATAGCCGGTATCGTCCTTGGCTTCATGGCCAACGGCATGGCTGGCGCTGTGCCTGGCTGTATAGTCGGTGCCGTTGCAGGCGTGCTAGCAGCCTTCGTAATTCATCGAAAGCCAGGCTGGGTAAGGAACATGCACCGATAAGTTGATCCATCGGGACAGTAATAAGGCCAAACATTATAAACAGAGGGCAGTCCAGTGAAATGGAAGTTCTTGCTAATCGTTGTCGCGAGCGGCTTTTTGACATTGTCAGCGTGCTCAAAAAAGGCATCCGAAAACGACTCAGCCACCCCCGCCGACAGCCATGCCAAAACGAATGGAAATGCGCAAGAAAACGCGAACACGCAACCAAGCACAAATACAAAAGAAGCCGAGGCAAAGAAGGATCTCGACGAACCACTCTCAAGCTATCTTGACGTGACGGGCGATAACCAATGGCCTTCAAAATGGTTTTTTGCCAACGGAACAGGCTTCACTGACGAAGACATCATGAACACGCTCGAGCCGAGTTACAAGCAAGAGCAAAACGCATTCAAAAAGCATCAGATGATGGAAGAGGATTTGGCATCGTTGAAGCAGGGGTTTGTAAAGTTCAAGGGTGTTAAATATGTAAAATTCTCTGACGTGACGGCTGATGGTGAGATGGCAGATCCTCCTAATATTTTCAATGGATACGATTTTTCAAGCCAATCTTTTAAATTAAGCAGTTCGCTTTGCCTTAACACCGGCAGCCCCGGTAATATCCGGTGGGTAAAAAGTGCGAATCCCAATATTTGCCATTTGAAAGTTACAGATAAATCATTGGCAGAAAAGATAGAGAGCGCACGACAAAATTTAAGCGGTGCTGGCAGCTTAGGTTTCACCGGAACGATTTATGCGAAAATTGTCAATTACGATTCCTTCATCAACCTGCAAGCTACCCATGCTCACTACAATGTCGGGATTTCTAAATCTTTCCCGTATAGCAAAGGCTCAACTCCACTCGCAAGTTTTGATCTTTAAAGGGTAGACGATTTTCCGAAGCACACTAGAAGCCCGGCCACCGTGCCGGGTTTCTTGCTATGCTTCCTTGTCAAACTTTACGCTCCCAAGGCTTTGGTGTTGCCTTCGCGGAGACCGGAACAGACTTCGGCTTTACAGGCGAACCGTATTTCCTGTCCAGAAATTGCCCAATTTCGAAGAGCACTTGATTGACGCCGGTCGTTGCGTCGGAAAGGTTTCTCATCACCGCGTCAAGCTGCCCTTTGAGCGCAAGATCCTCGTTGGCGAAGTCGTTGAAGTTTTCGAAGTCCAGAGCAGCAAGCTCCGTGACATGGCCGCCAATTGCCTTGCGTAGTTTTTCATATTCGACATCATACATAATCGGTTGCTCATGGTTTTGATATACACATGGTAACCATTTGATCAAGTTAATAACTCAAAGCTATTCCGTACCATGAGATAACATTAACTACGCATCGTTATCTCATGGCTTATGCAATTTTACGAATTGGAAAATTAAAGACGTTCGGCAACATCAGTGCGGCGGGGAAGCACAACCTGCGGCTCAGGGAGTGTCGAAATGCTGACCCGGCGAGAAAGCACCTCAACGTGAACTTGATTGACGGCGATCAGGACTTGGTGGTGGCGGTCAAGGCACGACTGGCCGAGGCCGGTATCAAGAAGTGGCGGAAAGATGCGGTGCTCGCCAGCGAAGTGCTCCTGACCGCGAGCCCGGAGTTCTTCGAGGACGGAAGAGCACTCGGGTCATGGATTGCGGAGAACCGAAGGTGGCTGGTTGAGACCTTCGGGGCCAACATAGTAAGCGCCGTGGTTCACATGGACGAAACGACTCCGCATATCCATTGCATCTTGGTTCCTGTCAAGGACGGGCGGTTAAGTCACAAGAACGTCTTCGGCGGAGCTCGCGATGCCCTTGCGGAATGGCAGACGCAGTACGCCAGCAGGATGGCCCTGCTCGGGTTGGAACGAGGGGTGGGTGGAAGCACCGCGAGGCACGAGAGCATCAAACAATTTTATACCGCAGTGAACGCCACGCCAGCGGCCATTTTGAGCGGGATGCCGGTCCGCCCTGACATCGAGCGAGACGCGATGACGGTTGGCGTTTTCAAGCGGGGGAAAGTCGTTCCTGTCGACAAGACACTGGACCGTCTGCGTTCATATCGAACAAAGGTCAGAGCCTACATTGCCGACGTCGTGCGGCCGCTACGCGTGCAGGTTGATCGGCTGAAGCGAGAGCTAGAGCGGATAGAACGGGCGCTCCGTTCGAGCCGTGAACGTACCAACCAAGCAGAGGCGCGCGCGGCTAATCTTCAAGACGAACTCGATCAAAGACAACAAACGACAGACCGCCTGCTTTCGTTTATCGATGTCGCGAAGCGTCTTTCGCCAGATCTCGTCGCAAAGGTTACACAGGAGCAAGCACGCATTGCCGACGCCAAGTTGCCAGCAGGCAAACAGCGAAGCGTGGGGGTCAAGGGGGCGTTAGCCCCTTGGGGGACCCACTCCACTTTGCTCGCGCAAAGAGTGGGGTCCTTCGGACGAAGAGCCCAAGTCAAAAGCAGGCAGGCCACCTCATTCAAGCCCAGTCCTTGAAGGTGCCGTCCAGGCAATCTGGCTTTTGTCGAGGGAGCAGCAAGGCTTGGAACCCTCTTGGGGCCTTTTACTGAACGCAGGATTGCGGACGCCGAAGCGTTGCTATCCTCCGGCCCGCAGGAAAGTCGGGGGCATGCTCTTTCTTGGCAGCAAAGAAAAGCCTTGTAACAGCAGGCTTGGTGGCATTCATCGCAACGGCAATTTCGTCATAAGACATGCCCAGATGAAACCGCATGTCAAAGACGGCCTTACGGCGGTCGGCGGCCCGTCGTTCGAAATCCTCCCTGCTTTCGGCAACATGATTTCGAACGGTTCGGGGGCACACGTCGAACTTCGCGGCCAACTCGCGGGCTGTGATGTTCGGGTGACGCTTTCGGACTGGCTCGTTAATTCTCATATGCTCGCTCCCAGCATTCGCGCGGTAAGGTCCATTTTGTTGGACTGGCGCAAAACGGAAGCCTTTGCGGAACGCCTCGCCTGTATCGCGGCAAACTTCTCCGGCGACATGTGATCCCATGTCCACGCTGCTACGCTTTTGGCCGTGGCCTTGACTTCGGACAACGGCAGCGGAGCATGAAACTGGCTGTTCATGGCTTGCGCTTTTTCAAAGCAGCCCCTCAACCAAGCGTCGAGACTGGGGAACCGCAACCTTGCCCGATAAGCCCAGTTACGAAGGTCGGTAAACAACAGCACGTTGCGACCTTCCCCGATGGCTTCCCCGCGATTCCTGATTAACGGGAGGTGGTCAGGCAGATAGCTCCGCAGCTCCTCGAAGTCGTAGCCACTCCCGCGACCGTAGAAGGTTCGCCATGTTGGATGGAGGGGATTTTTAGTGAACCTGTGGCCGTAGGCTGGGTCGGCACCTAACGCCGTACTCATGGCGTGTTCAACGCGTGCCATTAACGCCTGGGGCTTTCGAAGGGAGTTTATGCTTCTGGAAACAGGAACCGCCAAGGCATACCCGAGATGGGCGTGGGAGTTCTCGGGGTTCTGGCATGTCCAGTTGGGTTCCGGCAGCATCGCGTCATCCCAAGCCATAGACGCCTGCGGACGATCAATGTCAAACACCATCGCCCAAACCCTGTTACTGCTATTCGGGTCGAGGTATCGCTTACCGACGGCTTCAGCAAACGGGTATTTATACATCCCCTGTTCAAACGTGTCGCCAGCGTAAGAGAATAGACCTAGATTATTTTTGAATAGCTGATCGCCATATACATCGCATTCCATACAAAACCATGATTTTTGTTATCTATGACGACATGGTAGCGATTATTTTTGATTTTAATTTACACGTAGGAAATCACCCATATCAGATATATTGCCCAAACGGGCATGCTTGGCCCGGCCCTGCGGGCAAGGCGAAGCCCCACCCTCAGCCGGGAACCCCGTTTGGGCAACCCCGACCTATTGCCACCATTATGGTTATCGGAGAACCCCATTTATCCCGAGGGAGGCAGGAACGGATAAAGCCCAAGCAGGGAAGAATCCCAATTATTCCCAATAGATCGATTATTTCCCTAAATGCGCAAGCCAAATCCCCAATTGAGGCAAATAACCCCGATTGGCACAATTAAAGCCAAATATATGAAAAAACCCAATTTCGCGTTTTTAGCCCCGTGGCGAGCGTTCCGGGGTCGCGGTCGCGCGTTGTAGGCCGATAGGGGCGGGAGAGCCTTACAGGGCGATTTAGAGCGTTTCAGGGGGCATTGCACGCCGAATACGAGCGACCGCATGACCCACATAAAGAAAAGCCCCACCAATGGCAGGGCTTCAAGGTCAGCTTAATTTTCAGGTATGCATTTTTCCATATCAGACCGTCACGCTTCAAGCCGTCCCTTGTTCGCTTTCAACCACGCCCGTTCCTTGGCATGCCAGCGCTTGACCACGCCCGGAGCATCCTTGTGCGGGTTCAGGATAGTCAAGCCTTCATAGCTGACCTTATCCAGCGCCTCCTTGAGCTTCCCCGCCTTGTCGGGTTTCAGATAGGTACGATGGAGCACGTCGTCGGTGGCTTCCGTAGTGTGCCCTGAAATATCGCCGATGGTCTTGGCGTCAGCCCCGCTATCACGCAAGGCGTTGATGAGCGTATGGCGGAGGCTGTGAAAGGTTACCTCGCGGTCGAGGACACCAACCCGCTTTGTCCTGATAAGGCGATTGAATTGCCTTGATGCTTCCTTGCCGAACTTGTAGTTCTCGCTGAAGAACAGCGGGAACAGATAGGGCTGGCCGGTGCCTTTCATGCGTTCCACATAGGACGCGAAGCCGTAGTTCAGCAGAACTTGTGGAACGGGAAACATACGGCGGGATGCATCGTTCTTGACGCTTTGCCTGTCCAGGTCATCGGACACCTTGATACACATAAGCCCCTCAACTTCGAGGAGGTCTTCAAGCTGGAGGCTGGCAATTTCGTTGACCCGACAACCGCAGAACAAGCCAATCATCATCACCCAAAATCGGCACTCTTCGGGAAGGCCGACAATGACGCTATCAGCGAAAATTCGCTGTAGTTCGTCCAAGGTAAACGGACGCTTCCGCAGGACTTCGCCAGCCGCTACGGCCTTGCGGTTCTTGAACTTCTTGACCAACGCGAAAGGCGACGGAGGCATGTTGTAAATCTTGGAGCCTTCCGCCCAGCGCCAGAACGCTTTGAGCGTGTCCATGTAGCGATCTTTGGTCCCAGCGGCGATGGTCTTATAACCGTGGTGTTGCCCATCGTCCAAAGCCAGCCACAGCAGATCCAGACCCAGCGGTCTATCCCCCGCGACGTAACGCCTGAAGTCGGGAGACTTATCGATGTTGGAGGGCATCATTCCCACCCGCTTCAACACGGCTTCCTTGATGTGTTGAGGGTTGAGCTTGTTTGTCAGGGTTGCCATGTCCACCAGCGACGGCAGGAATGTGGTCAGGATGAACTTCAAGCGTTGATGCTGATCGGCTTCGACCCCGCTTAATTTCTCGCGGAGGTAGATTTCAACGACCTCCTCCAGACGGTAAACATGTTCAGGGGCATACGGTTCGTGGGTACGCATGACCGCTTCATAGTTCTTGCGTTCCGTTTCCCGCTTCAACCGCGAATTCACTGCACCCATGAAGGCATCGTGGATGCCAAGGTCTTTCAGGTCTTGAAGGTCTTCAGGACGGGACGTGTCAAGCGTTACGCCCCCAGCCTTCACAATCAAACCGCCTAATTTCACATCGGACACGGAACCCCCTTGTTCAACCGCATAGGCGAAAATTTCCGCTTTCAACCTTGCGACATTTTTGGAAACGAACCCAAGACGCTGGACGAGATACCGACCGCCGAAGCAATGCTTCAGGCGCAACGGTACATAGACGCGAGCGTAAGCCACGCCTGACCGATAGTAGATGTAAGGCTTCATGCTGGACACCCGACCAAGCTGGGCGTTGATAGCCAGCTTGATACGCAGGTTGATACCAAGACTGGTATCAAGACGGAAAAAGTCCCGTCTGGTGCCTTGCTTTTCTTAGCAAAACCAATGACTTGATTGGCTTTGGTGTTGAGCTGGAGCGGGTGAAGGGAATCGAACCCTCGTCAGTAGCTTGGGAAGCTACAGCTCTACCATTGAGCTACACCCGCCTTGGCCGGCGGATGGTAACCCGGGATTCGCGTGGTTGAAAAGCTCGCGGGAACGAAGCGCACCCCTCCCCGGCCCTCCCCTGCCATGCCGGGGCGGGCGCAGAACTGCGGCGCGGCGCCCAACGCGTGCTGAACAGCCCTCTGCGCATACTCTGGCGATGGTCATCGCCGGCCCGACAATGCACGTTGACCGCACCATGACGAACACCCGCCCCGCTCCAGTCTCATACGCACGCCCGAAGGAGAGCCGCATGCCCAGGTTTGCCGAGTCCCCTGTTTCGTGGCGCCGCCGCTGGCGAGCACTGGCGCTCGTGCTGCTGTGCATGGCGGCGGGACTGGCCCACGCTCAATCCGGCGCCGATGACCGCGCCGCCCCGCCGAGCCGGGTGGCGCGGCTGTCGTACATCGCCGGCGACCTCGGTTTCCTGCCTGCCGGCGCGAAAGACTGGAGCGACGCCAACATCAACCGGCCGCTGACCCGCGGCGACAAGCTGTCGACCGCCCGCGGCGCGCGCGCCGAACTGGAGTTCGGCGGCGGCACGTTGCGCATCGACGGGCGGACCGACCTCGGCCTGCTCGACCTCGACGACAACCTGGCCCAGATCGAGTTGACCCAGGGCACGCTCAGCCTCACCGTACGCCGCCTCGACGACGGCCAGAGCTACGAGATCGACACCCCGACGGTGGCGCTGGTGGCCGACCAGCCCGGCACCTTCCGCGTCGACGTCGACGACCGCGACGGCAGCACCCGGGTCACCGCGCTCGACGGCAGCGCCACCGTGTTCGGCGAGAACAATGCGCAGCGCCCGATCAACCCCGGCCGCAGCTACCGCTTCACCGACGCCAGCCTGGCGATGGTGACGATCACCGACGTCGATGGCGGCGACGCGTTCGACGACTGGGCCAGCCAGCGCGACCGCCGCTACACGCGCTCATCCAGCCGCCGCTACGTGTCCGAGGACGTGGTGGGCTACCAGGACCTCGACCGCTATGGCAGCTGGCGGGAAACCCGCGAGTACGGCGCGGTGTGGTATCCCTCCGACATCGGCGTCGACTGGGCGCCGTACCGCAGCGGCCACTGGGCGTACATCGCGCCCTGGGGCTGGACCTGGGTGGACGACGCGCCGTGGGGCTTCGCGCCCTACCACTACGGCCGCTGGGCCTGGGTCGGCGGCGGCTGGGGCTGGATCCCTGGCCCGCTCGAGGTACGCCCGGTCTACGCGCCGGCGCTGGTGGCCTTCGTCGGTGGCGGCGGCTGGTCGATCGGCATCGGCAGCGCGCCAGTGGGCTGGTTCCCGCTCGGCCCGGGCGAGGTCTACAACCCGTGGTACCGCTGCGACCGCAGCTACTACACGCGCGTCAACGTCACCAACATCTACGTGCACAACACGATCAACCGCACCACGGTGATCAACAACATCAACCACCAGTACAACTACTACCGCACGGGCCGACCGCTCCGCGACGTCAGCTATGCCAACCGCATGGCGCCGCGCGGCTTCACCGCCGTGCCCGGCAGGAGCTTCGCCGAAGGGCGCCGCGTGCAACGCGACCGGCTCGATGTCGATCCGCGCAAGCTCGCCAGCGCACCGGTGCCGGTGCGCGGCATCGACCGCCTGCGTCCGCAGGACAACCCCAACCGGCCGCCGCGCAGCGCGCACGCGCGCGACCTGCCCGCCGGCGGCTTCGACCGCGAGGTAGTGGCGCGCCGCGCACCACCCGCGCCGGCCCGCGATGCAGCCTTCACCGGCCGCGGCGACAATCGCTACGCCGCGCCGCGCAGCAACGTGCGCGTGCTCGACGGCGCGGACCGGCCCGAGCGCAGCCAGCGGCTGGAGGTGACCGATCGCAACGGCGCCGGCCCGCGCCGGCCGGCGACCATGCCCGGTCAGCTTCCGGTGGCTCCGCGCATCACCGCAGCCGGCCCCGGGGACCGACCGCAGCCGCCGCGCGACGCTGCCGAATTGCGCTCGGCCCGTTTCGCGCATCCGCGTGGCCGCGACGACACGACCCGCCCCGAGGCGATGCCGCGCCCGGGCGTCAGCTACATCGCGCCCGCCGCCGAAGGGCGGCCGCGTGCGATCCCGGACAACCGCCCGCTGCCGTCGGAGCCGACGCCGATCCGCCGCGCCGAATCCCGCCTGCCGACGCCAGCGGACGATGGCCGCTTCCAGCGCTACCCGTCCGAACGTGCCATGCAGCAGCAACGACCGCAGCCGATGGAGCCGACGGTGCGCGAACCGGCCGCGTCGCGTTTCCAGCGGCCCGAACCCGCGCCGCGCGAATCCATGCGCGAATCACCGCGCCCGCTGCCCGCCCCGGACCGCGGCGAACCGATGCCGCGCTACCAGCCGCCGCAACAAGTGATGCCGCAGCCGCGCGCCATGCAGGAGCCACGCGCGATGCCGGAGCCGCGCGCGATGCCGGAGCCGCGCGCCGAGGCGCGGCAGCCGCAGCGCAGCGATGCGCCCAACCGCAAGCGGCAGGTGGGTGAAAACCAGGGAGAGCACTGAGCCTGGCCGCCGCTCCCTTGCGTGTGCGGAAGAAGCCGCGCATGAAGCGGTTGCCCGCCCCTGCTGCAGGGGCGGGCTGGAGTGGGGCAAGGCTCTACAATGCACGGATGCCGACGACCGACGACACCACCCCCGAATACATGCGCCGCATCCGCAGCTTCGTACTGCGCGAAGGACGCATGACGCCGGCGCAGCAGCGCGCCTTCGACACGCTGTGGTCGCGCTTCGGCATCGACTACCGCGGCGCCCCGCACGACTTCGCGGCAAGCTTCGGTCGCGCCGCGCCGCGGGTGCTGGAAATCGGCTTCGGCAACGGCGAGGCGCTGGCCTGGGCCAGCGAGCACGATCAGGCACGCGACTTCATCGGCGTGGAAGTGCACGGCCCCGGCGTGGGCCGGCTGATGAACGCGCTGGCCGCGCGCGACGCGACCAACGTGCGGCTGTACAAGCACGATGCGGTGGAAGTGCTGCAGCACGAGATCGCTCCGGGCACGCTGACCGAGGCGCGCATCTGGTTTCCCGACCCGTGGCACAAGAAGCGCCACAACAAGCGCCGCCTGATCCAGCCCGAGTTCGTCGCCCTGCTCGCCTCGCGCATGGTTCCGAACGGCCTGCTGCACCTGGCCACCGACTGGCTGCCCTACGCCGAGCACATGCTCGAGGTGATGGAAGCCGCCCCGGGCTGGCGCAACGCCACCGGCCCCAGCCAGTACGCCGAAAAGCCGGAATGGCGCATCGAAACCCACTTCGAGCGGCGCGGACTGAAGCTGGGGCATGGGGTGTGGGATTTGTTGTACCGGAAGGTTTGAGCGAAGAGCGACCCCACCCCGGCCCTCCCCTACTGCGCAGGGGAGGGAGCGATGTCAGTTTTTCTCCCTGCAAGCAGAGGAGGGAGCAATGCCAGCTGTTCTCCCTGCAAGCAGGGGAGGGAGCAATGCCAGCTGTTCTCCCTCCCCTACGCAGTAGGGGAGGGCTGGGGTGGGGTCAAGCTTTTGATCTTTCCTCCAGCACCCGAAAAATCTCCGCCACCACATCATCGGTGCGCAGCAGCACGTCGTCATTCCAGAAGCGCAGCACGCGATAACCTTCGCGCTGCAAGGCCGCGGTGCGGCGCTGGTCGTACGCCAGCGCATCGAGATGCTGCCCGCCATCCAGCTCGACCACCAGCCTCGCCGGCACGCAGACGAAGTCCGCGATGTAGCCAGCCAGCGGATACTGGCGGCGGAACTTGTGCCCGCCCAGCTGCTGCCGGCGCAGGAAGTACCACAGGCGACGCTCGGCATCGGTGCTTCCGTTGCGGAGCTGGCGGGCGCGGATCCACTTGAGGTGCATGGCGAGTCCTTCGCTGGGGTTGAGGGAAGAGCTTTACCCCCTCCCAACCTCCCCCTGCGAGCAGGGGGAGGAGCAAAGCGTCGTACTCCATCCACTACGTTCAAGGTGAGGGCCGAGCGCCGTGCTCCCTCCCCTGCTTGTCCCAAAGGGACTTCCTTCCGTCGCAGGGGAGGGCCGGGGTGGGGTCGCTCTTGGCTCTTGATTCACCAGCAACCGCGCCGCGCCGCTTATACTCGCGCTCATCCGCCCAGGGACGAATCGACAGCAGCGTGAAGCTTCCACTGCCCCTCCGCATCCAACGCAAGCCGCTGCGCCGCAGGGACGTCGGCTGATGGCACTCTCGCTCACCCCCGAAATGATCCTGGTGCTCGGGCTGGTGGGCTTCACCATGCTGATGCTGGTGCTGGAGTGGATCCGCGCCGACATGGTGGCGCTGCTGGTGGTGGTGGTGATCGGGCTGACCGGGCTGATCCCGTCCGATCGCGTGTTCAACGGCTTCGCCGGCAACGCGGTGATCGCGATCATCGCGATCATGATCATGGGCGAGGGGCTGGACCGCGCCGGCGTGCTCAACCTCACCGCGAACTTCGTGATGCGCATGGCGCGCGGCATGGAATCGCGCCTGGGCGTGGTGATCAACCTGGTCGCCAGCCTGTTCAGCGCGGTGATCCCCAGCCAGGCGCTGGCGGCGCTGATGATCCCGGTGTCGAGCCGGCTGGCCGCGCGCACCGGCGTGCCGCTGTCGCGGCTGCTGCTGCCGATGGCGTTCTGCATCCTCACCGCCACCAACACCACGCTGATCGCGAACTCGCCGCTGATCGTGCTGAACGACCTGATCGCCAGCGCCAACGTGAACCTGCCGCCGGGCGCGCACACGATCCCGAAGTTCGGCCTGTTCAGCGTCACCCCGATCGGCCTGACCCTGGCGCTGCTGGGCGTCGGCTACTTCTACTTCTTCGGCCGCAAGCTGCTGCCCGGGCACGAGGACGAGCGGCTGAAGGTGACGCCGGGGCGCACCGAGAGCTACTTCGCCGAGACCTACGGCATCGTCGGCGAGACCGCCGAGCTCACCGTCACCGCGGAAAGCCCGCTGGTCGGCATGAGCATCGGCGAGGTCGAGCAATTGCACGGCGCGCCGCTGATCCTGGCGATCAGGAGCGGCAACGACGCACGCATGGCGCCGCCGGCCGACCACGTGATCTGGGTCGGCTCGGTGCTCGGCGTGCTCGGCCCGCGCGAGCAGCTGAACCAGTTCGCCAACAACCAGCTGTGCCGGCTGTCCACCCGCATGCGCCAGCTCGGCGAGCTGTTCAACCCGACCCGCGCCGGCATTTCCGAGGTGGTGATCCCGCCGGTGTCGCGCTTCATCAGGCACACCGTGGGCGAGCTGCGCCTGCGCAAGCGCTTCGGCATCTCGGTGCTGGCGGTGAACCGCGGCGACCAGGTATTCCGCGACGATGTGCGCGCGGTCAGCCTGCGCGCCGGCGACACCGTGGTGCTGCACAGCAACTGGCGCGACCTGTCGCTCGCCGCGGAGGACCGCGACCTGGTCGTCGTCACCGACATCCCGAAGGAGCAGCAGCGCCCCGGCAAGATCTGGCAGGCGGTGGGTTTCTTCGTGCTGGCCAAGTGCCTGGCGCTGTTCACCAACCTCGACCTGTCGGTGGCGATGATGACCGGCGCGATCGGCATGCTGCTGTCCGGCGTGCTGAACATGGACGAGGCCTACAAGGCGATCAACTGGAAGACGATCTTCGTCACCGCCTGCCTGATCCCGCTGGGCTGGTCGATGGACGCCACCGGTACCGCCGCGTGGATCGCCCAGGTGGTGCTGGACCACCTGGGCAGCGCGTCGCCGTGGCTTCTGCAGCTGTGCCTGGCCGTGCTCACGCTGCTGTTCTCGCAGGTGATGTCCAACGTGGGCGCCACCGTGATGATGGTCCCGATCGCGATCAGCGTGGCGGTGGCCACCGGCGGCAACCCTTCGGCGTACGCACTGATCGTGGCGGTGTCCTCCTCCAACACCTTCCTGCTCAGCTCCGGCCACCCCGCGCTGATGATGGTCACCGGCCCCGGCGGCTACAAGGGCAAGGATTTCCTGCGCGTGGGCCTGCCGCTGACCTTGCTGGTCCTGATCGCCACCCTGGTGGCGATCAACCTGCTGTTCCATTGAACGCACGCCAGGCGCGGCGACAGCAACCCGCATCGCTGGTATTTTCTCCGCCGGATCGCGCATCGCTCGCCGCGCCGCCAGCCATAGGGATACACACTTGAACGAACCCAGAATTGCCATCATCGGGCTCGGCTACGTCGGGCTGCCGCTTGCCGTGGCGTTCGGCCGACTGCTCGACACCGTCGGCTTCGACACCAGCGTCGGCCGGGTCGACGAGCTGTGCCGGGGCCGCGATCACACGCTCGAAACCTCGGCCGAAGAGCTCGCCGCCGCGGACCGGCTCCGCTTCACCACCGACGTGCAGGACATCGCGCCGTGCAACGTCTTCATCGTCACCGTGCCGACTCCGGTCGACGAGGCAAACCGGCCGGACATGCGCCCGCTGGAAAGCGCCAGCGCCAGCATCGGCAGCGTGCTCAAGCGTGGCGACGTGGTGATCTACGAATCCACCGTCTACCCCGGTACCACCGAGGAGATCTGCGTGCCGGTGCTGGAGCGGGCTTCCGGGCTGCGCTTCAACCACGATTTCACCTGCGGCTACAGCCCGGAGCGGATCAACCCCGGCGACAAGCTGCACCGGCTGCCCACGATCATGAAGATCACCTCCGGCTCCACCGCGGAGACCGCCGACTTCGTCGACGCGCTGTACCGGCGCATCATCACCGCCGGCACGCACCAGGCGTCCAGCATCAAGGTGGCCGAGGCGGCCAAGGTGATCGAGAACACCCAGCGCGACGTCAACATCGCGCTGGTCAACGAGCTGGCGATGATCTTCAACACCATGGGCATCGATACCCAGGACGTGCTCGACGCCGCCGGCACCAAATGGAACTTCCTGCCGTTCAAGCCCGGCCTGGTCGGCGGCCACTGCATCGGGGTGGACCCGTACTACCTCACCCACAAGGCCACCATCCTCGGCTACAACGCCGAACTGATCCTCACCGCGCGCCGCATCAACAGCCGCATGGGCCTGCACGTGGCGCACCGGGTGATGCGGCTAATGGCGAACAAGCGCATCCACGTGGTCGACTCGCGCATCCTGGTGCTGGGCCTGACCTTCAAGGAGAACTGCCCGGATCTGCGCAATACCCGCGTGGTGGAAATCGTGCGCGAACTCGAAACCGCGCATGCCCGGGTGGACGTGTACGACCCCTGGGCCGATCCCGCCGAGGCGGAGGAAAAGCTCGGCATCCGCCCGATCGATGCCCCCGCTGCCGGCAGTTACGACGCCATCGTGCTGGCCGTGGCGCACCAGGCCTTCCTCGACCTGGGCAGCGAGGGCATCCGCCGCTTCGGCCGCGAGCACTGCGCACTGTTCGACATCAAGAGCCTGTTGCCGGCCACCACGGTCGACGGTCGGCTCTAGACGCTCTCCGCTCGCGCCGATCAGGCCTTGTCCTGCAGCAACCTCACCTCGCCCGCCTCCACGCTTAGCGCCACTGCGCGCAGGTGTTCGCCGCGGCACGGTCCGCCGATGCACAGGCCGTCGCCCTGGCTGAAGGTGGCGCCGTGCACGGCGCAGGTCAGGGTGTCGTTCTTCAGCAGGAACTTGCCGGGGGCGTAGTCGAGGCGGCGACCGGCGTGCGGGCAGACGTTGAGATAGCCACGTACCTGCGTGCCCTGCCGCAACAGGATCAGGCTGCCCTCGCCGTCGGGCAGGCGCACATCGACCGCGGTGGCGCCGCCGTCGGGGATCTCGTCCAGCCGGCACAGCGCCTGCCGATCCGGCAATTGAACGGGACTGAATGTATCCATCGGCACTTGCCTCGCAGGCCGGATGGCCCCATGGTTGCTCGCGCAAGTCGTTGATTTTACCACACGGATTTTTAACGCATGTACTTTGCCCTGCCTTCCCTTCGTCGTCCCCGCCACCCGTTGGCGCGCGCCCTGTCGTTGCTGCTGGGCGTGGCGGTGCTGGGCGTGCTGCTGGTGTTCGGGCTGGTGGTGGCCGGCGTGCTGCTGGTCGGCGGCCTCGTGCTGCTGGCCGTGCGCCAGTGGAAGGCGGCTCGCGCGCCGGCGAGGCCGACGGCATCCGGCGCCCAGCCGACCGTGCTGGAAGGCGAGTTCGTGGTGATCCGTCAGGGCCGGCCCGTCGCGCACTGAGCCATCCGGCGGATAATGCGCCGCCCCCACGCGATTCCCCTCATGTCCGATACCCCTGCCCCCGTCGCGGCCGCAACGCCGCGCAGCCCGAGCGATCCCCGCTTCCTGATCCCGCTGGCGCTGCTCGCGCTGTACGTGATCTGGGGCTCGACCTACCTGGGCATCCGTTTCGCGCTGGAAAGCTGGCCACCGTTCCTGCTCGCCGGCGTTCGCTTCCTCGCAGCCGGCGTGGCGCTGTACGGCTTCCTGCGCTGGCGCGGGATGGCCCCGCCGACACGACTGCAGTGGCGCAACGCGGCGATCACCGGCCTACTGCTGCTCGGCTTGGGCAACGGCTTGGTGTGCTTCGCGGAGCAGCGGGTGAGCTCGGGCATCGCCGCGGTGGCGGTGGCCAGCATGCCGTTGTTTGCGGCGTTGTTTTCCGGCATGTATGGCGAGTGGCCGCACCGGCGCGAATCGATCGGCCTGGCCATCGGCTTCGCCGGCGTGATCGTGCTGAACCTGGGCAGCAGCCTGGCTGGCTCGTCGACCGGTGCGGTCGCCCTGCTGGTGGCCGCGGCGGCATGGGCGTTCGGCTCGGTGTGGAGCCGGCGCCAGGTGATGCCGCCCGGTCCGATGAACACCGCCGCGCAGATGATCTGCGGCAGCATCGCCCTGCTTGGTTTCGCCCTGCTCAGCGGCGAACGGCTGCCGCTGCACCCCAGCCTGCGTTCGACGCTGGCGATCCTCTACCTGGCGGTGTTCGGTTCGATCATCGCGTTCAGCGCCTACCTGTACGTGCTCAGGCACGCGCGCCCGGCGCTGGCCACCAGCTACGCCTATGTGAACCCGCCGGTGGCAGTGCTGTTCGGCGTGTTGCTGGCCGGCGAGCACGTGGGGCCGTTCGACCTGGCCGGCATGGCGATCATCCTGGCCGGCGTGGCGGTGATCACGCTGGCAAAGAGCAAGGGAAACACGGCAAAGCCATAGGAGCCCTCTCGCGGGCGATGCTCTTGCTTTCGCGAATCCCGGCCTTCAAAGCATCGCCCGCGAGCGGGCTCCTGCCTGGTGTTCTCGACCATGGTCGGCTTGCCCCTGCGGCCGCCGCAGCGCGACGATGGCGCAATTCACCGGCGGAGAGCAGCATGAACGCATCGCAGGACGGCTGGATGGCGCGCGCGGCGTTGCGCAGCGCGGCATGGGCGGAGCGCTGGTTTCCCGATGCCTGGGTGTTTGCCGCACTGGGTGTGGTCGTGGTGGCGCTGGCCGCCTTCAGTTTCGGCGCCACGCCGACGGCGACGGTCACCGCCTTCGGCGACGGCTTCTGGAGCCTGATCCCGTTCACCATGCAGATGGCGTTCGTGGTGATCGGCGGCTATGTGCTGGCCACCGCGCCGGTGGTGGCGCGCTTCATCGACGTGCTGGCGCGCGCGCCACGCACGGGACGCGGGGCGATCGTGTACATCGCGCTGGTCAGCATGCTGGCCTCGCTGCTCTCGTGGGGTTTCTCGCTGGTGTTCGGCGGCCTCTTGGTGCGCGCACTGGCGCGGCGCGGCGATCTGCACATGGACTACCGCGCGGCCGGCGCCGCGGCCTACCTCGGTCTGGGCGCGATCTGGGCGATGGGCCTGTCCTCGTCGGCGGCGCAGCTGCAGGCGAACCCGGCCAGCATGCCGCCGGGACTGCTGGCGATCACCGGCGTGCTGCCCTTCAGCCAGACGATTTTCCTGTGGCAGTCGATCGTGCTGACCGCGGTGCTGATCGTGGTGTCGCTGCTGGTGTGCTGGTTTACCGCGCCGTCGGACGCGAACGCGCGCACTTCAAGGGATTTCGACGTGGGCGAAACCTCGACGCCGGCGCTGCCGCCGCGCACGCGCCCGGGCGAGTGGCTGGAATACAGCCCGGCGCTGTCGATGGCGATCGGCTTGCTGGGCCTGGGCTGGCTCGGCCACGAGTTCGCCAGCAAGAGCGCGGTCACCGCGATCGCCAACCTCAATACCTACAACTTCCTGTTCCTGACCCTCGGCATCCTGCTGCACTGGCGCCCACGCAGCTTCCTCGACGCAGTGAGCCGCGCGGTGCCGAGCACGTCCGGCGTGCTGATCCAGTTTCCGCTGTACGGCGGCATCGCCGCGCTGCTCACCCACGTGCCAGGCGCCGACGGCGCCACCCTGGCGCACCGGCTGTCGAACCTGTTCGTGCACGTCGCCGGCACCGAGAGCTTTCCGGCGGTGATGGGCGCGTACTCGGCGATCCTGGGCTTCTTCGTGCCCTCCGGCGGCGGCAAGTGGCTGGTCGAGGCGCCGTACGTGATGCAGGCGGCGAACGACCTGCACGTGCACCTGGGCTGGGCGGTGCAGGTCTACAACGCGGCCGAGGCGCTGCCGAACCTGATCAACCCGTTCTGGATGCTGCCGCTGCTCGGCGTGCTGGGGCTGAAGGCGCGCGACGTGGTCGGCTACACCTTCATCCAGCTGGTGGTGCACGTGCCGCTGGTGCTGGGCATGCTGTGGCTGCTGGGGCTGACGCTGAGCTACGTGCCGCCGGTGATGCCGTAGAAGCGCACCCTGTGCGCGAACGGCGGGCGGGCCTCGCCCGCCCCATCGCCGACGCGCACGAGAAGAGCATCGTGCACCGAATGCGCTCCTACGACTCGCGCAGCGCCGTGGTCACCGGCAGCCGCGCCGCGCGCACGGCCGGGAACAGGCCGCCGACGAAACCGATCGCCAGCGCCCACTTGAGCCCGGTCCCCAGCAGCGCGGGGGTGACCGCCAGCTCGAAGCTGAGCTTGCCCACCGTGCCGGCGGCCAACGTCGAGGCGCCGTAGCCATTGAACACCAGCCATGCCAGCGCTCCGCCGATGACGCCGCCGAGCAGCGCCAGCAGCATGGTCTCCAGCATCACCGCCACCACCACCGGCAGGCCGCGGAAGCCGATCGCGCGCAACGTGGCGATCTCGCGGGCACGTGCCGCCACCGCGGCGAACATGGTGTTGAGTGCGCCGAACATCGCGCCGATCGCCATGATCAGGCCCACCGTGATGCCCATGACGCGGATCACCTTGCTCATGCCCTCGGACTGCTTGGCATAGTAATCGCGCGTGGTGTCCGCATCGATCTTGAGTTGCGGGTTCGCTTCCAGCGCAGCCTTGAACGCGCCGAACGCCTGCGGGTCGGCGAGCTTCGCCACCACCGAGGCGCGGCTGCTGCCGCGGCGGTAGGTGTCGGCGACCACGTTGGCGTCGCCCCACACTTCCGAGTCCAGCGCGTCGCCGGAGGCGAACACGCCGACCACCGTCCACAGCTGGCTGCCCAGGCGCACCTCGCGGCCCGGCGCCAGTCCGGCGAACTGCCTGGCCGCGCCCACGCCCACGTCCAGTTCGCGCATGCCCGGGTTGAACCTGCGCCCGGAGACGATCTTCACCTGCGGCCGCACCGCCCAGGCCTGCTCGCCCACGCCGCGCAATTGCACGCTGCCCTCGTCGTCCGCACCGCCGCCGATTATCGGCAGGTTGGCGGCGACCACCAGCTCCGGCGATGCCAGCGGCTGGCCCTTGGCATCGCGCACGATGCCCGGCGTCTGCACGACCTGGGTCACGCTGTCGTGGTCGAGCACCGACATCACCTCGGACGCCGAAGCGCCGCGCATCACGATGGCGGTGTCGGCGCTGCCGGTCTTGCGCAGGGTCTGGCTGTAGCCCTCACCCATCGCCAGCAGCGCCACCAGCACGGCAACCACGCCGGCGATGCCGATCACGATCACCGCCGCGGAACCGAGCCGCTGGCGCAGCGTGCTCAGGCCCACGGCGGCGACCGAGGCGGCCTGCCGGCCGCGGCGGCTGGCCAGCATCCACAGCGCGAACAGCACCGCCAGCGCCAGCACGCCCGGCCACGGCAGTTTCACCCAGATCGCCAGCGCCACGGCCAGCACGAGCAACAGCAGCAGGTTGGTCAGGAATCGCTTCATGGTTTTCTCCTCAGCGCCCGGCCAGCGCGTCGACGATATTCAGGCGCATCGCGCGCAACGCCGGCAGCGCACCCACCAGCAGGCCGATCAGCACCATCAGCACCAGGCCCAGGGCCCAGCTTCCGGCGCCTACCGTGGGCAGATTGAGCATGCCGCCGCTGCCGGCGCTGACCACCGGAATCAGCATCGCAGCCAACCCCAGCCCGAGCACGCCGCCGATCAGCAGCAACAGCACCGACTCGGCCAGCACCAGCGCCAGCACGCTGCGGCTGGTGAAGCCGATGGTCTTGAGCACCGCCAGTTCGCCGGTGCGTTCGCGTACCGCCTGCATCATGGTGTTGCCCGACAGCAGCAGCAGGGTGAAGAACACCGCGCCCATGATCGAACCCACGATCAGGCCGATGTCGGCCAGTTGCTTCATCCAGTTCGCGGTAGCCGCCGCCTCGGTCTGCGTGCGCGTCTCGTGGTCGGAGTTGGCCGAGAGCGCGTCGATGGCCTTGGCTACGCGGTCAGCCTGGTTCACGTCGGCCACGCGGGTGACGTACCAGCCTACGGTGCCGCGGTTGTACGGCGTGGTCTCGTCGAAGTATTTCCAGTGCAGCAGCAGCATCTGGTCGGCAAAGCCGTTCGACTTCTTGTCCTTCGATTGCATGATGCCGACGATGTCGAAGGTCCAGGTCTTGTTGCCGTTCTTGTCCGGAAAGATGGTGGACTGCAGCGGAATCCTGTCGCCCACCTTCCAGTGGAAGCGCTGCGCCAGCGTCTCGCCCACCAGCACGCCGGTGCGGGTGTCGTCGAAGGCCTTGCGCTGGGCCGGATCCACCGCGATCTCCGGATAGAGGTCGAGATAGTTCGGCTCCACCGCGAAGCTGAACACCTGGTTGTGCGGGTCCTGGTAGGCGCCGCCGAACCAGTTCGCCGAGGTGACCGCCTGCACGCCCGGTACCTGGGCGATCCGCGCACCGAGCGACGACGGCAGGGTCTGGATGAAGGACAGCCGCGAGCCGGTCTGCAGGCGTTCGGCGCCGTTCGCGCTCTGCCCGGCCTGGTCGAACGAGGTGCGCACTGCATCGAGCATGCCGAACAGCAGGAACGCGGCGACGATCGAGACCAGGGTGAGGAAGGTGCGGGTCTTGCGCCGGAACAACGCGGCCCAGATCAGATGGAGATATTTCATGGCGCCGTCCTCATGCCGTGGCTTGTTCGACGAGCGTGCCCTTGTCCAGATGCAGCGTATGGCTGGCGTACTCGGCGGCCTTCGGGTCGTGGGTGACCATCACGATGGTCTTGCCGTGCTCGCGGTTGAGCTGCTGCAGCAGGCCGAGCACGTCCTCGGCGCTCTGGCGGTCGAGGTCGCCGGTGGGCTCGTCGCAGACCAGCAGGGCGGGATCGGAGACGATCGCGCGGGCGATCGCCACGCGCTGCTGCTGGCCACCGGACAATTCGCTCGGCTTGTGGCCGGCACGATCGGACAGTCCCACCAACTGCAATGCGATCGCGGCGTTCTTCCGGCGCTGCGCACCGGACAGCTTCGTCAGCAGCAGCGGCAGCTCCACGTTGCGCTGCGCCGACAGCATCGGCATCAGGTTGTAGAACTGGAACACGAAGCCGACGTTCGACGCGCGCCACTTCGCCAGCGCGCCGCCGCCCAACTGGTCGATGCGCTGGCCGCCCACGCTGATGCTGCCGGCGCTCGGCGCATCGAGCCCGCCGATCAGGTTGAGCAAGGTGGTCTTGCCCGAACCGGACGGCCCCATCAGCGCCAGGAAATCGCCTTCGGCAATGTCCAGGTTGACGTGGTGCAGCACTTCGACTTTCTGCTTGCCGCGCTCGTAGGTCTTGGCAAGGTCCTTGATCTCGATCAGCGTGGACATGGGTGGTTCTCCGATGATGGCGATGCCGCAGGAACCCGCTCGTGGGCGATGCTGTCGCCTTTGCGAATCCCGAATCCAGAGTCCCGAATCCCGGCTCCAAAAGCATCGCCGGCGAGCGGGCTCCTACATGAATGGAGTGAAGCAGTTACGGTTTCTTGGTCTGGACGTCCGAACCATCTTTCAACTCGGCCGGCGGCGACACCACCACGCTGTCACCCGGCTTCACCGCGGTCGGCAGCAGGCGCAAGTCGCCATAGGTCTGCGTGGCGGGAGCCACCGTGCGCTGGCGCACCCGGCTGCCATCGAGCACGAACACCACGCTGTGGCCGTTGCGCTGCACGATCGCCGCGGCCGGCACCAGCACGCCCTGCGGCACGCTGACGGCGGCCTTCGGCTGCTGTTCCAGGAACGACACCCGCGCGCCCATGTCCGGCACCACGCGGGCGTCCTTCTTTTCCAGCGCCACGCGCACCTTGATGGTGGCCTTGCCGCGGTCGGCGGTAGGCACGATGGCGACCACGTGGGCGGGAATCTTCCAGTCCGGGTAGGCGTCCAGCACCGCCTCGGCCGGCATGTCGGGCTTGATCCGGCCGATGTAGGCCTCGTTGACGTCGACGTCGATCTCCAGCGAGTCCATGTCGACGATGGTGCCCACGCCGGTGCGGGTGAAGCCGCCGCCGGCGGACAGCGGCGAGAGGATCTCGCCGACCTGCGCGTCCTTGGTGGTGACCACGCCGCTGAACGGCGCGCGCACCACGCAATAGTCGAAGTTGACCTGCGCCACCGCGGCCTGCGCGTCGGCGGCGGCCACCTGCTTCTGCTGCGCGGCGAGCTGGGCGCGCGTGCCGTCGAGCAGGGTGCGCGCCTGTTCGGCCGCCTGTTTCGGCACCAGTCCGCGCACTGCCAGTTCCTGCTGGCGCGCGGCGTCGCGCTCGTTCTGTGCCAGCTGCGCCTGGTACTGCGCCACCAGCGCGTGGGCGGCGGCGGCCTGCGCCCTGGCGGCATCGAGCGCGGCGCGCCAGGCGTGGTCGTCCAGCCGCGCCAGCACCTGGCCCTGCTGCACATGGTCGCCTTCCTCGATCAGCACCGCGGTGAGCGTGCCGGTGATCTGCGCCGACACCGTGGCCCTGCGCCGCGCGGTAACGTAGCCGGTGGCCTGCAGCACCGCGCCGGCCTCGCCGCCGGCGCTGGGCGCCACCGCGGTGGCGGTCTGCACGGTGACCGCATGCTGGCCGAAAAACAGCTGCGCAAGGCCGCCGAGCAGCAACAGCAACACCACCGCGGCGCCGCCGATCCACAGCCAGCGACCCGGATTGCGCCCATGGTCCTCGCGCTGATGGCGCTCGATGCGCAGTTCCTTCAACAGTTCCGCGTTGTCCACATCCACTCCCGCTTCAACGGCCATGTTCGAGGCATGGGTACATCATGGACGCCCTGCCGGCGCGCTGCCAGAGCATGGCATCAACCATCGCCGATGACAGCTGTCACCCGCAGCCGGGCGTCCCCTGCCCACGACGAACGGGAGCGCCGCGGATCGACACGCCGCGGCGGACGGCATCCGGCGCCGCACCCGGCCCGGCTTTGCTACGCTTGCGGCCATGAACTACGCCTTCGTCCCGCCCGCCGTCCCCAGCCTGCCGATCACCGGCTCCGACCAGCGCTTCCCGATCCGCCGGGTATTTTGCATCGGCCGCAACTACGCCGAACACGCGCGGGAGATGGGCGCCAGCGTGGACCCGGCCGCGCCGATGTTCTTCTGCAAGCCGGCCGACGCGGTGGTCGCCGACGGCGCCGACGTGCCCTACCCGCAGGCCACCGCCGACCTGCATCACGAAGTGGAAATGGTGGTGGCGCTGGGTGCCGGCGGCCGCGATCTCAGCCCCGACCAGGCCGCGGCGCTGGTGTGGGGCTATGGCGTGGGACTGGACCTGACCCGTCGCGACCTGCAGGCGCAGGCCAAGGCGAAGGGCCACCCGTGGGACGTGGCCAAGGGCTTCGACCACTCCGCGCCGGTCTCCGCGCTGCGCCCGGTCGGCGCGGCGACGGTAGGCGCACAGACCGTGTTGCGGCTGCACGTGAACGGCAAGCTGCGCCAGCGGGCCATGCTGGGCGAAATGGTGCACGACGTGCCGCACATCCTCGCGGCGCTGTCCACGCTGTTCGAGCTGAAGGCCGGCGACCTGGTCTTCACCGGCACCCCCGCCGGCGTGGCAGCGCTACAGCGCGGCGACCGCTTCCACGCCGAGCTGGTCGGCGTGGCGGCACTGGACGGGCGCATCGCCTGACGCTTCCACACCACCTTCATCTGTGCGCGTCTACGTTGGCGCGCTAAAGTCGCCCCGCCATCCGGCCCATCAGAGGGAGTACCCGCAGCATGAGCATGATCAGCGAGTTCAAGGCCTTCGCCATGCGTGGCAACGTCATCGACCTGGCGGTCGGCGTGGTCATCGGCGGCGCGTTCGGCAAGATCGTCACCTCCCTGGTCGACCAGATCATCATGCCGCCGATCGGCTGGCTCACCGGCGGCATCGACTTCTCCGCCATGAAGTGGGTGCTCAAGCCCGGCGACGACAGCGATCCGAAGCACAAGATCGCCGAAGTGGCGATCCAGTACGGCGCCTTCATCAACACGCTGATCCAGTTCATCATCATCGCGTTCGCGATCTTCATGGTGGTCAAGGCGATCAACAAACTCAGCCGCAAGCAGGAAGAAGCACCCGCCGCGCCGCCGGCCGACGTGGCCCTGCTCACCGAAATCCGCGACCTGCTGAAGAACCGGCCGTAGTCCGTGCAGGAGCGCACCTTGTGCGCTCCTGTGCCGGCCTTCGGCCATCCGTGACTTCTGGCCTAAGCGGCCAACGGCAGGCACGCCATAATCGGGGTTCCCCCACGCGGAGTTCCCCGATGCGCCGTCTACCCCTCACCCTGCTTGCCGCCGGCCTGCTGGCCAGCGGCATCGCCAGTGCCGCCACCACCACGATTCCCACCACGGCCGTAAAGACGGCCGAACAGCTGCGTGACCGTGCGCTGCACGACGACACCGCGTACCAGGTCACCGCCTCGCTGACCACCGAGGTCGGCGCGCGCCTGGCCGGCAGCGAAGCCGACCGCCGCGCGGTCGACTGGGCCGTGGCGAAGTTCAAGGAGCTGGGCTACGACAAGGTCTACACCGAGCCGGTCACGTACCCGCTGTGGGTGCGCCGCAGCGAGCGCGCCGCGATCGTGGCGCCGTTCCCGCAGCCGCTGGCGCTGACCGCGCTGGGCTATTCGCCCGCCACGCCCAAGGGCGGGCTGCGCGCCGAGGTGGTGAGGTTCGACAGCCTCGACGCGCTGAAGGCAGCCGATCCGGCCGCCATCAAGGGCAAGATCGTCTACGTCGACTACCGCATGGAACGCGCGAAGGACGGCCACGGCTACGGCATGGGCTCGGCGGTGCGCGTGGCCGGTCCGGTGCTCGCCGCGGAGAAGGGCGCGGCCGGCTATCTCTTGCGCTCGGCCGGCACCGACGCGCACGAGCGCGCGCCGCACACCGGCGTCACCGGCTTCCGCGATCCGGCCAAGGCGATCCCCGCCGCCGCGCTGTCCAACCCCGACGCCGACCAGCTCACCCGCGTCCTGGCCTACGGCAAGCCGGTCACGCTGAAGCTCGACCTCGACTGCGGCATCGTCGGCGAATACACCGGAGCCAACGTGATCGGCGAGATCACCGGCCGCAAGCATCCCCACCAGGTGGTGGCGATCGGCGGCCACCTCGACTCGTGGGACCTGGGCACCGGTGCGATCGACGACGGCGCCGGCGTGGCGATCGCGATGGCCGCCGGCAAGCTGATCCACGACCTGCCGCAGCGCCCCGACCGCACCATTCGGGTGATCGCGTTCGCCAACGAGGAGATGGGCCTGTGGGGCGGCCGCGCCTACGCCGAGAAGCACGCGGGCGAAGTGGCGAAGTTCCAGCTCGGCACCGAGTCGGATTTCGGCGCCGGCCCGATCTGGCGCATGAGCGCCAGCGTGAAGCCCGAGGCACGCGACGCGATCGGCCAGATCGCCAGGGTGCTGGAGCCGGTCGGCGTGGCCTACGACGCCACGCGTCCCGGCGGCGGCGGCTCGGACCTGTCGCAGATGCATGCCAAGGGCATGGCCGCGCTGTCGCTGACCCAGGACGGCACGAAGTACTTCGACTGGCACCACACGCCGAACGACACGCTGGACAAGATCGATCCCGCCGAGCTGGCGCAGAACGTGGCGGTGTACGCCGCGTTCTCGTACATGGCCGCCCAGGCCCACGGCGACTTCGGCTCCGCGCCGGGCGCGTTCGCCAAGGACGGCGCCGGCGAGTAACCCCGCCTCCCTCTCCCGCAAGCAGGGAGCCCTGCCTTGCTCCCTCCCCTGCTCGCAGGGGAGGGTTGGGGTGGGGTCGCTCTTCGCCGCAAGATCAAAAGCCCCTCACCTGAAAGACTTTCTCCGGTCGCCTGCCTCCCCTTGCGTTGCAGGGGGAGGAGCACAGCGACGCTCACTTCGCGTAGTACGCACCCGACGCCACCAGCGGTTCGGGGATGCAGAACGTCTTCGGCATCACGGCGATCGCGACCGGCACCAGCACTTCCTTCTCGACGCCGCCCACGCTGGCGCACGAGGCTTCCGGCGGCAGCTGGTAGTGGATGATGCGCACGGTGTATTGCGGGCAGACGTCCGAACAGGGGAATTCGGCGACCACCGGCACGTTGCGGTAGCGGCCCAATTCCACCGTGGTGTTCATCAGCGTGGCCTTGTCCCACGGCTTGCCGGCCCAGGCCTGCAGGGTGGCGGCGTCCATCTGCGCGGGGGTGCCGGCGCAGGCGGTGGCGCCGATGGCCATGCCGGCGACGGCGGCGAATACAGTGACGACCGATGTCAGGCTGCGCATGTCCGCTCCCTCGATGACGGAGCGGCCAGCCTAGTCGCGGACGGCTGAACGCTGCAAGCTACCGCGCCGGCAATGCCCGGCCCGATCGCGCGAAGCGTTGCTGCAGCTGGTCCATGTAGATGTAGATCACCGGCGTCAGGTACAGCGTGAGGATCTGCGAGAACACCAGACCGCCGACCACGGCCAGGCCCAGCGAGCGGCGCACCTCGGCGCCGGCACCGATGCCCAGCGCGATCGGCAGGGTGCCAGCGAAGGCGGCCATGGTGGTCATCATGATCGGGCGGAAGCGCACGCGGCAGGCCTCGGCGATCGCCTGCGCCGGCGCCATGCCTTCCTCGCGCTGACGTTCCAGCGCGAAGTCGATCAGCATGATCGCGTTCTTCTTGACGATGCCGATCAGCATCACGATGCCGACGAAGGCGAACAGGTCCAGCGAGGCGTGGAAGATCGCCAGGGTCAGCAGCGCGCCGACCGCCGCCGCCGGCAGGCCGGACAGGATGGTCAGCGGGTGGATGAAGCTCTCGTACAGGATGCCCAGCACCAGGTAGATCACGAACACCGCCAGCAGCAACAGCATGCCCATGCCCTGCATGGACTGCTGGAACGCCTGCGCGGTGCCCTGCACGCTGCCGCTGATGGTCGCCGGCAGGCCTAGCTTGCCCATCGCGCCGTCGATGCTCGCCACCGCGTCGCTGAGCGACACGCCGGGCGCCAGGTTGAACGATACCGTCACCGCCGGCAGCTGGCCCTGGTGGTTCACCGTCAGCGCCTGCGGCTCGCGATCGAAGCTGGCCACCGCGCTGAGCGGCACCAGACTGCCGCGGTTCGAGGTGACGTACAGCTGCGACAGCACCGCCGGGTCGTCCTGCAGCTTGCGCTCGACCTGCAGGATCACCCAGTACTGCGTGGCCGAACCGTAGATGGTGGAAACCTGGTTCTGGCCGAAGCCGATGCCCAGCGCGGTCTGCACCTGCGCCATGGTGAGGCCGAGCGGCGCCAGCTTGGCGCGGTCGACCTTGACCATGATCGACGGGCTGTTGAGGTCGAGGTCGTTGGTGACATCCTCGAAGCCCGGCAGCGCGGCGAACGCGCGGGTCACCCTGCCGCTCCACTCGTACAACTGGTCGAGGCTCACCGACTGCAGCGTGTACTGGTACTGCGCCTTGGACTGGCGCCCGCCGATCTGGATCGCCGGCGTGTTCTGGATATAGCTGCGGATGCCCGCCACCGACGCCAGCTTCGGCCGCAGCTCCTGAATGATGCCGTCCGGGCCAAGCTTGCGCTGATGCGCCGGCTTCAGCAGCAGCAGGATCGAACCGTTGTTGATCGTGCTGCGCGGGCCGCCCGCGCCCACGGTGGACATGTAGCCGGCGATGTTCGGGTCCTGCGCCACGATCTCGACCAGCCGCTGCTGGCGCGCCAGCATGCCGTCGAACGACACGTCCTCCGGTCCTTCCGTGTTGATGCGCAACTGGCCGTTGTCGCCGGCCGGGATGAAATCCTTCGGCGTCGCATAGAACAGCAGCGCGGTGGCCAGCAGGCTCACGCCGAAAGCCGCCAGCACCAGCCGCGGACGCTCCATGCACCAGCGCAGGCTGCCCGCGTAGCCGCGCTGCACGGCACCGAAGCCGCGATCGAAGCCGGCGATCAGCCAGTTCCTGCTCTTGTGAGACCCGTCCTCATGGTCGTGCGCCTTGACGAAGCGGCTGCACAGCATCGGCGTCAGCGTGATCGCGACGATGCCGGAGATCAGGATCGCCACGCTGATCACCACCGCGAATTCATGGAACAGCCGACCCACGATGCCGCCCATGAACATCACCGGGATGAACACCGCGATCAGCGACAGCGTCATCGAGAAGATGGTGAAGCCGACCTCGGCGGCGCCCTGCAGCGCCGCCTCGTAGGGCGGCACGCCCGCTTCCATGTGGCGCACGATGTTCTCCAGCATCACGATCGCGTCGTCCACCACGAAGCCGACCGCGAGAGTCAGCGCCAGCAGCGAGAGATTGTCCAGGCTGTAGCCCAGCGCGTACATCACGCCGAACGTGCCCAGCACCGAGATCGGCAGCGCCACCGCCGGGATCAGCGTGGCGGACAGGTTGCCGAGGAACAGGTAGATCACGAACACCACCAGCGCGCCGGCCAGCAGCAGGGTGAACTGCACGTCGTCGACCGAATCGCGGATCGACTGCGAGCGGTCGTACAGCGTGTCCAGCGTGATCGAAGGCGGCAGCCCGGCGCGGAAGCTGGGCAGCACGGCTTTGATCCGGTCCACCGTGGCCACCGTGTTCGCACCCGGCTGGCGCTGGATTGCCAGCACGATCGCCTGCTTGCCGTTGTGCGAGCTGACGCGCTGGTCGTCCTGCACGCTGTCGCGCGCCTGGCCGATGTCGCCCACATGCACCGGCGCGCCGTTGCGGTACGCCACTACCACGTCGTTGTAGGCGGCCGCGCGCAGCAGCTGGCCGTCGCTGCGGATCGGCAGCTGCTGGCGCTTGCCGTACAGCGAGCCGGTGGACTGGTTGACGTTGGCGTCGGCGATCGCGTTCTGCACCTGGTCGATGCCGATGCCGCTGGCGGCCAGCCGGTCCGGGTCCACGCTGATCCGCACCGCGTATTTCTGCGAGCCGTACACGTTCACCTGGGCCACGCCGTCGATCATCGACAGTTGCTGCGCCAGCTCGGTCTCGGCGTATTCGTCGACCTGGGTCAGCGGCATCGTCGACGAGCTCATCGCCAGGTACAGGATCGCCGCGTCGGCCGGGTTGACCTTGCGGAACGTGGGCGGCGTGGTCATCTCCTTCGGCAACTGGCGCAGCGCCGAGGAAATCGCCGCCTGCACGTCCTGCGCCGCCGCGTCGATGTTGCGATCCAGCTCGAAGCTCAGCGTGATCGAGGTGGAGCCGAGCGCGCTGGTCGAGCTCATCGAGCTGATCCCGGCGATGGTCGACAGCCGGCCTTCCAGCGGCGTGGCCACCGCCGATGCCATCGTCTCCGGCGAGGCGCCGGGCAGGCTGGCGCTGATGCTGATGGTGGGGAAATCGACGTTCGGCAGCTCGTTCACCGGCAGCTGCGGATAGGCGACGATGCCGAACACCAGCAGCGCCGTCATCAGCAGCGTGGTCATCACCGGGCGGCGGATGCAGAGCTCGGGGATATTCATCGGCTCAACCCGGCCGGACGACGGCGGCGCTGCCGTCGACCAGCAGCATCTGGCCTTCGGTGACCACCTGCTCGCCGCCTTTCAGGCCCTTGTCGATGACGGTACGCCCGGCGCTGGTCGGGCCGGGGGTGACGTAGCGCTGCTGCACCTTGCCGTCGGCACCGAGCACGAACACGAAACTGCCGCTGCTGGAACTTTGCAGCGCATGCACCGGCACGCTGACCACGTTGGCCAGGCGCGTGGTGGGCAGGCTCACCTGCACGAACTGGCCGGGGGTGAGCCGATGCCCGGCGTTGTCGAAGCGCGCCTTCAGCACGATCGTGCCGGTGGTGGCGTCGACCGCGTTGTCGATGAATTCCAGCGTGCCGGCCAGCGGCGTGCCCTTGTCGCCGGAAACGGTCACCTGCACAGCGACCGCGCCGCTGGCCAGCGCGGCGCGCACGGCGGGCAGGCTGTCCTCGGGAATGTTGAACGCCACGCGCACCGGCTCGACCTGGTTGAGCACCACGATGTCGGTGCTGTCGGCACTGATCTGCGCGCCCGGCCAGACCAGCGGCGCCCCGGCGATGCCGTCGAACGGGGCGACGATGCGCGCGTAGTCGAGTTGAGTCTGCGCCAGCTCCTGCGCGGCCCGGTCGCTTTGCAGGGTGGCGCGGGCCACCGCCAGGTTGGCTTGGTACAGGTCGTAGTCCGCCTTCGAGACGAAGCCCTTGCCCAGCATGTCGGCGTAGCGCCGCTGGTCGGCCTGCGCCTTCTGCAGCAGTGCCAGGTCGCGCGCCACGCTGCCGCGTGCCTGGTCCAGCTGCGCTCGCAGCAACCGCGGGTCGATCTGCGCCAGCATGCTGCCCTTGCGCACCAGCGCGCCGGGCGTGAACGACAGCGACTGGAGCTGGCCGGAGACCCGCGCGCGCAGGCTCACCGTCGACCAGGCCTCGACCCGGCCGACCAGCTTCAGCGACAGCTCGACGTCGCCCCGGGTGGCGCTGGCCACCTCGACCGGCACCGCGGCCGGTGCCCTGGCGGCCTTGCTGCTGTCGCCGCGGCCGCGGCTGAAGTGCATGGCCAGGGCGACCGCCAGCAAGGCGGCCACGACGAGGGCGATTTTTTTCCAGGACATGCGCGAGAGCTTCTCGATCTTCGCGCCACGCGCGGTGGCGATGCGGGTTGGTGCGGTCGGGGAACCGCCAGGCGGATGAGCACGCACCAAGCCCGTGACAACGCGCCCAGCGGCTTCGGGTTGACCCGGCGCGAGACGCACCAAGCGCCACTATGCCGCGATTTCCGCTGCGCAGGCCCCCGACCGATGGCACTGGCCAGCACCGCCGCAGGCGCGCCTCAGGACGTGCCGTCGCCCTGCTCCAGCGCCAGCAGGTTGTCCTTGATCCGGCCGATCACCGCCAGCGCCTGCTGCAGCTCGTCGTGGTCGATGCCGCGGGTGGCATCCTTGCGCAGCTCGCGCGCGATGATCTCCATGTCGCCCACGATCACGCGCGCCTGCTCGGTGACGTACAGCCGCCAGGCGCGCCGGTCTTTCGGATCCGGCCGGCGCTCGACGAAGCCGGCCGCCTGCAGGCGGTCGATCACCCGGCCCACCGCAATGGGCTCCATTTCCAGAAACTCGGCCAGCTCGGTTTGCCGCAGGCCTTCGCGGTGGTACAACACCTTGGTCGCACGCCACTGCGCGCGGGTCAGGCCGAATTTCACCGCGCGCCGGTCGAAGTGCTTGCGGAACAGCAAGGTCACGTCGCTGAGCAGGTAGCCGAAGGAAAGGTCTTCCGTTTTCGCCATGATCCGTTGCCGCTCCGCCGCGCCAATGCCTGCCCGAAGCATAAGGTAAGCCGTCGATCCATGCCCATCAAAGTCGTTCATGCCGACATCACCCGCCTGGCGCCGGACGCCATCGTCAACGCGGCCAACCCCGGCCTGCTCGGCGGCGGCGGCGTGGACGGCGCGATCCACCGCGCCGCCGGCCCGGCCCTGCTGCAGGCTTGCCGCGCGCTGCCCGAATCCGCCACCGGCGTGCGCTGCCCCATCGGCGAGGCGCGCATCACGCCCGGCTTCGCGCTGCCCGCGCGCTGGGTGATCCACACGGTGGGTCCGGTCTGGCACGGCGGCGACGAGGGCGAAGCCGAATTGCTGGCGCGTTGCCACCGCAACGCGCTGCGCCTGCTGCGCGAACGGGCGCTGCGCACGATCGCGTTTCCGGCGATCAGCTGCGGCGTCTACGGCTACCCCGCCGCGCAGGCCGCCGCGGTGGCGGTGGCCACCTTGCGCGACGCGCTGGCTGCTGCGGACGACGACATCGAGGTGACGCTGTGCTGCTTCAGCGACGCCATGCGCGCGGTGTTTCAGCAGGCGCTGGCGCCGTAGGCGGACACCGCCCCGACCAGGCGAGGCAGCGCCCCCGCAGCGCAAGCCGCTCAGTGCAGCTTGAACGGATACAGCGGCGGCAACCCGGAGTCCTCGCTGGCCACCGCCGTGGCACGCCAGGCGAAGCCGCGCTTGAACGCCTCGGCCAGGTTCGCCCCGGCGTCCGGCGGCGCTGTGTCGGCGTAGCGGCGCTGCTGCAAGGCGTCGATGACGGCGCGCTGCGCCGCGTCGTCCAGTACCGTGGCCAGTTCGCCCAGGTGCTGGATCGCCGGCCGCTCCGCCCGCGCCCATGCCAGCAGGCTGCGCGCCTGCGCGGCCGGATCGCTGCCGCGCGCCGCGGCGAGGAAGGCCAGCTGGCCACTGCGCACCGAGGTGCGCGCCGCCGCCGGCGTCACCGACGACGCGCGCCGGCGACGCCGCCACAGCCACCAGGCCAGCGCGCTGAGCAGCCACAGGCCGAGGCTGGCCAGCGCGATCCAGCGCCATGGCGTGGAGGCTGGCGCGGCGGCGGTGCCGGCTGGCGCGGCCGCGGCGCCGTGCACCGCCGCCGGTGCGGCGGGCGGCGGCGTGGCCGCCGCACCGATCGCTGGCAGCACGCTGACGCTGTGCGCCGGAATCTGTGCCACTTCCATCTTGTCGGTCAGCACGTTCCACCACTTCAGCGTGGTGGCGGGGATGGTCAGCGTGCCGGCGCGTTCGGGCACGATCGCGAACGACTGCTGGCGCCGGCCGATGATCCACTCGCCGTCCTGGCGGTTGCCGGTGACCGGCTTGTCCGGGTACACCGTGGCGCCGTCCAGCGGCGGCAGGCTCAGCGCCGGCAGCGACTCGTACGACAGGCCGCTGGCCTGCAGGTTCATGGTGAGGTTGAGCGGCTGGCCGACCCGCGGCGGCGCATCCTGCGCGGTGGGCCAGCCGTCCAGGCTCAGGCTCAGCTGGCGCGCCGGCAGCCACGCGCTGCCGCCCCAGTCGGCCGGCGCCGGTTTCACCGTGATCGTCTGCGCCGGTGCGCTGGCGCTGACCGGCACGGTGGCGCCGAAGAAGCTGTTGGGATCGCGCGGGTCGGCGGCCTCGCCCTGGAAATCCACCGGCGGAATCTCGACCTGTCCGGCGTGCTGCGGAATCAGCGCGTAGCGTTGTTCCAGCACGTGATACGTACGCCCGCCGCGCTCGGCGTCGTAGTTCAGGCCCTTGCCGAGCGCGCTGACTTCCACGCCGTCGACCTGCGGCGGCGGCGGCGCGTCGCCACCGATGCGGTTGGCGTAGTACAGCCGCACCACATAGGTCAGCTGCTGGCCGACGTAGCCATGCGCCGGCTCAACCTGCGACTCCATGAAGACGTCGCGCTGCGTGGCGGCGGCCGCGGCCGGATCCGGCGCCGTCACGGTGAGCTGCAGCGGCGCCGTGCGCTGGCCGGCCACGCTCAGCGCGGGGATCTGCAGCACGCCGACGTGGCGCGGACGCAGTGCCACGCCGAAGGTCAGTTCGGAGCTGGCCTGGCCGTTGATCACGCTGAGGCTGTTGTTCTGCGACGTGCCGAGCAACTGGAAATCCTGGTTCAGCGCGCGCAGGTCGGGCGCGCTGGCGCCAGCGTCGCCTTGCACGCGCAGGTTGAGCGTCACCGTCTCGCCCAGTTGCACGTGGTCGCGATCCAGCGTGGCGGTCACCTCGGCGGCAGCGGCCAGCGCCGGTAGCGACGCCAGCATCAGCAGGCAGCTGCACACGACATGTCGGAACTTCACGGCTGTCCATCCTCGCTCGGCGCGCCGCCGTGGCGCTGCTGGTATTCCAGTTCGAACTTGCGCCGCAGCAGGGCCCCGGGATCGTCCGGCACGCGCTGCAGGGCATGGCGCAGGTCGGCCGGCAGTTTCGCCTGCGGATCGTCCTTGGCCAGCGCGCCGAGCTGGTGCCCCGCGTTGCCGTCGCCCGGCTTCGCCAGCGCGGCGTCCATCTGCTGCTTCAACGCCTGCCGCGCCTGTTCCACCTGCGCCTGCTGCTCGGCCTGCTGCTGCGCGGTCTGCGGTTTGGGCTGATCGGCACCGCCCTGCGCGGACTTGCCCTGCTGCGATGCATTCTTGCCGGACGGATCCTGCGCCTGCGACTTGCCATCCTGGCCCGACTGGCTGGATGGCTCGGCATCGTCCGCTGCGGACGACTGATCCTTCGCACCCTGCTTGCCGCTCTTGCCCTGCTCGCCCTGCGACGACTGATTCTGCTTGCCGCCGTGACCCTCGTGTTCCTTCTGGTCCGACGGCTGCTGTTGCTGCTGGCGCAGCCAGTCCTCGACCGCCTGGCGGTTCGCCTTCGCGTCGGCGTTGGCCGGGTCGAGCTGCAGCGCATGGTCGTAGGCCGCGAGCGCCTGCTGGTATGCGCCCTGTTTCGCCAGCGTGTTGCCGAGGTTGTACGCCGCGCCGCCGCCGGGCGCCTGCCGCAAGGCCTGCGCCGCGGCCGCATAGTCGCCGGCGCGATACGCCGCGGCGCCACGCCAGGCCGGGTCGCGCGCGAGCTGTTGCGCCTGCTTCGCATCGCCCGCGTGCAAGGCCTGCACAGCCTGCTGGTCGCGACGCAGCCACAAGTCCTGCCACGTCGTCGCCGCAGCCGTTCCCGGCCACAACGGCAGCACGACCAGTGGCAGCACCAGCAGCCAGCCGCGGCGGAACGCCAGCGCCACCAGCGGCAGCAGCGGCAGCAGCAGCCACGCGCCGCGATCCTGCCAGGCGTCGCCGACCTGCCCGTCGGCCAAGGTCGCCTTCGCGCTGCGCAGTTGCGCATGCAGCGCGTCGACGTCGCGCTGGTCCGCGCTCATCGCCACATAGCGGCCGCCGCCGGCCGCGGCCAGCGCTGCAAGCGCGGCATCGTCGCGGCGGGCCAGCAGCATGCCGCCCTGCGCATCGCGCAGGAAGCCGCCATCGGGCAACGGCACCGGGCCGCCCTGCGGCGTACCTACGCCAAGCACCGAGACCCGCACACCGGCGGCGTTCGCCTTGCGCGCCGCAGCCTCGGCCGCGGCATCGGCCTGGTCGGTGATCAGCACCAGCGAACCGCCGCTGACCTTGCCGCCTTGGATCAGCGCCACGCCGCGCTCGATCGCCGCCGCCGCGTTGTCGCCGTCCACCGGCATGGTGTCCGGCGCCATCGCCTCGAGCAGGTCGTCGAGGCTGTGCGCATCGGAGGTCAGCGGCGCCACCACGAAGGCCTCGCCGGCGTAGCCGACCAGCGCGTTGAGCCCATCCTGGTTGGCGTGCAGCAGGTCGCGCGCCTTGTAGCGCGCGCGGTCGAGTCGGCTCGGCGCCACGTCGCGCGCCAGCATGCGCTGCGACAGCGAGATCGCCACCACCTGCGCCGCACGGCTCGCGTACAGCGGCTGCTCGACGCGGCTCCAGGTCGGCCCGGCCAGCGCCAGCGCGCACAGCGTCCAGCCCAGCGCGAACAGCCACAGCGGCAGGCTGCGGTTGCCAGCACGCCCGCGCAACAGATGCGGCAGCAACTCGGCGTCGACCAGCCGCGACAGCTCCACCTGCGCCACGTTGCGGCGCACGCCGAGCCAACCCAGCAGCGGCAACAACAGCAGCGCAGCCAGCCACCACGGCCGCAGGAAATGGAATTGCTGCAGCAGCTCGCTCATGCGAGCAACCTCCGCGTGCGCGTGAAGCGGCGCGGCACGATCACCAGCAACAGCAGCGCGATCGCGGCCAGCAACGGCCAGCGGAACAGCTCATGCCGCGGACGCAGGCTGGGGCCGTGCTGCGGCATCGGTTCCAGCGCGTCGATCGCGCGATACGCATCGGCCAGCTCGCCGCTGTCGGTGGCGCGGAAGAAGCGCCCGCCGGTCTGCGTGGCGATGTCGGTGAGCATGTCCGCATCGAGGTCGGCCGAGGGATTGACCAGCTGGCTGCCGAAGAAACCGGGGATGCGCATGCGCGTGGCGCCGATGCCGATGGTGTAGATGCGCACGCCGGCCGCCTTCGCCGCGCGCGCCGCATCGCGCGGCGCGATGCTGCCGGCGTTGTTGACGCCGTCGGTGAGCAGCACCAGCACGCGCGCCTGCTCGGGCAGCGCGGCCAGCCGCTTCACCGCCACCGCGATGGCGTCGCCGATCGCCGTTTCGGTGCCGGCCAGGCCCACCGCCGCGCCCTGCAGCTGCGCGCGCACTGCACTGAGGTCGTAGGTCAGCGGCGTCACCAGGAAGGCCTGGCTGCCGAACAGGATCAGCCCCATCTCGTCGCCGCTGCGACGGCTGATGAAATCGCCGGCGATCGCCTCGACCGCGCCGAAGCGGCTGACGTCCTGGCCGGCCAGCTGCATGTCGCCGGTGCGCATGCTGCCGGACAGGTCCACCGCCAGCATCAGCGCACGCCCGCTGCGCTGCTGCGCCTGCGGCGGCCCCACCCACTGCGGCCGCGCTGCCGCGGCCAGCAGGCACAACCAGGCCAGCGCCAGCAGCCACGGTGTGGTGCCATGCGCGCGGCTGCCGACGACGGTAGCCAATCGCATACCCGGCTGCGGCAGATGCAGCGCCTGCCCGGGCGCGGCCGGACGCAGCCAGCGGCGCAGCAGCCACGGCAGCGGCAGCAGCACGATCACCCAGGGCCAGGCGAACTCAGCCATCGGCGTGCTCCATCGCGGCCGGCTTCCAGCTCGCCGGCTTCAACGCCAGCCGCAGCCACGCCCGCACGGCCGCCACGCTGGCTGCATGGTCGAACGATGCGGGGGGTCGATAGATCTGCTGGTCCAGCGCCAGCAGTTGCTGCAGCGTGGCGGCATCGACCGGCACCCGCATCAGCGTCTGCCGCCAGGCGTCGCCGCGTTGTCGCGTGGCCTGCGCATCATGTTGGCGCGCCACCCGGCGCAGCAACTGGTGCAGCGCACTCGCCAACGCAAGCCCATCGCCGTCGTGCCGATGCTGCTGTGCGAGTCGATCGAGTTCGCCGAGCACCTGTCGGCGTTGACGAAGCGTGCGGCGCTGCCGTCGCCACCACCAGACGCCGGCCAGCAGCAGCGCCAACAGTAGCACGGCCAGCGTCCACCAGCCCGGCGCCGGCGGCCACCAGAACGGCTCGGGCGGCAGGTGGATATCGCGCAATGGCGGACCGGGCAACGACGCGGGCTGGGCGGACGACGGCATCATCGCGCCGGCCTCCGCGCGCCAAGCAGGCCGCTGACCGCGTCGAACGCATCGGCGGTGGTGTCGATGCTGTTCCAGCGCAAGCCCAGCGATTGCGCCAGCTCACCAAGCCGGGCCGGACCGGCACCCAGCGCACGCTGGAAATCGCTGCGCTGACGCTCGGACTGCAGCAGCACTTCGCAGCGCTCGCCGGCATGCTCCAGCGGGTAGCGCCCCGGTGGGGCCGGCGCCAGTTCCAGCGCATCGGCCACCACCAGCACGCTGACCCCGGCATGCCGGCCCAGGTCGAGCAAGCGCTGCCGTGCCGATGCGTCGCAGCTGAATCCGTCGCTGACCAGCAGCACGCGGCTGGCACCATGCAGCACGCGACTGGCACGGGCCAGCGCATCGGACAACGGCTCGAGGCGATCGGACGCGGCCTGTGCATCCCACTCGGCCAGCGCGCCGCACACCGCCAGGGCACCGCGCGACCCGGCCTGCGGCCGCAGCAACTGATCGGCGTGGCCAAACGCCATCACCCCGACCCGCTCGCCGGCGCGCACCGCGTACCACGCGGCGGCGGCGGCGGCGCGCGCCGCCTGCACCGACTTGAAGCGCGCCCGCGTGCCGAAACGCATGCTGGCATGGGTATCGAGCAGGATCAGCAGGCAGCCTTCGCGATCTTCCTGGAACAGTTTGGTGTGCAGCTTGCCGCTGCGCGCGGTGAGCCGCCAGTCGAGCCGACGCACGTCGTCGCCGGCCTGGTAGACGCGCGACTCGGCGTAGTCCATGCCGCGGCCGTATAGACGGCTGGACTGCTGACCGCTGCGCGCGGCACGGCTGAGCAGCGGCGCCATGCGCACGCGGCCGACCCGCGCACGCAGCGCGATCAGTTCGGCCAGCGCAACCCGGCTGCGGCCGTCGCCGTCCGCGTGATGTGAAGCGACGGCGTTCACGGCAGCGGCACGAGATCCAGCAGGCGATCGATCACCTGGTCCGGCCGCACGCCCTCGGCCTCCGCCTCGTAGCTGAGCAGCACGCGATGCCGCAGCACTTCGTGGGCGATCGCGTGCACGTCTTCCGGCAGCACGTAATCGCGACCGGCCAGCCACGCGTGCGCACGCGAACAGCGGTCCAGCGCGATGGTGGCGCGCGGGCTGCCACCCCAGGCGATCCAGCGCTTCAGTTCCGGCCCGTAGCGGCCGGCATCGCGGGTGGCCAGCACCAGCTGGGTCAGGTACTCCTCCAGCGCCGGCGCCATGTGCACCGCCATCGCCGCATCGCGCGCGGCGAACACGTCGGTCTGGCTGAGCAACGCCGGTGGCGCGGCAACCGGATGCGCGCGACGACTGGCCTGCTCACGCGCCAACTTGAGTATCGCCAGTTCGGCGACCGCATCCGGATAGCCGATCGTCACATGCATCAGAAAGCGGTCGAGCTGGGCCTCCGGCAGGGCGAACGTGCCTTCCTGCTCGATCGGGTTCTGCGTCGCCATCACCATGAACAGTTCGGGCAACTGCCAAGTGCGGCGGCCGACGGTGATCTGCTGCTCGGCCATCGCCTCCAGCAACGCGGACTGCACCTTGGCCGGCGCACGGTTGATCTCGTCGGCCAGGACGATGTTGTGGAACAGCGGGCCATGCTCGAACTCGAAGCTGCCCGACTGCGGGCGGAACACGTCGGTGCCGGTGAGGTCGGCCGGCAGCAGGTCGGGGGTGAACTGCACGCGGTGGAAATCCGCCTCGATCCGCGCCGCCAGCGCCTTCACCGCGGTGGTCTTGGCCAGGCCGGGGGCGCCCTCGACCAGCAGGTGGCCGTCGGCCAGCAAGGCCACCAGCAGGCAGTCGATCAGGTGCGGCTGGCCGATGATGCATTGCTGCAGGTCGTCGCGCAGCTGCGCGAACGACTGTTGCAGGCGGCTTGGTGCTGGAGTTTCGGGCATATCCATGAGCGGGTTCCGTTCTTGACGTGACAGCGGCGCGACCCGACACGCGGCGGGGCGCAGGCCGGACCGGATGGCGTGCTACAGACCATCGGCAACGCCGGAAGTTTAATCGGCCTCCGGCAGCCTGGCCGGCGCGCACAAAAAAAGAGGCGGCCGAAGCCGCCTCTTTCACTGCACGCTTGCGCGCTTACTGCAGCGTGTCGCTGAGGATGCGCGGCGTCACGAAGATCAGCAGCTCGGCCTTGGTGTTGGTCCGCGAGGTCTTGCGGAACAGCACGCCGACGCCGGGGATGTCACCCAAGCCGGGCACCTTGACCGTGGTATTGGCCTTGTTGATCTCGTAGATGCCGCCCAGCACCACGGTCTGCCCGTTGTCGACCAGCACCGAGGTGTTGATCTCGCGGGTGTCGATGGTCGGGATCTTGCCGCTACCCGGGGCGTCCACGTAGCCGGCCAGCGCATCTTTCTTGACGTTGATCATCAGGTAGACGCGGTTGTCGGCGGTGATCGTCGGGGTCACCTTCAGCTCCAGCACGGCGTCCTTGAACTGCACCGTGGCGGTGCCGCTGCCGGCGCCGCTGCCGGCGCTGTTCTGGAACGTGACGTAGCCGATTTCCTGGCCCTGGCGGATCACCGCTTCCTGCTGGTTGGCGGTGATCACGCGCGGACTGGAGATCACTTCGCCACGACCCTCGGTCTGCGCCGCGGAGAGTTCCAGGTCGATCGCGTAGTTCGCGCCGAGGATGGCCAGGCCGAAGCTGCCCGCTACTGGGCTGGCCGGCAGATTCACGTTGAGGCCGCCCGAGGTCACGTTGCCGCCGCCGAGGCCGGCGGTCAGCGCCGGCGTGGCGGCGGCGGCGTTCTGGAACTCGGTGTTATTGATGCGGCCGTTGACGCCGAACTTCGCGCCCAGCTCGCGGGTGAAGTCGTCGCTGGCGACCACGATGCGCGACTCGATCAGCACCTGTTGCACCGGCTTGTCCAGCACCGCGATCAGCTCACGCAATTGCCTGATCTTCTCCGGCGTGTCGTTGAGCAGCAGCGTGTTGGTGCGCTCGTCGAACGAGACGCTGCCGCGCGGCGACAGGAAGCCGCGCTGGGTGTTGCCGCCGCTGCTGCCGCCGCCGCCCTGCATGCTGCCGCTGGTCAGCAGCTTGGCGATGTCGGACGCCTTGCCGTAGCTGATCGGCACGTAGTCGGTGATCAGTTCGGCGGTGTCCTGCGCCTTCAGCTTGGCGTCGGCGAGGTCCTGCTCGTACTTGGCCAGCTCGGCCTGCGGCGCGACCCACACCACGTTGCCGTTGCGGCGCTTGTCCAGGCTCTTGGCGCGCAGGATCACGTCCAGCGCCTGATCCCACGGTACGTTGACCAGGCGCAGGGTGACGCTGCCGCCGACGCTGTCGGAGGCGACCAGGTTGAGCCCGGAGATGTCGGCGATCAGCTGCAGCGCCGAGCGCACCGGGATGTCCTGGAAGTTGAAGGTGACGCGCTTGCCGTTGTAGCTCGGCTCCTGGCCCAGCCGGGCCAGCTTGGCGTCCTTGCTGGCGTCGGCCTTCTTCGGCGCCACTTCGACCACATACTGGTCGGCGGTCTGGTAGGCTGAGGTCTCGACGTTGCCCTTGACCGCGATCTCCATGCGCGCGCCGCCGCCCATGCCGGCGCGGGTGACGATGGATTGCACCGGGGTGGCGAAGTCCAGCGTATCCAGACGCTGGGCGAGGTTGGCCGGCAGGTTGGCATGGTCGATGGTGACCAGCACCTTGTCGCCCTTGCGGGTCATTTCGGCATTCGCGCCGCTGCCGCTGAAGTCGATCAGCACGCGGCCTTCGCCGTTCGGGCCACGACGAAAGTCGATGTTGGAGATGGCCGGACCGGCCGACGACGACGGCAAGGCCTTGGTCGGGTCGATCGTGGAGGCGGTGGTCACCGACTGGTCCGTGCTGCCGTTGTTGACCGTCAGCACCAGGCTGTTGCCCTCGACGCGCGAGCGGTAACTCGACTCGCGCATCAGCTCGACCACCACGCGGGTGCGGCCGCCGGCGGCCACGGCGGATACGCCGGAGGTCGAGCCCTTGCCGATGTCCAGGTGACGCGGAGCCGCATTGTCGGTGTCGGCGAAGTCGACCGCGATGCGCGGCGGATTGCCGGTGGTGAAGATCTTCGGCTGCGGCACCGGGCCATCGCCGAAGTCCATGTGCAGCTCGACGCTGCCGCCGGGCAGTGCGTCGTAGCTGATGTTCTTCAGCGTGGTGGTGGCTGCCATCGCAGCGCTGGCCCAGGTGGCGCCGGCGATCAGCAGGCCCATCAACATGTAACGGCTCGCATGGCGCATGACACGGCCCCGGACGGATTGGATTTGGTTGGTCATTGCATCAGCCCCTGTCTACCTATTTCGCGTCGAGCGCGATGCTGGCCGGACGTTCCATCCAGCCACCATTACCGTTGGATACCAGCTCGACCAGGTCGATATGGTCTTCGCTGATCGCCGTGATGTGCCCGTAGTTCTGGCCCATGTATTCGTTGACATGGACGCGATGGATCACACCACCCGGGTCCTTGACCAGCACTTCCATGCTCGCGCCGGTACCGACTGTGCCGACCATCTTCAGGCTGTCCAGCGCGAACAGCTCCAGCGGCTGCTTGGCGCGATTGGCGTCCGGCCGCGGGCCGCTGGTGGCGACGCTGTTGTCCAGCTCGGCCGTGCTCGGGCTGAACGGGTCACGCCGGTCCTGGTCGCTGTAGGTAAAGGTCTCGAAGGTCTTGATCACAGGCAACGGCTGGATCGGTGCGCCCTTCTTGGCTTTTTCCTGGGCAACCCAGGTGCGCAGATCCGACATGCCGCGGGTGCAACCGGCCAGCACCAGCGCGGCGCCAAGCATCAGCACCAGCCGTGCGACGTTGGCGGGTTTGACGACAGCAAGGTTCTTCATCACTTCGCCCCCCCGGCCGGCTTGCCCTTGTTCGCGGCGGCGCTTTCCTCGTCATCCAGGTAGCGGTAGGTCTTCACCGTACCTTGCAGGACCAGCTGGCCGCCCGAGGTGCCGTCCTTGCCCGCTGCTTTCGGCGTCAGCGAGACGTCGTGCAGGGTCAGGATCACCACCCGCGGCAGCGAGGCCACGCCGCTGATGAAGGTGCCGAACTGGTGGTAGGTGCCGGTGAAGCGCAGCGCAATGGGTTTCTCGGCGTAGAAGTCCTTCGGCGTCTCCGGGCCGGGCTGGAACAGGTCGCTCTCCAGGCCGGCGGCCTGCGCGGTCTGCGAGATGTCGATCAGCAGCTCGGGCATCTCGGTCTTGCTGGGCAGCTGGCGCAGCAGCTGGCGCAGCATGTCCTGCATCTCGTCGAGTTGCTGCTGCAGCGCCTCCAGGTTGACCGACTTGGCCTGCTTGGCGGAGAACTCCTGCTTGAGCTGGTTTTCCTTGCCGGCCAACGAATTCAGGCTGTCCTGCTGGTCGCTGACGAAGAAGTACCAGCCGACCAGCAGTACGAAGCCGAACAGCAGCGCGGTGAAGAAAATCTTGACCGTTTGCGGCCAACCACCGACGTTGTTGCGGTCGAGGTTCTGGATATCGTGGAGGAAACTCATGACCGGGCACCTCCCGTGGCGGCTGGCGCACTCACCGGCTTGACTTCCGGGGCGGTCGTTGCCGCGGGCTTCGCCGGCGAAGCGGTCGCCGCCTTGGCTGCCGCAGCGGGCGCCGTCGAAGCCGCAGCGGTGCCGGCAGCGTTCGGCAACACCGGGGTCTTGCCGTCGGCCTCGTCGGCCTTCGGCTTGCTCAGCGTCACGTTCAGGCCGAACACGTACGGCATGCGGCTGCCGTTATGGGTATTTTCGGTCTTGCGCAGGTCGGCGTGCCCCATCCACGGCGAGCCCTCGATGTTGCGCATGTATTCGGCAACGCTGGCGTTGGATTGCGCCACGCCATCGAGCGACATCGACTGGCCGTTCTGCTTCAGCCCGCTCAGCCGGGCACTGGCGGGGATCGTCTTCACCAGCTCGTCGAACAGGTGCACCATCTGCGAGCGATCGGCCTGCAGCTGCTCGATGATCTGCTTGCGCGCCAAGAGGTGTTCGCGCACCTTCTCCAGATCCTTGATCTTCGCGATGCGCACGTCGAGCTGCTTGATCTCGGTCTGCAGGTAGGTGTTGCGATCGTTCTGGTTGTCGATGCGCTGATCCATCCAGAACACCCACAGCAACAGCACACCCAGCCCCGCCACGAAGGCGGCGGCGAGCTGCATGTAGAACTCGCGTTCACGTTGCTTGCGCCGTGCGACGCGCCACGGAAGTAGGTTGACGTGTGCCATCAGTCGAAGCTCCTCAGGGCGAGGCCGACCGCAATCATCAACGCGGGGGCGTCCTGCGCCAGCGACTGTGCCTGGACCCGCGGCGACAGCGACATGCGGGCCAACGGATTGGCGACGACGCAGGGCACGCCGAGCTGCTCTTCCAGCATCTGGCCGAGCCCCTCGATCGAGGCACAACCGCCGGCCAGCACCACCTGGTCGACCTTGCTGTACTCGCTGCCGGCAAAGAAGAACTGCAGCAGCCGGCTGATCTGCTGGATCAGCGATTCCTTGAACGGCTCCAGCGCCTCGGTCTCGTAGGACTCGGGCAGGCCGCCCTTGCGCTTGGCGCGGCCGGCTTCCTCGTAGGACAGCCCGAAGCGACGCATGATCTCGTCGGTCAGCTGCTTGCCGCCGAACACCTGTTCGCGCGAGTAGATCGTGCGCTGGTTGCGCAGCACCGACAGCGTGGTCATGGTGGCACCGATGTCGACCACCGCCACCAACGCGTCACGGCCCACGTTGAGCTGGTCGGCGATCATCGCGAAAGCGTTCTCCATCGCGAACGCCTCGACGTCGATCACCGCGGCGGTGAGCCCGCCCAGGTCCAGCGCGGCCACGCGCATGTCGACGTTCTCGGTGCGCGAGGCGGCCAGCAGCACGTTGTTCATGTCGGGGTTGTCGCGGACCGGACCGAGCACCTCGTAGTCGAGGCTGACCTCGTCGATCGGGTACGGAATGTACTGGTTCGCCTCGACCTGGATCTGGCCTTCCAGGTCGTCATCGGAAAGATCGCCGGTCATCGGAATGATGCGCGTGATCACGGCCGACCCGGCCACCGCGGCGGCGGCGTGCTTGAGCTTGGAGCCCGAGCGTGCCAGCGCGCGGCGGATCGCATCGCCCACCGCCTCGATCTCGACGATGTTCTTTTCGACCACGGCGTTCGGCGGCAACGGCTCGACCGCGTAATGCTCAACGCGATAACGGCCGCCCGCCTGACTTAACTGCAGCAGCTTGACGGCAGTCGAACTGATGTCGACACCAATCAGCGCCGGCTTCTTCGGTGTAAAGAGCCCCACGGTGTTTCCCCCTTGCCGCTGACGCCCGTAGCCAGAATCCTGGCGGGGTACGCAGTGGCATTAAATCGAAAAAATAACGCAATAGCAACGGTCTACGGGAACTTTCTCAAGTAATTGGCGTGATCCTCGCCACATTTGGGGGAACCCCGCCCTTGGCTCGACCCTTGCTTTGCGGACCGGCCTTTGCAATTGCTCGACCGCGCCTCATGCCGGGAATACTCCTACATCTATACTCTGTCATGTTTTGACTCAGGTCTCGCTATCCCCACACCATGCAAATTTTCAAACGCTTGCTGCGCTGGGCTCTGGTCCTGGCCTTTTCCGGTTTGCTCCTGGCAGTTGTCGCGGTAGGTGTGGCGTATTGGCTGATCGCCCCGAGGCTCCCCTCGGTGGCCGAACTGAAGAACTACCCGATGCAGGTGCCGCTGCGCGTGCTGAGCGCCGACGGCAAGCTGATCGCCAGCTTCGGCGAGACCCGGCGCATCCCGGTGGATATCGGGAACGTGCCGGACCGGCTCAAGCACGCCGTGCTGTCGGCCGAGGACGCGGACTTCTACCACCACCCCGGCGTGGACTGGCACGGCATCGCGCGCGCCGGCTGGCATGTGCTGGTAACCGGCGGCGACAAGGGCCCCGGCGGCTCCACCATCACCCAGCAGGTGGCCCGCAACTTCTTCCTGAGCCCCGAAAAACTGTATTCGCGCAAGCTCACCGAGATCTTCATCGCGCTGCGCATCGAGCATGAGCTGAGCAAGGACCAGATCCTCGAGCTGTATCTCAACAAGATGTTCCTCGGCCACCGCTCCTACGGCGTGGCCGCGGCGGCCGAGTATTACTACGGCAAGACGCTGGACCAGCTGACCGTGGCCGAATGCGCACTGATCGCCTCGACCTTCCAGCTGCCCTCGGCGGTCAATCCGATCAACAGCCCGAAGCGGGCGATGGCCCGGCGCAACTGGGTACTGGGCGAAATGCTGCGCCACGACTACATCACCCGGGCCGTGTACGAACAGGCGATCGCCGAGCCGAACCATGCCTACCCGCACGAGCAGCCGATCGAGGTGGATGCCCCTTACCTGGCCGAGATGGTGCGCCGGCAGGTGCTCGACCGCTTCGGCAACGATGCGCTGACCGAGGGTTACGTGGTCAGGACCACGCTGCAGAGCAGCCGCCAGCAAGCCGCCGTGGAAGCACTGCGCGACGGGCTGGTCGCCTATGACCGCCGGCACGGCTGGCGCGGACCGGAGGCCCACCAGGACCTGCCGGCCGGCGCCGGCGAGGCGGACCTCGACGGCCTGCTGTCCGCCTACGCCAGCGTCTCCGGCATGCAGCCGGGCGTCGTCACCGCCAGCGACGCGAAGCAGGCCACGGTCTACCTGTCCAGCCGCGAGAGCGTCATCCTCGACCTGGCCGCCGTCAGCTGGGCGCGTCCGCACATCAGCGACGACCGTGTCGGCGCGGCGCCGACCCGCGTCGACGGCGTGCTCAAGCGCGGCGACATCATCCGGCTGGCGCGCGACGACAAGGGCGAGTGGCAGCTGGCGCAGATCCCCGAGGCGCAGGCCGCGCTAGCCTCGATCGCGCCGGAGGACGGCTCGATCCAGGCGCTGGTGGGCGGCTTCAACTTCGTGCGCAGCAAGTTCAACCGGGCCGTGATGGCGGCGCGCCAGCCCGGCTCCAGCTTCAAGCCCTACCTGTACTCGGCAGCGTTCGAGCGCGGCTTCACCCCGGCCTCGATCATCAACGATGCGCCGCTCGCCCTGCCCGACCCCTCGCGCCCGAACGGCATCTGGACGCCCTCCAACGACGACGACAAGTTCGCCGGGCCGATGCGCCTGCGCGAAGCGCTGGTGCAGTCGAAGAACCTGGTCTCGGTGCGCCTGCTCGATGCCGTCGGCGTGCGCTACATGCGCGAGTACGCCACCCGTTTCGGCTTCTCGCAGGACGCGATGCCGGCCAACCTGTCGATGGCGCTGGGCACCGCCTCGGTGTCACCGATGGGCATGGCGCGCGGCTACGCGGTGTTCGCCAACGGCGGCTACCTGGTCACGCCGTACTTCATCCACGAAATCGACGACCGCACCGGCCAGGCGGTCTACGTGGCCAACCCCGCGCGCGCCTGCCGCAACTGCCAGGAGCGCCTGCTCGACACGCAGCCGCCCGGGCCGCCACCGGCCGGAATGAATCCCACACCGGCCAACAACCTCGCCAGCACCTCGTCTGCGGCACCCGCTGAATCCAGCAGCATCGATGGCGTCGGCGACGCGGTACTGCCTGCCGACGCGCACGGCGACGGCGCGCACCCGCCGGTGCTCGCGCCGCACGTGATCGAGGCGCGCAACGACTACCTGGTGACCTCGCTGATGAAGGACGTGATCCTGCGTGGCACCGGCTCGGCCGCACGCGCGCTGGGTCGCGACGATCTGGCCGGCAAGACCGGCTCCACCAACGACCACCGCGACGCCTGGTTCGTCGGTTTCGACGGCGAGCTGTCGACCGCCGTGTGGGTGGGCTTCGACAACTACAACTCGCTCGGCCGCGGCGAGTTCGGCGCCAGGGCCGCGCTGCCGATCTGGATGTCCTACATGGGCAGTGTGCTGAAGGGACAGCCGTCGAGCACGTTGCCGATGCCGCCGGGAATCAGTACGGTATGGATCAACCGCGACAGCGGCCTGCCCGCCTCGTCGGACGATCCGGACGGCATCAACGAGATGTTCAAGGTGGAAGACGTCGACCGGCTGCGCAGCCAGGCCGCCCAGCAGAAGGAACAGGACCAGCAGCACGCCTACGACATCTTCTGAGCCTTCGACGCGGCTTCCGGCAAGAGGAAGCTGCCGGTTACCGATCGATGAGGAGCGCGCCATGTCCCGAGGCGACCACCACCGCATCCACGCGCACGACCGCCTGCAGCGCAACCGCCTGCGGGTCGCCCAGGAAGCCGCAAGGCTGATGAGCGAACACGGCATCCGCGACTTCCACCACGCCAAGCTGAAGGCCGCCGAGCGGCTGGGCATCCTCGACAGCCAAGCGCTGCCGCGCAACCTGGAGGTCGAGCAGGCCTTGCGCGAACACCAGCGCCTGTTCCTCGCCGACAGCCAGCCGCAACTGCTGCGCCAGCGCCGCGAGGCGGCGGTCGAGGCGATGCGTTTCCTGGCCGCGTTCGAGCCGCGCCTGGTCGGCAGCGTGCTCGAAGGCACCGCCGACGCGCATTCGGCGGTCTGCCTGCATGTGTACAGCGACGACCCGGAGGCGGTCACGCTGTACCTGCGCGAGCGCGGCGTGCCGATCGAGATCCAGGTGCGCCGGCTGCGCTACAGCCGCGACGAGCAGCCCGAATATCCGGTGCTGCTGTTTGCCGCCGACGAGCTGCCGTTCGACCTCACCGTGCTGCCGCGCGATGCGCTGCGCCAGGCCCCGCTGGACCGCGCCGACGACCGGCCGATGCGGCGCGCCTCGCTGGCACAGGTGGAAATGCTGCTCGACGAGGACGTCGACGATACCTTCGAGCAGCGGCTCAGCGCAGCCTTGCGCTGAGCCGGCCCGGCTTGCTGCACAAAAAAGCCCCGGCTGAGGCCGGGGCTTTTTGTTGGCACGGCGCGGGCGATCAGCGCTTGGCGGTCGGCACGTAGTTGCGCACGTCGGCGCCGGTATAGACCTGGCGCGGGCGACCGATGCGCGATCCGGGCGTTTCATGCTGCTCGATCCAGTGCGCGATCCAGCCGGCAGTGCGCGCGATCGCGAACATCACGGTGAACATCTCGGTGGGAATGCCCAGCGCCTTGTAGATGATGCCGGAATAGAAGTCGACGTTCGGGTACAGCTTGCGCTCGACGAAGTACTCGTCCTTCAGCGCCGCCTCCTCCAGCTTCATCGCCACGTCCAGCAGCGGATCGTTGACGCCCAGCTCGGCCAGCACCTTGTGGCACATTTCGCGGATGATCTTCGCGCGCGGATCGAAGTTCTTGTACACGCGATGGCCGAAGCCCATCAGGCGGAAGCTGTCGTTCTTGTCCTTCGCGCGCAGGATCGCCGACTCGACGTTGTCCGGCGTGCCGATCTCCTGCAGCTGCTTGAGCACGGCCTCGTTGGCGCCGCCATGCGCGGGGCCCCACAGCGCGGTGATGCCGGCGGCGATCGACGCGTACGGGTTCGCGCCGGTGGAGCCGACCAGGCGCACGGTCGAGGTGGACGCGTTCTGCTCGTGGTCGGCGTGCAGGATGAACAGCAGGTCCAGCGCCTTGGCCGCGACCGGATTCATCTGCAGCGGCTCGCTAGGCACCTCGAACATCATGTGCAGGAAGCGGTCGACGTATTCCAGGTTGTTGCGCGGATAGCGCATCGGCCAGCCGATCGAGTAGCGGTAGCAGGCGGCGGCGATCGTCGGCATCTTGGCGATCAGGCGGATTGCGGCAAGCTTGCGGTCGGCCGGGTCGTCCACGTTGAGGTCGTCGTGGTAGAACGCCGACAGCGAGGCCACCGCGGCGGCCAGCATCGCCATCGGATGCGCGTCGTGGTGGAAGCCCTGGAAGAAGTTCTTCAGCGACTCGTGCAGCATCGTGTGGTGCGCAACGTCGTGTTCGAAGGTGGCGAACTCGGCCGGCTTCGGCAGCTCGCCGTTGAGCAGCAGGTAGGCCACCTCGAGGAAGCTGGAGCTCTCCGCCAGCTGCTCGATCGGATAGCCGCGATACAGCAGCACGCCCTGGTCGCCGTCGATGTAGGTGATCGCGCTCTTGGTGCTGGCGGTCGAGCCGAAGCCGGGGTCGTAGGTGAAGTGGCCGGTGTCCTTGTACAGCGTGGCGATGTCGATGCACGCCGGACCGAGCGTGCCGCTGACCAGCGGCAGTTCGCTGCTGCGCTTGCTCGATTCATCCACCAGCTTGACGGTCTTGGGATCGGACACGGAAACCTCCTGACATGTGGGTCGTCGCCGCCGGCAACCGCAAGGGTGGCGCCGGCCGGCGAAGGAATGCTTGGGGCATGGCGTGCCGGGGAAACACGCGATGCGACCGGCGTGGCAACGCCAGTTCACCGACCATTATCGCACAAGGTCAGGTTTGCATTCGATGGCGAATGGTCGAATGGCAAACGCAAAAAGACACGGGGCAGGCCTGCGCCTGCCCCGTGTCCCGAACGGGATCCGCACGACCGGCGCCAGGCGCCGGCCGTCGCCGTCACTTATTCCTTGACCGAACCCGCGTAGCGGCGACGGAACTTGTCGACGCGGCCGCCGACGTCCAGCGTCTTCTGCTTGCCGGTGTAGAACGGGTGCGAATGGCTGGAGATATCCACCTTGATCAGCGGGTACTCATTGCCGTCTTCCCACTTGATGGTTTCCTTGCTGGACATGGTCGACTTGGTCAGGAACGCGAAGTCGGACGACAGGTCCTGGAACACCACCGGGACGTAGTTCGGATGGATATCAGGCTTCATGGCTGGCTCTAAAGCGGTGGTGAAAAGAGCGGCATTGTAACGAGGAAGCGGCTGTGCCCGCAAGTCCGCGTCAGCCCGGCACGCCCAGCGCACGCCGCACCATCGCGGCAAAGCGGATCTGGTCGACTTCCAGCACGATGTTCGCCCGGGCCGGCCAGCCCAAGCGTGCGCTCCAATCGACCACGGTGGCGCCGCGGGTCAGGCGACCGTCCAGTTCCACCGCCACCGCCCGGGTCTCGCGGCGGGTCACGATCGAGGGATCCAGCGCTACCGCCATCGCCAGCGCATCGGCGGCGATCACGCCACGGCGATCGTGCTTCGCGTTGTAGCGGCGCGCCGCGCCCATGATCTTGCCGAAGAACGCCGCGCGCCGGTCGCCGGCGGCCAGCCAGCGATCGAACTCGGCATCGTCGAACGCATGCCGCAGGGTGGCTTCCCAGTCGACCAGGTCGAACGCCGGGAACGCCTCGAACACCACGTGCGCCGCCTCCGGGTCGAAGCCGACGTTGAACTCGGCCGGTACCTTGCCGGTGTTGCCGTGGCCGGTGACCGCGCCGCCCATCACCACCAGCCGCGCCACCCGTCCGGGCAGGCCCGGGTCGAGCCGCAGCGCCAGCGCCAGGTTGGTCAGCGGGCCCAGCGCCACCAGGGTCAGCTCGCCCGGCCGTTCGTGGGTCAGCCGCAGCAGGGCCAGCGCGGCCGGCTCGTCGGCCAGCGCGGCGGCCGGCTCGGCAAAGCCGATATCGCCGAAGCCGTCCTGGCCATGCACGAACGCGGCATCCTCGTCCGCCGCGCGCACCAGCGGCGTGCTGCAGCCGGCGAACACCGGTGTGGCCGCGCCGGCCAGGTCAACCAGGGTGCGCGCGTTGCGCACGGTATGGCCCAGGCCCACGTTGCCGGCGGCGATGCTGAGGCCGGCGATATCGGCGTGGGCGTAGGCCATCAGGATGGCCAGCGCGTCGTCCACGCCGGGATCGGTGTCGATCAGGAGTTGCGGCTTGCTCATGGATGGATAGTCGCAGGAATTGAAAAGTGCGGCCAAGGATGGCCGCCCGTTTGATCTTCGCAATCAGGGATGATTGCAAAAACATTGAAAAGTGCGGCCAAGGATGGCCGCCCGTTTGATCTTGCGGCCACCATCCTTGGCGGCCGCCCTTGGGGCCATCGCTGGCGCGATGTCAAAAATCGCTCCGGGCGATTTTTTCGCGATCAGGGATGATCGCAAAAATCACGCATGTGCGTAGCGTGCTGCGCCGCCGATCCAGCGCTCGATCAATTGTGTGGTCTGCCGCGGGTGCTCCGCCAGCATGTGCTCCCCGACCTGCTGCACCGCCGGCAGCAGGTGCGCGTCGCGGGCGAGATCGGCGATACGGAAGCTGAGCTGGCCGGTCTGACGGGTGCCCAGCACCTCGCCGGGGCCGCGCAGTTCGAGATCCTTCTCGGCGATGCGGAAGCCGTCGTTGGTGTCGCGCATCACCTGCAGCCGCTCACGTGCCAGCTGGCCCAACGGCGGCTGGTACAGCAGCACGCAGTTCGACGCCACCGCACCGCGGCCGACCCGCCCGCGCAGCTGGTGCAATTGGGCCAGGCCGAGCCGTTCGCTGTTCTCGATCACCATCAGGCTGGCGTTCGGCACGTCCACGCCCACCTCGATCACCGTGGTCGCCACCAGCACGGCCAGTTCGCCGGCCTTGAACGCGTCCATCACCGCCTGTTTTTCCTTCGGTTTCATGCGGCCGTGGATCAGGCCGACCCGGAAGCCGGCCAGCGCGGCGGACAACTCCACATGCGCCACCTCGGCCGCCTGCGCGCGCAGCTGCTCGGATTCCTCGATCAGCGTGCACACCCAGTACGCCTGGCGACCCTCGCCGCAAGCGGCATGGATGCGCTCGATCACCTCGCTGCGCCGCGCGTTGGAGATCGCGATGGTCTGCACCGGCGTGCGCCCGGGCGGCAGCTCGTCGATCGAGGACACGTCCAGGTCGGCATAGGCGCTCATCGCCAGCGTGCGCGGGATCGGCGTGGCGGTCAGCACCAGCTGGTGCGGCACCCGTTCGCCGTCCCTGCCCTTGTCGCGCAGCGCCAGCCGCTGCTGCACGCCGAAGCGGTGCTGCTCGTCGACGATCACCAGGCCGAGCCGCGCGAACGCCACGCCTTCCTGCATCAGCGCATGCGTGCCGACCACCACCGGCGCGCCGGCGGCCACCCGCGCCAATACCTGCTTGCGTGCCTTGCCGGTGACCTTGCCGGCCAGCCACTCCACCTCGATGCCGAGCGGCTGCAGCCAATGCCGGAAATTGTGCAGGTGCTGTTCGGCCAGCAGTTCGGTCGGTGCCATCAGCGCGACCTGGTGCCCCGATTCCACCGCCGCCAGCGCCGCCAGCGCGGCAACTACGGTCTTGCCGGATCCGACATCGCCCTGCACCAGCCGCAGCATTGGCTGCGGCCGGACCAGGTCGCGCGCCACCTCTTCGCCGACGCGCTGCTGGGCCGCAGTCAGCCGGAACGGCAACCCCTGCAGCAGCAGCCGGCGCAACTCGCCCGTGCCGCCCAGTTCCGGCGCGCGCCGCCGCCGCACCGCCGCGCGCATGCGCTTCAGGCTCAGGTGCTGGGTCAACAGTTCCTCGAACGCCAGGCGCTGCTGCGCCGGATGCCGGCCCAGCATCAACTGGCCCAGATGCGCATCCGGCGGCGGACGGTGCACGTACAGCAACGCGTCGCGCAACGAGGTGAGCCCGTGCTTCGCGCACAGCTCGGGCGGGATCAGCTCCAGTTGCGCCGCTGGCGGCAGCAGCGCCAGCGCCTTGCCGATCACCCCGGCCAGCCGCTTCGGGCCGAGCCCCTCGGTGGTCGGATAGACCGGGCTGAGCGACTCGTCGACGGCGGCGACCGTCGCCCCGTCCAGGCGCCGATAGTTCGGGTGCACCATCTCCAGGCCCTGCGCGGCATGGCGTACCTCGCCGTAGCAGAGCAATCGCGTGCCCGGCAGCAGCTGTTCGGCCTGTGCGCGGTTGAAGTGGAAGAAGCGCAGCAGCAGAGTCTGCCCACTGGCGTCGCCGATCGCCACCTTCAGCTGCGGGCGATAACGAAAGCCGCGCTCGACCGCCTCGACCACACCCTCGACCTGCGCGCGATCGCCCGCGCGCAGGTCGGCGATCGTGCTGATCCGGGTCTTGTCCTCGTAGCGCAGCGGCAGGTGGAACCACAGGTCCTGCACCCGCTCCAGCCCGAGCCGCGCCAGTGACGCCACCAGCGCCGGTCCGACGCCCGGCAGCGCACCGACAGACGTGATGCCCGGGTCGGTACCGATAGCGGGAGCGGGACGAACGGGGCGGGTGGCCATGGCCTGCAAGCCTAACCGAGCACCGTCTCCTGTCGTAAGCCGCACGCCGACAATGAGTGTCGGCGCCGGGCGCCGACCGGGTTCAGTCCAGCACCATCACCGCATCGACCTCGACCTGCGCCGCCTTCGGCAGACCGGACACCTCGATGGTGGAACGCGCCGGGTACGGCTGCTGGAAGTACTCGGCCATCACCGCATTGACCGCGGCGAAGTTCGCCAGGTCGGTAACGTAGATACCGACGCGCACGATCTGCGCCAGCGAGCCGCCGGCCGCCGCCGCCACCGCGGTGAGGTTGTCGAACACGCGCCGCGTCTGCGCACTGATGTCGCCGTCGACCAGCGCGCCGGTGGCCGGGTCCAGCGGGATCTGGCCGGAGAAGTACACGGTCTGGCCGGCACGCACGGCCTGCGAATACGGGCCGATCGCGGCGGGGGCTTGCTCGGTGGAGATGATGCTGCGGGACATGGGCTTGCCTCGAGTGAAGATGGACATGATTGTAGGAGCGCGCCCTGTGCGCGGAAAGGCCGGGTTCAATCGCCTGCCGGCTTTCGCGCACGCGGTGCGCTGCTACAGCGGGTAGCGATAGGCGCCGCTGACCACGCCGGTGCGGCGCACGCGGCGGATCACGTCGGCCAGATGCTTGCGGCTCTTCACTTCCATCGCGAACAGCAGCGTCGCCGCGGCGGCATCGCGCTCGACGTATTCCACGTTCTCGATGTTCGAGTCGGCGGCGGCGATCGCGGCGGCCACGGTGGCCAGCACGCCGGGGCGGTTGATCACCTCGATGCGCAGCTCGGCGCGGTAGTCGCCCTGCACGTCGCGGTCCCACTCGATCGCCACGCAGCGTTCGGGCGACTTGCGCAGCTCGACCACGTTCGGGCACTCCTCGCGATGCACCACGATGCCCTTGCCCGAGGACAGGTAGCCGATGATCTCGTCGCCCGGCAGCGGATGGCAGCAATTGGCGAAGCTGAGCACGCCGCGCTCGGCGCCGGTGATGCGGATCTTCTCGTGTGCGTGCGCCGACGCCTGCGGCTTGCCGGCTTTCCGCCCGCGCGACGCCAGCAGCTGGCTGGCGACCACGTCGGGCATGCGGTTGCCCAGCGCGATGTCGGACAGCAACTCCTCCAGCCGTTTCAGCTTGGAGGTATCCAGGAACCGGTCCAGCACCGCCGGCGGGATGCCGTCCAGGCTGCTGCCCTGCGCGTCCAGCGCGCGGTCGAGCATGCGGTGGCCGAAATCCACCGCGTCCTCGTGCTGCAGGTGTTTCAGGTACTGGCGGATCGCGGTGCGCGCCTTGCCGGTGACGACCACTTCCAGCCACGCCGGGTTCGGTACCGCCGACGGCGCGGTGATGATCTCCACCAGCTGGCCGGACTCCAGCTTCGCGCGCAGCGGCAGCAGCTTCTTGTCCACGCGCGCGGCCACCGCGTGGTCGCCCACGTCGGTATGCACGGCGTAGGCGAAATCCAGCGCGGTGGCGTTGCGCGGCAGCGACAGGATGTCGCCGCGCGGGGTGAACAGGTAGACCTCGTCGGGGAACAGGTCGATCTTGACGTTCTCGATGAATTCCGACGACGACACCGTGCTCGCCGAGCTGTCGACCAGCGAGGACAGCCATTCGCGCGCGCGCGCCTGCGCGCTGTTGGCCGGCCCCGAATCGGTCTTGTAGGCCCAGTGCGCGGCGACGCCGCGCTCGGCCACCGAATCCATCTCGGCGGTGCGGATCTGCACCTCGATCGGCGCGCCGAACGGCCCCAGCAGCACGGTGTGCAACGACTGGTAGCCGTTCGCCTTGGGGATCGCGATGAAGTCCTTGAAGCGGCGGTCGACCGGCTTGTACAGCGCATGCACCACGCCGAGCGCCATGTAGCAGCTCATCGCGCTGTCCACCACCACGCGGAAGCCGTAGACGTCCATCAGCTGGGCGAAACTCTTGTGGTCGTTGCGCATCTTCGAATAGATGCTCCACGGCGACTTGATCCGGCCGACCACGCGCGCCGGCAGGTGGTCGGCGGCCAGCCGCGCGGACAGCGCCGCCTCGATCTTGCCCATCGCCTCGCGCCGGTTGCCCAGCGCGGCGCGGATGCGTTCGCTGATCACCCGGTAGCGGTCCGGGTACAGCGCGCGGAAGCCCAGGTCCTGCAGCTCCGCCTTGAATTTGTTCATGCCCAGGCGCTGCGCGATCGGCGCGAAGATCTCCAGCGTCTCGCGCGCGATGCGGCGACGCGAGGGCGCGTCCTTGGCGCCGAGCGTGCGCATGTTGTGCAGGCGGTCGGCCAGCTTGATCAGGATCACCCGGATGTCGCGCGCCATCGCCAGCAGCATCTTGCGGAAGCTTTCCGCATCGGCTTCCTGGCGGCTGCCGAAGCGCATCTTGTCCAGCTTGGTGACGCCGTCGACCAGCTCGGCCACCACTTCGCCGAACTCGGTGGCTAGCGTCTCGCGGCTGAGCTCGGTGTCTTCCAGGGTGTCGTGCAGGATCGCCGCGATGATCGTCTCGGCATCCAGCCCAAGTTCGGCCAGGATGCCGGCCACCGCCACCGGGTGGGTGATGTACGGCTCGCCGCTCTTGCGCTCCTGCCCGGCGTGTGCCTGCGCGCCGAGCTGGAACGCGCGTAGCACACGATCGATCTGCGCTTCGGGCAGATAGGCGATGCGTTCTTTCAGCGCCAGCGCGTAAGGCGGCAGCGCGGACAGGTCGACCGTGGCGGAGGGGGTGGCCGCAGTCATCGGTGCCGGCGCCTGTTCAGGCGCCTACCTCGCGGCAGGTGTAACGGGTGGCTGCGCGGCGTGCGCCGACCGTCGCACCGGACGCGCCGGCGCGACAGGGACGCTTGCTACAGCAGCCGCCGTCCATCAGTCGTCGCCGCCCTTGGACAGGTCGTCGTCGACCTCGGCCGCGGCCCATTCCAGCGCCTCGCGCTCGGCGCGCTCGCGCTCGGCCTTGTCGATCTGGTCGATCGTGGCCTGGTCGATGCGACGGGCGGCGATCTCGCGCAGCGCCAGCACGGTCGGCTTGTCATGGTCCGGGTTGACGGCCGGCTCGGCGCCCTTTTCCAGTTGGCGGGCGCGCTTGGTCGCCATCAATACCAGTTCGAAACGGTTGTCGACCACCTCGAGGCAGTCTTCCACGGTAATGCGTGCCATGCGAAATCCTTAGAGAATAAAATGACTTATATGGCCTGACAGTGTAGAGGAGCGGATGCTTTGCTGGCAATGCGCGCGACGCGTATCATGGCGGGCTGGCCGCACCGCGGGATGCCGCCGATGGAAGCAAGCTGAAAGCCGTGCACGATATAAAACCAGACAGTACACTTACTCTTCCCCGACGCGAATCCCCGCACCGATGCACTCACCGCTTCGATTACCCAAGTTGAGCCGCTGGTTGCCCGTGCTCGCGATCGCGCTGCTGGCCGGCTGCACCATTGCCAAGCCGCGCACCGACGATCCGCTGGAGAAATTCAACCGCGGCGCCTACAAATTCAACGACGCCGTGGACCAGGCGGTGATCCGTCCGGTCGCACTGGGCTACCGCAAGGTGACCAATCCGCCGGTGCGCCGCTCGTTCAGCGACTTCTTCACCAACATCCGCATGCCGGTCACGGTCGCCAACGACGTACTGCAGGCGCGCCCGAAGCAGGCGCTGCAGAGCACCGGTCGCTTCCTGGTGAACCTGACCCTGGGCATCGGCGGCTTCTTCGACCCGGCCAGCCAGCTCGGCCTGCCGATCGAAGACAACGACTTCGGCATCACCCTGGCGCGCTGGGGTGCCCCGGAAGGCGACTTCCTGATGTTGCCGTTCTTCGGTCCCAATACCGCCCGCGACGTCTGGCGCCTGCCGGTCGACAGCTACTTCTTCGACCCCTTGAGCCTGTACGCCAACAACCATCACTACAACGGCCTGCAGTACCTGCCGCAGGCTATGTATCTGGTGACCTTGCGCTCGCGCGCCATCGACGCGGAGAGCTTCCTGCAGTCCGCCTACGATCCGTACGTGTTCATTCGCGACGCGTACCGGCAGCAGCGCCTGTACAAGATCTACGATGGCAACCCGCCGGTGGAGATCATCCAGCGGATGCAGGGCCTGGACGAGCAGAACTTCGACCCCGAAGAACTGCTGGACCAGCAGCACCAGTGGGAAAACAAGCACCCGGACAAGACCGGCAAGCAGCAGTGACCGCGACCGCACGGCGGACATGAAGAAGGGGCCTTGCGGCCCCTTCTTTCCTTGCGTGGCCCGGGGCCTTAGGTCAGGCGAGCAGCCGGTCGACCTCGCAGACTTGCGCCAGCGACTGCATGCCGGCCGGCATGCGCACGACCCGCAGCGTCTGCCCGCGCCGGGCCGCATCGGCCGCGATCGCCAGCACGCAGGCCAGCCCGGCGCTGTCGCTGTGCCGCACGTCGGCCAGGTCCAGCTGCGACACCGGAGCACCCGCCAGTGCGGAGCGGATCGCCTGCCACGCGGCAGCCGCGGTATCGAAGCTCAGCTCGCCGCGCACGCCCAGCGTGCCGGGCGTGCCGGTATCCAGCTGGAAACCGGCGGCGGTCTGCGTCATGACTTGTCCTTGTTGTCCTTGGCCATCGTGTCCAGCGCCTTGGAGCCCAGGCTTTCGATATTGCTGATCAGCTGCTCGATACCGACCTTGCGGATCTCCGCGTCCACCTGGTTGCGGTAGTTGGTGACGTAGGAGATGCCCTCGATGATCACGTCGTAGGCCTTCCAGTCGCCGTTGCGCCCCTTGCGGAAGGCATAGTCGACCGACACCAGCTTGCCGTCGTCCAGCACCACCTGGGTGCGCACCACGGTGCGCTTGTCGTTGAGGTCGCCCTTGAACGGCAGCACCTTGACCCGGCCGCGGGTGTAGTTGAGCAGGCCTTCGGCGTAACGGTGGGTAATCGAGTTGTAGAACGCCCGGGCGAAGCGCTCGCGCTGTGCCGGGCTGGCTTCGCGGGCATGCTGGCCGAGCACCAGGATCGAGGCGTAGTCGATGTCGAAGTGCGGCAGGAACACCTCATCGATGACGCTGATGAGCTTCTCCTGGTTCTTCTTCAACTCGTCGCGATGCCCCTCGATCGCCGTGGCCAGCTGGTCGGCGATGGTCTGCACGACCGCCACCGGAGCCTGCTGTGCGGCGGCCGGGGCCACGGCATCCGCCCGGGCGAAGGCCGGGGCCGCGATGACGGCACCGAATGCGATGGCGGTGGCAAGAGCCAGACTGCGCAACATGGGTAACTCCTTGGGCAGAGCCGGCTCGGCGAGCCGGCGGGGAATGGCGGACTATTTGTTGCCGTTGCCGGCATCTTTCTTGTCGCCGGGCGAACCGTTGACCAGGAACTTGCCGATCAGGTCCTCCAGCTGCAACGCGGACTGGGTCAGGATCATCTCGTCGCCGTCCTTGAGCGCATCGGGCGAACCGCCCGGCTGGATCGCAACATACTGGCTGCCGATCAAACCGCTGGTGAACACCGCGGCGGACGAATCGTCGGGAATCGCGTCGTAGCGCTTGTCGATCGACAGCACCACCTCGGCATTCAGCTTGACCGGGTCGGCATGCACCGACTGCACGCTGCCGATCACCACGCCGGCCATCTTCACCGGCGCGCCGGCCGACAGCGTGCCGACGTTGGTGAAGGCCGCCTTGACCGCATAGCTGCCGCCGACATTGTCGACCACGCCGCCGGCGCCGAAGAACTTGCCGAGCATCTCCTCCAGCGGCTGGGTCGACCTGGTCCGCGCCAGCGTGCCGCCGGCAGCCACCGCCTGCTTCGCGCTGCCGTACTCGATACCCACGTACTGGTCGCCGAGCAGGCCGCTGGTGAAGATCGTCGCCACCGAATCCTGCGGGATGCGGTCGTAGGTCTTGTCGATCGACAGCTTCACGTCGGCCACGTCGCCGCCCGGCTTCAGCGCGATCGACTGCACCTGGCCGACCCGCACGCCGGCGATCTTCACCGGCGCGCGCTCCTTCAGCTGGCCGATGTTGGTGAACTGCGCCTCGACGACGTAGCTGTCGCCCTGGCGCACGTTGGCAACCGAGCTGGTTTGCGTCGCCAGGTAGGCCAGCGCGGCGAAGCCCAGCACGATGAACAGGCCGGTGCCGACGGCGTAGGAACTTCTCGGTTGGCTCACGGCAGGATCCTCGGAAAACGACAGGTCATGGCAGTCACATCAGGAAGGCGGTAAGGACGAAATCGAGCGCCAGGATGGCGATCGACGACGCCACCACGGTGCGGGTGGTGGCATAGGCCACGCCCTCGCTGGTCGGTGGCGTGGTGAAACCCTGGAACACCGCGATCAGCGAGACCACCGCGCCGAACGCCAGGCTCTTCAGCAGCACGCCGTTGACGATGTCGGTGTGCACGTCGACCTGGGCGGTCATGTTCGACCAGAACGTGCCGTTGTCGATGCCGAGCCAGGTCACGCCGACCAGGTGGCCGCCGAAGATGGCCATGGCGCAGAACACGCAGCACAGCAGCGGCATCGCGATCAGCCCGGCCAGGAAGCGCGGCGTGGCGACGTAGGCGATCGGGTCGACCGCCATCATTTCCATCGCGGAAATCTGGTCGGTGGCGCGCATCAGGCCGATCTCGGCGGTGATCGCGGTGCCGGCGCGCCCGGCGAACAGCAGCGCGGTGACCACCGGCCCCAGCTCGCGGTACACCGACAGCGCCACCACCATGCCGCTGGCCGAGGTGCCGCCGAAGATCGACAGCACGTGGTACAGCTGCAGCATCAGCACCATGCCGACGAACAGGCCGCAGACCATGATGATGGTCAGGCTCATCGCGCCGACAAACCACAGCTGACGGACGGTTTCGCGCAGGTAGCGGAAGCTGCGCGGCACCGCCCCCAGCAGGGTCAGCAGGAACAGGCCGCAGGCGCCGATCTGCGCCAGCGACTGGGTCACCACATTGTTGCCTTGCGGCGCCCGTGCGTTCATTTCGCCGCTCCGGCAAAACCCAGCTCGGTGGCGTAGTCGGCGGCCGGGTAGCGGAACGGGATCGGCCCATCCGCCTCGCCGCCGAAGAACTGCCGCGTCCACGGCGAGCCGTCGTCGGCGATCGTCGCCGGGTCGCCCTGTGCCACCACCTTGCCGTTGGAAAGCAGGGCCACGTGGTGGGCGATGCGCTGCACCGCGGGCAGTTCGTGCGAGACCAGCACACTGGTGATGCCGAGGGTCTGGTTCAACGTCTGGATCAGCTTCAGCACCTGATTCAGCGCCACCGGGTCGAGCCCCACGAACGGTTCGTCGTACAGGATCAGCTGCGGGTCGAACACGATCGCCCGCGCCAGCGCCACCCGCCGCGCCATGCCGCCGGACAGTTCGTTCGGCATCAGCCGCGCGGCGCCGCGCAGGCCCACCGCCTGCAGCTTCATCAGCACCAGGTTGCGGATCAGCACCTCGGGCAGCTTCGTGTGCTGGCGCAGCGGGAACGCCACGTTCTCGAACACGTCGAAGTCCGTCAACAGCGCGGAGTTCTGGAACAGGTAGCCCACGCCTTCGCGCAGCTTGTACAGCTGCTCGCGCGACAGCCCGGCCACGTCGCGGCCGTCGAGGTGAATGCTGCCGGCGTCGGCGTACATCTGTCCGGTGATGTGCTTGAGCAGGGTAGTCTTGCCGGTGCCGCTGGGGCCCATGATCGACGTGATCTTGCCGCGCGGAATGTCCAGATCCAGCGCGTCGAAGATGGTCTTGCCGTTGAGCACCGTGGTCAGGCCGCGGATGCGCACCAGGATGGCGTCGTCAGGCGTGGCGCGGGCGGTTTCGTTCATGGGCGACAGCAACGGTAGGGGAAGCGGACAAGGTAGCGGAAGCGTCGGGCTAAGACCATGCGCTGGCGCTACGGTTCAACCGGCCTCGTCGGCCAGCAGCTCGGCGATCAGCGCCTCGTGCCGCCGCCACTGCAGCGTACCGCGCAGGCGCACCGCCCGCACGATCGCCTGCAGGCCGGCCAGCGCCTCGTCGAACACGTCGTTGACCAGGATGTAGTCGAACTCGTGCGCATGGGCGATCTCGCCGCGCGAATTGCGCAGCCGGCGCTCGATCACCTCGGCGCTGTCCGACCCGCGCCCGCGCAGGCGCCGTTCGAGTTCCGCCCGCGACGGCGGCAGGATGAACACGCTGACGCAGTCGGGCTTGCTCGCGCGGATCTGCTGGGCGCCCTGCCAGTCGATCTCCAGCAGCACGTCGCGGCCCTGCCCCAGCAGCTCCTGCACCGTGGTGCGCGAGGTGCCATAGAGGTTGCCGTGCACCTCGGCATGTTCGAGGAAGATGCCTTCGGCGATCTCGCGCTCGAATTCCGCGCGCTCGACGAAGTAGTAGTGCCGTCCGTACGTCTCGCCCGGCCGCGGCGGCCGCGTGGTGTGCGACACCGACAGCGAAATAGTGCTCTCGCGCTCGAGCAGCGCGTTGACCAGGGTCGACTTGCCGGCCCCGGACGGCGCGGCGACCACGAACAGCGTGCCTTCGATGGAGGCGTTCATTCGATGTTCTGCACCTGTTCGCGCATCTGCTCGATCAGTACCTTCAGTTCGACGGCCGCGTTGGTGCTGCGCGCGTCGACCGACTTGGAGCCCAGCGTGTTCGCCTCGCGGTTGAACTCCTGCATCAGGAAATCCAGCCGGCGCCCGACCGGCTCGGCCAGCCCCAGCACGCGGCGCGTCTCGCCGATGTGCGTGCTGAGCCGGTCGAGCTCCTCGTCGACGTCGGTACGGGTGATCTGCAGCACCAGCTCCTGTTCCAGCCGGCCCGGCTCGACTGGCTGCTTCAAATCGGCCAGCCGCGTTTCCAGCCGGGTGCGCAGCGCGGCGCGAATCTCCGGCATCCAGCCGCGCACGTCGGCGACCACGCGTTCGATCGCGTCCAGCTTGTCGCGCAGGATCCCGCCCAGCTTCTCGCCCTCGCGCTCGCGGGTCGCGGTGAGCGCATCCAGCGCGCGGTCGAGCACCTCGAACAGCGCGGCCTGCTGCGCTTCGGGATCGACTTCGGCCTGCTGCATCACCCCGGGGAATCGCAGCAGTTCGGTGAGCTGCACCTGCAAGCCGGGAAACAACGCAGCCAGGTCCAGGTTCAGTTCCGACAGACGCGACAGCAGCGCGGTGTCCACGTGCAGCGAATCGCCGCGCGCCTCGCCACCGCGCAAACGCACGGTCAGGTCGAGCTTTCCGCGCGACAGCTTCGCCGCGACGCGTTCGCGCAACTGCGACTCGAAACCGCGCAACTCGTCCGGCAACCGCGGGCTCAGCTCCAGGTAGCGGTGATTGACCGTGCGCAGCTCGCAGCTGAGCGTGCCGGCGGGGCCGGTGGTTTCGGCGCTGGCGTAGGCCGTCATGCTGCGGATCATCGGCGCCTTCCGGACGTGGGGAAAGGACGCAATGGTAAACTCTCCGGTCCAACCTTGCCCAATCCGGCCACTCCCCATGAATTCCGTCACTCGCCCCAGTGGCCGCACCAGCGACCAGCTGCGCAGCGTCAGCATCGAACGCCACTACACCCGCCACGCCGAAGGCTCGGTGCTGGTCAGCTTCGGCGACACCCGCGTACTGTGCACCGCCAGCATCGAGGACCGCGCGCCGGCCTGGCTGCGCGGCAAGGGCGAGGGCTGGATCACCGCCGAATACGGCATGCTGCCGCGCGCCACCAACACCCGCACCCAGCGCGAGGCCACCCGCGGCGGCCAGGGCGGGCGCACCATGGAAATCCAGCGGCTGATCGGCCGCAGCCTGCGCGCCTGCGTCAACCGGCAGGCGCTGGGCGAGCGCGTGATCACACTGGACTGCGATGTGCTGCAGGCCGACGGCGGCACCCGCACCGCGGCGATCACCGGCGCCTACGTGGCCCTGGTCGACGCGGTGAACCTGCTGATGAAGCGCGAGAACCTCAAGCGCAATCCGGTGGTGGGCGCGGTCGCCGCGGTCTCGGTGGGCATCTACAAGGGCGTGCCGGTGCTCGACCTCGACTACGCCGAGGATTCCGACTGCGACACCGACATGAACGTGGTGATGAACGACGGCGGCGGCTTCATTGAGGTGCAGGGCACCGCCGAAGGCCACGCGTTCCGCCGCAATGAAATGGATGCGCTGCTGGCGCTGGCCGAGAAAGGCATCGGCGAACTGGTCGCGGCGCAGCGCGCGGCACTGGCGCAGGGCTGAGCACGATGTCGCGCATCGTGCTGGCCAGCAGCAACCCGGGCAAACTGAAGGAGTTCGGCGCACTGCTCGCCGGCAGCGGCCTCGACGTCATACCGCAGGCCAGCCTGGGCATCCGCGACGCCGACGAAACCGGCCACACCTTCATCGAGAATGCCCTGCTCAAGGCGCGCCACGCCGCGCAGGCCAGCGGGCTGCCTGCGCTGGCCGACGACTCGGGCCTGTGCGTGGACCACCTGCACGGCGCGCCGGGCCTGTATTCGGCGCGCTACAGCGGCGGCCACGGTGACGCCACGGCAAACAACGCGAAGCTGCTGCGCGAACTCGATGGCGTGACGGTCGAACGGCGCGGCGCGTTCTTCATCTGCGTGCTGGTGCTGCTGCAGCATGCCGGCGACCCGGCTCCGCTGATCGCCGAAGCGCGCTGGCACGGGCGCATCCTCACCGAAGGTCGCGGCAGCGGCGGCTTCGGCTACAACCCGGTATTCCTGCCCGACGGCTACGAGCAAAGCGTGGCCGAAATGGACGATGCGCTGAAGAACCGCCTCAGTCATCGTGGCCAGGCGCTGGCGAAACTGCACGACCGGCTGCGCGAACTTCGCCCATGAGCCTCATCGCACCACCGCTGTCGCTGTACGTGCACATGCCGTGGTGCGTGAAGAAGTGCCCGTACTGCGACTTCAACTCGCACGGCCTGCGCAGCGAACCACCACCGTATGCCCAGTACATCGACCACCTGCTGGCCGACCTCGACGCCGATCGCGCGGATTTCGCGCCGGCACTCGAAGGCCGCCCGGTCGTCAGCGTGTTCTTCGGCGGCGGCACGCCCAGCTTGTTCGCGCCGGAGCTGGTCGCGCGCCTGCTTGACGGCGTCCGCGAGCGGCTGCCGCTGGCGGACGATGTCGAGATCACCCTGGAGACCAACCCCGGCACGGTCGAGCACGGCAGCTTCGACGGCTATCTCGCCGCCGGGGTCAACCGCATCTCGTTCGGCATACAGAGCTTCGACGACGACAAGCTGCGCCGGCTCGGCCGCATCCACTCGGCCGGCGAGGCGGAAGCCGCGGTGAAGTCGGCGCAGGACGCCGGCTACGCCAACATCAACCTCGACCTGATGTACGCGCTGCCGAAGCAGGAACTGGACGGTGCGCTGGCCGACGTGGAACGCGCCGTGGCGCTCAAGCCCACCCACATCTCGCACTACCAGCTGACGCTGGAGCCGAATACCGCGTTCGCCGCCAACCCGCCGCCGCTGCCCGACGACGACCACGCCTGGGCGATGCAGGAGGCCTGCGAGGCGCGCCTGGCCGCCGCCGGCTATGGCCAGTACGAAATTTCCGCGTATGCGCAGCCCGGCCGGCGCTGCGTGCACAACCTCAACTACTGGCAGTTCGGCGACTACCTCGGCATCGGCGCCGGCGCCCACGGCAAGCTCAGCGATGCCGCCGGCGGCCAGGTGCGCCGGCGCTGGAAGACCCGCGGCCCGCGCGCCTACCTGGACGCCGCCGGCGGTCCGGCCCGGATCGGCGGCGACCACACGGTCGGCGCGGGCGAGCTGCCATTCGAATACATGCTCAACGCGCTGCGCCTGGTCGATGGCGTGCCGATGGCCGCGTTTGCCGAGCGCACCGGCCTGCCGCCGCAGCGGATCGCCGCCGCGCTGGCGGCAGCGGTCCGCCGCGGCTGGCTGCACGACGACCCGCAGCGGTTGCACACCACCGTGCTGGGCCAGCGCTTCCTCAACGACGTGATTGGCACATTTCTGGACTGAACGTCGCACCGCGACGGCCTGCACCCAATGGCATCGCTGTCGCAACCGGCATAGACTTGCCGCTCCGGGGGAATTGGCAGGTTCATGCATGGATGTCGGGCACGATCGACGTCACTCGTCCGCGTCGCCGCAGGGCGGCCGCGTCGGCAACGCACGCTGGCCGGCGCGTACGCAACGCCTGCTGGAAGCCAGCTACCACCACTGCGTGGAAGGCTTGCAGGAACCTCTGCGCCGCTGCCTGGGCGAATTCGAGAAACAGCTGTTCGCGCTGGCCGAACGCGCGCACCATGCCGGCGAGCAGCAGGACTGCTTCGCCAGTCGGCAACACGTGCTGCAGGGACGCACCGCCTACACGCAGCGTTTCATGGAGCGCCTCGGCAGCGTGTTCAACGACATCGACCGCGCCAGCGCCGCACCGCCCGCCACCCATCCGAAGCCGTGGCAGGCGCTGACCCTGGTCGACCCCGGCGAGCAGGAAGTGTCGATGACCCTGGAACAGCTGGGTGCCCGCGGCGAGGTGCGCCATGCCAGCGTGCTGTACGAGCTGGGCCACCGGCTGGCGGTGCTGGTCGGTGCGCCGCCGCTGGAGGGCCAGGCGTTGCCGCTGGGTCCCTATGCGCTGGCCCGGGCCTGCCATGAGGCCAGCGCCGAGCTGGAACTGCCGCTGCCGCATCAGCTGCTGCTGCTGCAGCACTTCGACCAGTGGGTGCTCCAGGCGCTGGCGCCGTTGTACGACATCATCAATGCACAGCTGCAGGGCGACGGCATCCTGCCGCAGTTGCGCAGCATCCCGATTCCGCGACACGTCGGCAAACGGGCACGCCCCGCCACCGCCGGCAGCACCGGCGCAGCCGGCGAGCCGGCGGCCACCGGTACCGCCACGGCACACGCCGGCGGCGCCGGAGCCGGCCCGACCGGCGGCAGCGGCGCGCCGATCGAGGTGCTCGAGTCCCTGCGCGACCTGCTCGCGCGGCAGCGCGCCAGCCAGAGCGGCATCAGCGGCCAGGCGGTCGGCCGGGCCGCCAGCGAACAGGAACTGCAATCCGCGCTGGGCGCGTTGCAGCAACACCTGGCCCAGGTCACCGACCAGGCCGGCCGCGAACTGCGCAGCGCGGCCCGGCTGCGCGAGGAACTGCTGGCCCAGCTCAATGTGGGCAAGCCCGGCGACGCGCCGCGCACCCAGCTCAGCGACGAGCAAGGCGACAAGGTGGAACTGGTCGCGCGGCTGTTCGAACAGCTCGGCCAGCAGTTGCAGCAGGGCGGCAACGCCCATCAGCTGCTCGGCAGCCTGCAACTGCCGGTGCTGCGCATGGCGGTGGCCGACCGCGGCTTCTTCGAGAAACGCGAGCATCCGGCACGCCGCCTGCTCGACACGGTGACCGCCGCGGCGAACGACTGGCTCGACGGCAGCGACGACGAGAGCAACCGCCCGCTGGCGACCAAGCTCGAGCAGCTGGTCAGCCGCGCCAGCCAGGAACCGCCCAGCGCCGGCCTGTACACCACGCTGCTGGCCGACATCGAGCATCACCTGGCCCTGCTCACGCGCAAGGCACAGGCGGCCGAACGGCGCCACGTGGAAGCCGCGCAGGGGCGCGAGCGGCTGGACCAGGCCCGCCACCGCGCCGGCGAGCTGATGGCCGAACGCTTCGCGCAGTCGCCGCCGCGCGGCCTGTTGCGCGCCCTGCTCGACCGCGCCTGGTCCGACGTGCTGGCGTTGACCCTGCTGCGGCACGGCGAGGACAGCGAAGCATTCGGCATGCAGCTGGCGATCACCGACCAGTTGCTCGGCCGCCTGCCGGTGGGCGACCGCCTGCAACTGCAGGCGGAGGTGGAGTCCGGCCTGCAGCAGATCGGCATGCACGTCGAGGAAGCCGTGCAGGTGGCGCAGCGGCTGCTCGGCGCGGGCAAGCCCGACCCGGCCGTGGAGTTGCCCAGCGCCACCGACCTCGCCTTGCGGCTCAAGCAGCACCAACGTCTCGGCCAACTGCAGTCCACCCCGCAGCACGAACCGGCGGCGGCCGCCCAGCCGGACCCGGCGCCGGCACCCAGCCCGCGTGAACGGAGCATCGAACAGCACCTGCGCGAGCTGCCGTTCGGCAGCTGGTTCGAATTCGTCGACCCGGGCACCGGAACGATCGCCCGGCGCAAGCTGGCCTGGCACTCGCCGATGTCCGGACGCTGCCTGCTGGTCAGCCGGCGCGGTCAGCGCGGTGAGGAGATGAGCCTGGCGCAACTGGCCCATGAAGTGGCCAGTGGTCGCGCCTGCGAGGTGCCGGCGCAACCGGAGAGCCTGCTCGACCGCGCCTGGCGCAGCCTCACCGGCAGCCTGCGCCAGACGACCGCCTCCCGCCACCCCACTCCGCCAGAGGCCGCGCGCCGATGAGCACCAGCGACCAGCGCCGCGCCGAGCGCAAGCGCGCCAACGCCAACGCCATCGTCACCGATGCGATCAGCGGCCTGCCGATCGGCCACCTGGGCAACCTGTCGATGACCGGCATGCTGCTGATCAGCGCGCAGGCGCCGCGCAGCGAGGCGCTGTACCAGGTCAGCATGACCCTGCCCGGTTCGGAGCGGATGCTGGCCCAGTCGCAGCCGATCGAAGTGGGCATCCAGGAGCAGTGGCACGAATCGGCCGCCAGCACGGGGCAGATCTGGGCCGGCTACCGCATCGTGGCGATTACCGACGCCGACGCCGCCCGCATCGAGAGCTGGCTGGCGCAGGACTGACGCCGCGCCGGCAGCTGGCTGGCGGTCGCCGCGCGCACGCGCCATCATGCACGCGCGTCCCTTTCCCCAGTTCACCACGGGTTGTACCGGCCCTGTGCGCACGCCTCCCGGCGACGGCCAGCGAGCAGGCAGCCGGACGGCCCGCCGCCGAGGAGTCACCATGCACCAGCCGTCCGCCCCGCTGTATGCGCAGCACCTGGCCACCCTGTGCGAACGTGCCGACAGGGCATTGGCGCAGGGCGGTTTCGACCACCTGCTGGTTGCCGCCGGCACGCCGCCGCGCAAGTTCCTCGACGACCAGGATTACCCGTTCGTCGCCAACCCGCACTTCCGGCACTGGCTGCCGCTGGACGGCGCCCCGGGCAGCTGGGTCGCCTACACCCCGGGTGCGAAGCCGAAGCTGGTGTTCGTACAGCCGCACGACTACTGGCACGTGGTGCCGGAAGCACCGCACGGCTACTGGGTCGAACATTTCGACATCGTGATCGTGCGCAGCGCGGCGGACGCCGTCGCGCAGCTGCCGCGGGGCCGCGGCGCGGTGCTCGCCCCGGCCTGCCCGGGCATCGACGGCGTGGAGATCAACAACCCGCAGGCCGTGCTCGACTGCCTGCACTGGCACCGCAGCTACAAGACGCCGTACGAACTGGCACTGATGCGCGAAGCCAATCGCATCGGCACCCGCGCACACCGCGCCGCCGAGGCCGCCTTCCGCGCCGGCCGCAGTGAATTCGGCATCCACCTGACCTACCTCGCCGCCGCGCGCCAGATCGACGCCGAGCTGCCGTACGCCAGCATCGTGGCGCTGAACCAGCACGGTGCGGTGCTGCACTACACGCACTTCGACCGCATGCCGCCGGCGCAGGGCCGCTCGTTCCTGATCGACGCCGGCGCCAGCGCCGCCGGCTACGCCAGCGACATCACCCGTACCTACGCCGGCACGCAGGCGGGCGAGTTCCAGGCGCTGATCGACAGCATGGATGCCGCCCAGCAGGGCTTCGTGGCGAAGGTGCGCGCCGGGCAGAGCTACCCCGAGCTGCACCTCCACGCCCACCACGTCATTGCCGGCGTGCTGCGCGAGCACGGCTTCATCCGCCTGAGCGCGGAGAGCGCGGTCGAGTCCGGCGTGACCGGCACCTTCTTCCCGCACGGGCTGGGTCACCCGCTCGGCCTGCAGGTGCACGACGTCGCCGGCTTCCAGCAGAGCGAGCGCGGCGGCAGCATCCCGCGTCCGGACGGCCACCCCTACCTGCGCATGACTCGCGTGCTGGAGCCGGGCATGGTGGTGACGATCGAGCCGGGCCTGTACTTCATCGACATGCTGCTGGCAGAACTGCGCGACAAGCCGGTGGCCGCCGACATCGACTGGGCGAAGGTCGACCATTTCCGCCAGTACGGCGGCATCCGCATCGAGGACGACGTGGCCTGCACCGACGGCGCACCGGAAAACCTCACGCGCGACGCGTTCGCTTCGGCCTGAGTCGAAGCAGTCCCCCGCTTGTTCATTTGCCCCCTTCGGCAGCGAAACCGCTTTCGGCCTCCGCAGGGAGGGCGAGCGACTTTTCGCTGCGGGTAACCGTACGCACCGGGGCAGTCGCCGCTGCGACATTCGTCCACACCGTGACGACATCCGTGCGGCGTATGCTGCGCGGCAGGTAGTGCACGGATTCGTCGCATGTCCCGCCCCGCGATTTCCAGCGTTCCACCTGAAGGTCTGCACACGCCGCCGCGCCCGCTGCGGCGGCTGACGTTCGAGTTGTTCGGCATCGTCGCGCTGAAGATCGCGGCGCTCGCGCTGATCTGGTGGGTGGTGTTCGCGCCGCAACCGAAACCCGACGCCAGCCCCGATGCGATCGCGCAGCGGTTGGCGCCTTCTGCCCCCGTGTCGCCGGAAGCCCAGCCATGATCCTGATCGACGCCGACGTCGTCACGCTGTCGCGCCTGCAGTTCGCGCTGACCGCGCTGTACCACTTCCTGTTCGTGCCGTTGACGCTGGGCCTGGTGTGGATCCTGGCGATCATGGAAAGCGTCTACGTGATGACCGGGCGCGAGGTATGGAAGCGCATGGTGCAGTTCTGGGGCGTGCTGTTCGGCATCAACTTCGCGATGGGCGTGGCCACCGGGGTGACCATGGAGTTCCAGTTCGGCATGAACTGGGCGTACTACTCGCACTACGTGGGCGACATCTTCGGCGCGCCGCTGGCGATCGAGGGGCTGATGGCGTTCTTCCTCGAAGCCACCCTGGTCGGCGTGTTCTTCATGGGCTGGGAGCGCATCTCGCGGATCAAGCACCTGCTGGTGACCTGGTTCCTGGCGCTGGGCACCAGCCTGTCGGCGCTGTGGATCCTGGTGGCGAACGCGTGGATGCAGAATCCGGTCGGCGCCGCGTTCAACCCCGAAACGATGCGCATGGAAGTGACCTCGTTCTCCGCGGTGCTGTTCAACCCGGTGGCGCAGGACAAGTTCGTGCACACGGTGAGCGCCGGCTACGTGCTGGGCGCGATGTTCGTGCTGTCGATCAGCGCGTGGTACCTGCTGCGCGGGCGCAACGTGGATTTCGCCAAGCGCTCGATGACGGTGGCGGCCAGCTTCGGGCTGGCGGCGGCGCTGTCGGTGGTGGTGCTGGGCGACGAGTCCGGCTACAGCGTGTCGCTGAACCAGAAGATGAAGATGGCCTCGATCGAGGCGATGTGGGAGACCGAACCGGCGCCGGCCTCGTTCACCCTGTTCGGCCTGCCCGACATGCAGCAGCGCACCACCCATTACGCGCTGAAGATCCCGTGGGTGATGGGCCTGATCGGCACCCGTTCGCTCGACCAGACGATGCCCGGCATCAACGAACTGGTGGACGCTGCGAAGGGACGGATCGGCAACGGCATCCAAGCCTACGACGCGATGCTGATGCTGCGCCGGGACAAGGACGACGCGCAGGCGAAAGCGACACTCGCCGCGCACGACCAGGACCTCGGCTATGCGCTGCTGCTGAAGAAGTACGTCGACGACCCGCGCCGGGCCACGCCGGCGGATATCCAGAAGGCCGCCGACAGCACCATCCCGAACGTGCCGGTGCTGTTCTGGTCGTTCCGCATCATGGTCGCCTGCGGTTTCTATTTCATCGCGCTGTTCGCGCTCTCGTTCTGGAAGGCCAGCAAGCGCACGCTGGACCGTCAGCGCGGGTACCTGCGCCTGGCGCTGTGGAGCCTGCCGCTGCCGTGGATCGCCATCGAGCTGGGCTGGATCGTGGCCGAGTACGGCCGCCAGCCGTGGGCGATCGAGGGCGTGCTGCCGACCGCGCTGGGCGTGTCGGCGGTGAGCACCGGCCAGATCCTCACCTCGCTCGGCGGTTTCCTGTTGTTCTACACCGCGCTGGCGGTGGTCGACGCGGTGCTGATGCTGAAGTTCGCGCGCAAGGGGCCGGACGGGCTGGGCCTCTGGCCGCCGGCGCTCGCCACCCTTCCCTCCGACCGGCCCTGAGGAAACCGCCATGCTTGACTACGCCACGCTGCGGGTGATCTGGTGGGCCTTGCTCGGCACGCTGCTGATCGGCTTCGCGATCATGGACGGCTTCGACTTCGGTGTCGCCGGCCTGCTGAAAGTGCTGGGCCGCGACAACGAGGAACGGCAGGTGCTGCTGGAGGGCATCGAACCGACCTGGGAAGGCAACCAGGTGTGGTTCATCCTGGCCGGCGGCGCCACCTTCGCGGCGTGGCCGACGCTTTACGCGGTGTCGTTTTCCGGCATGTATTTCGCCATCGCGCTGGTGCTGCTGGCCTTCATCCTGCGCCCGGTCGGCTTCAACTTCCGCGGCAAGATCCACGACCCGCGCTGGGCCTCGCTATGGGACTGGGTGCTGACCGGTTCCGGGCTGGCGGTGATGCTGCTGGCCGGCGTCGCCTTCGGCAACCTGTTCCTCGGCCTGCCGTTCCGCTTCGACGACGACCTGCGCATGAGCTGGCATGGCGGCTTGCTCGACCTGCTGCATCCGTTCGCGCTGCTGTGCGGGTTGGTCTCGCTCGCCATGCTGCTGGCGCACGGGGCGTGCTTCGCCGCGCTGAAGGCCGATCACGCGATCGCCGCCAGGGCGGTGACGATCGCACGCTGGACGACGCTGCTCTTTGCCGTGCTGTACGTGTCGGCCGGCATGTGGCTGGCCTGGGGCATTCCCGGCTACGCGACCGTCGGGCCGGTGGCGACCGATGGCGTTTCCAATCCGCTGTACAAGCAGGTCGCGGTCGGCGGCAGCTGGTTTGCCGGCTACCTGCAGTACCCGTGGTTCTGGGCTGCGCCGACGCTGGCGCTGGCCGCGGCGGTCGGCGTGCAGGCGCTGGTCGGTCGGCGCGGGGTGAGCGGCTTCATCGCCAGCAGCCTGATGGTTGGCGGCACGATCGCCTCGGCCGGCTTCGCGTTGTTTCCGTTCCTGCTGCCGTCCAGCCTCGACCCGCGCTCCAGCCTCACCGTGTGGGACGCGTCGTCGAGCCGCGGCACGCTGCAGCTGATGCTGGTGGCTACCCTGGTACTGCTGCCGGTGGTGATCCTCTACACCGGCTGGGTGTACCGGGTGATGCGCGGACGGGTCACGCTGGAGCAGGTGCGCAAGGCGCACGGCGGCTATTGAATGGGCAGGAGTGCAGCCCGCGCGCAATGGCTTCTGGCCATGTTCACGAACAGCCATCGCGCACAGAGTGCGCTCCTGCACAACGAACGGGAGGTGATCTGACCATGTGGTATTTCTCGTGGATTCTCGGGCTGGGCCTGGCCTGCGCCTTCGCGATCCTCAACGCGATGTGGTACGAGGTGCACGCCACCGACGAGGCGAACCGCCTGCGCGAGGATTCCGAACTGTCGGACGCGTTGACCTAGGGACGCCCTGAACGGGCCAGGGCGCCCCTAGCGCCCGGCCAGCAGCGCCTCGATCGCCTCGGCCTCTTTCGGCATCGCGGCGGAGAGCACCTCGTTGCCGTCGCGGGTCACCGCCACGTCGTCCTCGATGCGGATGCCGATGCCGCGCCAGCGCTCGGCCACCGAGCGGTCGTCCGGCGGCACGTACAGGCCCGGCTCCACCGTCAGCACCATGTCCGCCTCGAGCAGGCGCGAATCGCCGCCGACCCGGTAGTCGCCGACGTCGTGCACGTCCAGCCCCAGCCAGTGGCCGGTCTTGGCCGGGAAGTAGCGCCGGTAGCTGCCGTCGGCGATCGCCGCGTCGGCATCACCCTTGAGCAGGCCCAGCTCGCACAGCCCGGCGGTCAGCACGCGCACCGCCGCCGTGTGCGCGGCACCGAACGGCCGTCCCGGGCGCACCTCGTCGATCGCCGCCAGCTGCGCGGCCAGCACCACTTCATACAACGCGCGCTGCTCGCGGCTGTAGCGGCCGCCGACCGGGAACGTGCGGCTGACGTCGGACGCATAGCAGTCCAGTTCGGCGCCGGCGTCGACCAGCAGCAGCTCGCCGTCGCGCAAGGCGGCGCGGTTGCTCTGGTAGTGCATCACGCAGGCGTTTGCGCCGCCGGCGACGATCGGCGGGAACGCCGGCACCGCGCCCTGGCCACGCACCACGCGCAGCAGCTCGGCCTCGACCTCGTACTCGTGGCGGCCCGGCGTGGCAATCCGCATCGCGGCGAGGTGCGCGTCCACCGCGATCGCCGCGGAGGCGCGCATCAGCTTCAGTTCGGCGCGCGACTTGTACAGGCGCAGGTCGTGCAGCAGGTGGCCCAGCGCCACGAACTCCTTCGGCACCACGCCGCCGCCGCGCAACTGGCGCAGGCGGCGCATCCATCCAAGCAGTTGCGCGTCGAACTCCGGCTCGCGGCCGAAATGGCAGTACACCCGGCCGCGGCCCTCGATCATGCCGGGCAGGATGTCGTCGATGTCCTCGATCGGGAACGCGTCGTCCAGCCCGAAGTCGGCCACCGCCCGCTCGGTGCCGATCGACGGCCCGTGCCAGCGTTCGCGCGCCGGGTCGTGTTCGCGGCAGAACAGCACCGCCTCGCCGTGCCGGCGCCCCGGCAGCAGCGCCAACACCGCGTCGGACTCCGGAAAGCCGGCCAGGTAATGGAAGTCCGAATCCTGCCGGTACGGCCATGCCGCGTCGGCGTTGCGCATGCGTTCGGGCGCGGCGGCGACCAGCAGCACCGCGTCCTCGCCCGCCATCTGCATCAGCTGGCGCCGGCGTCGCGCGAATTCGTCCGGGCCGATCGCCAGCGCGGCCAGCTTCGGGGCGCTCGGGATCAATGCACGCTGCCGCTGGCGGACGGGCCGGGTGCAGCACACTCGGCAAACAGCAGCATCGCGGCGACGCGCACGAACTCCTGCACCTCGATCAGCGCGTCCTCGTCTTCGTCCTCGCTGCCGAAATCGAACGAGGACGCGGCGATCGTGCCGAGGTCGCGCAGCACTTCCTGCGCCTCGTCCGACAGCTGCGCATGCGCCGCCGTGCCGGCCAACCCGAAGCCGCCGAGGAAGCCGCGGCACCAGTCGACCGTCGCCTCGGCCCGCTCGGCCAGCGGGCGGTCGTCCTCCGGCAGCAGCGGCTCGAAGCCCAGCTCGGCATCGGCCAGTTCGGTTTCGCTCTGCCGCGCCAGCCGGCCGAGCAGGGCCAGATCGTCCGCACCGATGTCGGTCGCCTCGCCGTCGAGCTGCAGCGCGGCCAGTACCGAGCTGCCGTGCAGCGAGCCGCCGCCGGCCAGATAGCCGCACAACGAGCCGTGCAGTTCGCTGGCCGTGGTGCCCAGGCGCAGGCGCCTGAGCAGCGCGTCGATGTCGTCGTGGCCCACAAGCCCGGGTGCCGTCATGGCGGTGCTCCGTCAGGTAATGGCCGCCAGTTTAATGCAGTCGCCGGGGCCGTCATCGCGGCTGTCGCGGGCGAGCTGTTTTCCGTCGGCGTCCTGTTATAGTTTCGTGCATGAGTACGCCCGAGCCCATCCAGCCCGATCCGGTCCATCAGGAATTGGCCGCCCTGGCCCAGCAGCTTGACCGGCTGCTGGACACGGTGCACCGGCTCAGCGAGGAAAACCGCAGCCTGCGCCAGAGCCAGGAGCAGCTGTCCGGCGAGCGCGCGGGCCTGCTGGCCCGCAACGAGCAGGCCCGCAGCCGCGTCGAGGCGATGATCCAGCGGCTCAAATCGCTTGAAAGCAACGGCTGATAGAACCCATGTCCAGCAGTGAACCGGTCGCGCTGCGACTGATGGACCGAGAATTCCTGATTGCCTGCGCGCCGGAAGAGCGCGACGGCCTGCTCGAGGCCGCCGGCTTCCTCGACCGCAAGATGCGCGAACTGCGCGCGAACGCGAAGGCACCCAGTTTCGAGCGGCTGGCGGTGCTCACCGCGATCAGCGTGGCGCACGAGTTCCTCAGCCTGCGCAAGCAGCACGACTACCAGGAGCAGCGACTCAGCGACGGCCTCGCCGCGCTGCGGAACAAGCTCGATGCCGCGCTCGACAGCGAGCCGGCCAAGCGCTAGAAACGGCGCGTCCGGCGAACCGCGAGCGGTCCCCGGCAGTGGCACATTCGCGATCAAGCGCCTAGAATCGTCCCCGGCGTTTTCTGCGATGTGCGCCAGCACACTCTTACATTTGCCTTGTTCCTAAATACGGCCCCGGGTCGGCTTCACATCGGCTGTTGTGCATGTCCGCCACGTGCGGAAAGCCTTGAGGCCATGTAGCTCTCCCACCTGATCCATCGTGGATCAAGGTCGTTCGGTGGGCAGCGGCATCGCGGTGACGCCACTCATTCCCCGCCCCGTTCGTCCCGCGACGAACGGGGCGAACTACGACGGAGTTGCGCGAAACGTGGACGCCCCCGCCCGACGACGCGAGCTTCGCCAGCGCCTGGCCGATCAGCGTCGCGCCCTGCCACCGAGCGCACGCATCGCCGCCGCCCAGGGCCTGCGCCGCAGCCTTGAACAGCTCCCCGAATACCTCACCGACACACGCGTGGCCGGCTACTGGGCCAGCCACGGCGAGTTGCCGCTGAACCTGGCGATCGCGCCGCTGGCCGGCCGCGGCCAGCAGTTCCTGCTGCCGGTGATCGGCGCGGGCAAGCATTTGCGCTTCGCGCCGTGGCAAGCCGGCGACGACGTGCAGCCGAACCGCTACGGCATCCCCGAGCCGGCCGCGCCGACCGAACTGCTGGAACCGTTCCAGCTCGACCTGGTGTTCGTGCCGCTGCTCGGCTTCGACCGCCGCGGCAACCGTCTCGGCCACGGCGGCGGCTATTACGACCGCAGCTTCGCCTTCCTCAACGAGCAGGTGCGCCCGACCGAACCGTTGCTGGTCGGCGTCGGTTACGCGTTCCAGGAACTGCCGCAGGTCGAGGAGGAAGCGTGGGACGTGCCGCTCGACTTCATCGCCACCGAGCGCGAGCTGATCGACTGCCACCCGGAAGCAAACGCATGAACCACTGGCTGATGAAGTCCGAACCGGACGCGTTCTCGATCGACGACCTGAAACGCAAGAAGCGCGAAGCCTGGGACGGCGTGCGCAACTACCAGGCGCGCAACTTCATGCGCGACGGCATGCGCGTGGGCGACCCGGTCTTCTTCTACCACTCCAACTGCGCCGTACCCGGCATCGTCGGCATCGCCGAAGTGGCCACGGATGCGTACCCCGATCCCAGCCAGTTCGACCCCAAGAGCAGGTACTTCGACCCCGGCAGCTCGCGAGACAAACCGCGCTGGATGCTGGTCGACGTGAAGTTCGTGAAGAAGCTCAAGCGCACGATCAGCCTGGACGAACTGAAGAACGACCCTGCCCTCACCGACATGCCGCTGCTGCGCAAGGGTAACCGGCTCTCGGTGATGCCGGTCGACGCGGCGCACTGGAAATACATCCTCGCGCTGGAATGAGCGCGAGCCGACCACCCTCCACCGGAATCCACCGATGAGCAACGCCAACGAAAAACGCCAGGCCGGCGAAGCCGCGATCCGCTACGTCGAGGACGGCGCCATCGTCGGCGTCGGCACCGGCTCCACCGTGGCGTTCTTCATCGACGCGCTGGCCGACCTGAAGCAGCGCATCCAGGGCGCGGTGTCCAGCTCGGAGCAGTCCACCGCGCAGCTGAAGAAGCTGGGCATCCCGGTGCTCGACCTCAACGCCACCGGCCCGTTGACGCTCTACGTCGACGGCGCCGACGAATGCGATCCGTACAGGCGCCTGATCAAGGGCGGCGGCGCCGCGCTGACGCGCGAGAAGATCGTCGCCGCGGCGAGCGAGAAGTTCGTCTGCATCATCGACTCCAGCAAGCGGGTCGACCTGCTCGGCAAATTCCCGGTGCCGATCGAGGTGATCCCGATGGCGCGCAGCCTGATCGGCCGCGAGATCGTCAAGCGCGGCGGCCACCCGGTATGGCGCGACGGCGTGGTCACCGACAACGGCAACTGGATCATCGACGTGCACGGCTGGCAGATCGTCGACCCGGCCGCGCTGGAAAGCGAGCTGAACCAGCTGCCCGGCATCGTCACCGTCGGCCTGTTCGCGCGGCGTCCGGCGGACGTGGTGCTGATCGGCGACCAGTTGATGGGCTGACGGCGGCGGCGGGCGTCGCTCGCTCGGCGCAATCATCGCGCGTGCCTTGATTCGTGCGCGGTCCCGCCCTGGACCGCCTCAGCGGATCACGCCGCGCCCGCCGGTTTTTCCGATTTGCCGAGCTTGATGTGGCGGCCCTTGAAGCGCGCCTCGCGCAGACGCCGCGCATGCGCAGCGAGAATGTCGCCCCGCGTGATGATGCCCACCAACCGATGCGGATCGTTCTTGCTCACCACCACCAGTCGCCCCACGCTCTCGGCGACCATGTGGTCGGCGGCCTCACGCAGTGAATGATCTTCGGTGACCGCGATCGGCGGCCGCGTCAGCAACTCCCCCAGCGCCAGGGTGTAATGCCATTGCGGATCGAGCAGGCTGCGCCGGGTCAACACGCCTTGCACGCGGCCCTGTTCGTCCACCACCGGATAACCCTGATGCTGAGTATGCGAGGCCTCGTCGGCCAGCCAGCGCCGCACTTCGGCAAGCGTCTGCGTGGTTCGCAGGGTAGTCACATTGCGCGAACAGGCCGTGCCCACGCTGACCTGCTCCAGGTAGTCGGCGGCATATTCCGACGGCACCTTCACGCCGCGACGGGCGATTTTCTCGGTCATGATGGTGTTGCGCATGAGCAGGGCCGAGATCAGGTAGGCAGCGGTGCAGCCACCCAGCAGGGGCAGCAGGCAGGCTGGCTGACGCGTGGTTTCGAAGGCGAAGACCACCGCCGTCAGCAGCGCGCGCGACGAGCCGGCGAAAATGGCCGCCATGCCCACCAGCGCCGCGATGCGCGGGTCGATGCCGAAGCCCGGCAGAAAATGATTGATGCCGATGCCGATCACCGCACCCAGCGAACCGCCGATCATGAACAGCGGTGCCAGCGTACCGCCGGAGGTGCCGCTGCCAAGCGCGATCACCCAGGAGACAAACTTCAATGCGCCAAAGCTGAGCAGCATGGTGAGACCGAAGTGGCCCTGTACAAGGGCGTCGATGTTGTCATAGCCCACGCCCAGGGTTCGCGGCTCGATCCAGCCGACGAAGCCGGCAACCAGCGCCCCCAATGCCGGCCACCACATCCAGTGAACCGGCAGTTTCTCGAACATGTCCTCAACGCCGTAAACCGCCTTGGTCACCCACACCGAGGCGTAACCGACCAGACCACCGATCAGGACGAAGCTGATCAGCGCCCAACCTCCTGGCTGCAGCACGTCGGGCATGGGAAACACCGGCGCGGCGCCGTAGGTCGCATAGCGCACGCCAACTGCCGTCACCGCGGCCAAGGCCACCGGGATCAGCGAGCGTGGACGCAGTTCGAACAACAGCAACTCCACCGCCAGCACCAGCGATGCCACCGGTGCACCGAACACCGCCGCCATGCCGGCCGCCGCACCGGCAGCCAGCAGCACCTTGCGTTCGTTGGCGGTGACTCGCAGGAGCTGGCCAATCAACGAACCCATGGCGCCGCCGGTGGAGATGATCGGCCCCTCGGCACCGAACGGGCCGCCGGTGCCAATGGCAAATGCCGACGACAGCGGCTTCAACCAGGTGATCCGCGCCGGGATGTTGGATTCATTGGTGAGGATCTGCTCCATTGCCTCGGGAATGCCGTGCCCCTGGATCGCCCGCGAACCCCAGCGCGCCATGACGCCCGCAAGCAGGCCACCCACGACCGGAATCAGGATGACCCATGCCCCCAGCTGGTTGTCGGCCGGCGACAGCACGAACGAGCCCGTACGCGCATGCGGGCCGATTACGTCCGACACCCGACCGTAGAAGCACAGGTCGGTGATCAGGTTGATCGTGAGCATCAGCAGTTGCGCGACATAAGCCGCGACGACACCCAGAATCACCGCCAGTACGCTGATCAGCAGAATGCGGCGCGTGACCAGGGTGGATTTGCGCGGCATCCGCGCGGCATCCAGTGAAAGGCCCAGCGCAGGGGCAATCGGCAGTGCATCCGTGCTGCCTACCGTGCGCACATCGGTATGCTCCACGGGGGTGTCAGTGGCTGGCGTCATGAAATCATCACGGGGGTGAAAACGGGGATTTTACTCTGGTGCACTGCAAAACCGAAGGGACGAAGTCCATGAATTTGCACGCAATATCTTGCTGCTTCGCGACAACGCCTCGACTCGAAAGCGGTGACGCTCAGTCCCGGCGTGCTTTCGGCCGGAACGAAAAAGCCCGCCATGAGGCGGGCTTCTCGGCCGGACCGCCACGCATCACTGCGGGTGTCGGCATCTGGATTTTGGCAGCCCCGGATGGATTCGAACCACCGAATGCCTGAGTCAGAGTCAGGTGCCTTACCGCTTGGCGACGGGGCTAGGAAGCTTAGTTTAGCGCTTCGAGAACTGCGTGGCGCGACGCGCCTTGTGCAGACCGACCTTCTTGCGCTCGACCTCGCGGGCGTCGCGGGTCACGAAGCCAGCCTTGCGCAGCGGCGACTTCAGGCTTTCGTCGTACTCGATCAGCGCGCGGGCGATGCCCAGGCGGATTGCACCAGCCTGGCCGGTGATGCCGCCGCCGGCGACCGTCACCTTGATGTCGAACTTGTCGGTGTTCTGGGTCAGTTCGAGCGGCTGGCGCACGATCATGCACGAGGTCTCGCGGCCGAAGAACTGTTCGAGCGACTTGCCGTTGACTTCGATCGCGCCCTTGCCCTTGCGCAGGAACACGCGGGCGGCGGAGGTCTTGCGGCGGCCGGTGCCGTAATTCTGCTGGGTTGCCATGCTCATTTCCTTAGATCTCCAGCGCCTGCGGCTGCTGTGCGGTATGCGGATGCTCGGCGCCGCCGTAGACCTTGAGCTTGCGATACATCTCGCGGCCCAGCGGGTTCTTCGGCAGCATGCCCTTGACGGCGATCTCGATCACGCGCTCCGGGTAGGTCGCCAGCAGGTCCTTCAGGCTGGTGGTCTTCAGGTTGCCGACGTAACCGGTGAAGCGGTGGTACATCTTGTCGTCCAGCTTGGCGCCGGTGACCGCCACCTTCTGCGCGTTGATCACCACGATATAATCGCCGGTGTCGCAGTGCGGGGTGTATTCCGGCTTGTGCTTGCCGCGCAGACGACGGGCGATTTCGGTCGACAGGCGACCGAGCGTCTTGTTCGTGGCGTCGACCACGAACCAGTCGCGCTTGACGTTGTCGGCATTGGCGCTAAACGTTTTCATTTCAGAATACCTGTCTGCCGCCGTGAGGCGGTACGCATGATTCAGGAAAGCATGCTTCGGTGGAACAAAGGCGCGAGATGATAGCGGAGCCGTCATCCACGGCGCAAGCCTGCCGGTCGGCAAGCTGTGAGCTGGCAATGATAGCATGACCGGCAGGGTGCTTGAAAAGCCCCCAGCACGCGCCCGCTGGACGTGTGGCCAAGCCGGCTGCCCAAGGCGTCGGTGGCGGGTCTCTGCCGCCGGTATCGACGCACCGGGACTGGCCCCGGCACCTGCCGGCCTTGCCGGCCCAACAACTCGAACAGCTCCCCCGAACCAGGAAAGCCCATGACCGTGCGCACACTGAGCCCCCTCGACCGCCTGCTCGCCGGTTGTGAACGCGCGCTGGAGGCGATCGCCGGTTCACCGCAGTCGCATCGGCGCTCACCCGCCCGCGGCATCGCCGAGACGGACATGGACGACGCCGACCGCCGCCACGCCGCCGGCCTGATGCGCGTCAACCACACCGGCGAGGTCTGCGCGCAGGCGCTGTACTTCGGCCAGGCCGCGCTGGCACGCCATGCCGACAACCGCCAGCACCTGCTGCATGCCGCCGTCGAGGAAACCGACCACTTGGCCTGGTGCGCCGAGCGCCTGCAGCAACTGGACAGCCGCCCGAGCCTGCTCAACCCGCTGTGGTACGCCGGCAGCTACGCGATCGGTGCCGCCGCCGCGCTGGCCGGCGATCCGCTCAGCCTGGGCTTCGTGGTCGAGACCGAGCGCCAGGTGGAGGCACACCTGGCCGAGCACCTGGAAAAGCTGCCCATGCAGGACGCGCGCTCGCGCGCGGTGCTGACCCAGATGCAGTCGGACGAGATTCGCCACGCGCAGGCCGCGCAGGCACGCGGCGGCGTCGAGCTGCCCGCGCCGCTGCCAACACTGATGCGGCTCAGCTCGTTGGTGATGAAAGCGGTGGCTTATCGCATATAGGCCCGGCTTCCCGCGAACGTGGCGGCACTTTGCTGCCGGATAATGCGCGAGGCCCGGCGGCGCATTCCCAGAAGCCGGTAATCTGCCGAATGGCGTTCGGCGCGGAATTGAAACTCCGGAAAACGGTCGACACCCAACGAACAATGCGGCCCGGTTCCCCGGGCCGCATTGCGAATCCAACGCTTGCTCGGCTTTCCCAGCTTACTTGCCGCTTTGGTAAAGCGAGAGGTAGCGACCGGCTGCGACGGCATAGGCAGCGCGGGTGACCGAGAGACTCGGATCGAAGTAGGCGTGCAGGGTCGGCTGCAAGTCATACGGCCCCTGGACCACCGTGAAACGCGCATTGATGACGCCGCGATCCAGCGCCAGCTGCACGTAACCACGCAGGTTGGCCGGAATCGAAGCCGCATCGTCGAGCGGGATGCGCCGGCCATCGTAGAACGCGGTGAGAGTGCCGGTAAACGAGCGCGCCTCATTCTGCAACGCCAGGCTTTGCACCAGGGAGTAGGCGAGGCCAAGTCGACTGACGCTGTCGTTCGACCGGAACGCGCCGTTCGGCTGCAGGGTCATCACGCCGTCCTGGCCATTGCTCAGATCACGCAAGGCACCCCCACGGGCGATGGCCGATTCGGCAAACGGATACATGCTGTCGCTGGCACCGACATCGGTAAAGCTGGGCTTGCCGGAGAACGGCAGGTATTGGCGCACGCTGGCGCCCATCAGCAGGTATTGCGCCAGTTCGCCACGCTTGAGGAACTGGTCGGGACGGAACTGCCCGTTCGGATAACCGTCGACGAGGCGGTTGGCAACGGCGAACTGGATCGCCGACCTGGCCGGATGATTGGCGATGTCGCTGAGCCCGGTGTAACCGCCGCTGTTCAGGAAGCCGACCTCGCCGGCCACCGTGCCGGGCGCCGCATAGCCGTTGGTGACCTTGGCCGGATCGAGGCCGACGCCGGAGACCGAACCGATGCCGCGCACGGTAACCCGCCACACGCCCGGCTTGGCCGGCGCGCCGGTGGTGACCGTATCGCCGATGACCGGCAGGGCGATCGACGAGCCATAGCGCACGCCGTCCGGGTCGATCAGCACCAGCGCCAGGGTGTTGGCGTCGATGGTGGCGCGCGCGCTCACCCACGCCGTCTCCGGCCCGACCGTGAAGGACTGCTCGCCCACCGGGCCCACCGGCGCGAAGTTCACCGAGAACGGCACCGGCGGCGGTCCGGCGACGATCACCTGGTTGCTGTTGAAGCTGTTCAGCGCGTTCACCGTCGCGCCGAAACCGGTACGCACGCCAGCGGCTTCGGCCACGGCGGTATAGGCGTTGATGTGCCCCGCGCCGGCTTCCCACGGCAGTCGACCGGTCATGTTGGTGGCGGTACGCGCGATGATGTCGCGGACATTCGCCGGGGTGAGGTTCGGGTTGGCCTCGAGCATCAGCGCGACGATGCCCGCCACGTGCGGCGTGGCCATCGAGGTACCGCTCATCACGGTGTAGAACGGCAAGTTGGCCGGCGAAAGAGTCGCCGCGTCTTTTTCAGCCGCAAGTGCCGGCAGCGTGCCCGTGCTGTCGCGGGTGGAGACGATGTCTACGCCAGGGGCCACGATGGTCGGCTGGTTGACGTAGGTCCACTGCACGCCGTCGGGCATCCTGAAAGTACCCGACTCGCCACGCTTGCCGCGCGAGGAAAAACCGGTCAGCACGCCGTTCTTCTCGCCGGCGCCAACCGAAATGACCCAGGGAGCCTGGGCATACGGGTTGTGGGTATCTTCACCCGGACCGTCGTTGCCGGCGGCGAACACGCTGACGATGCCGCGCTTGTACAGCTCGTAGGTGGCGATGTTGACCGGGTTCGCCGGATCGAATTTGCCCGAGCTGCCCCAGGAGTTGCTGGTCACGCGGATCGGGTTGTGGAAACTGAACTGGTTGGTCGCGGCGTAGTCGAGGCCGCCGACCGCGTCAAGGATGAGCAACACCGCACCGGAACCGTAGCCGACCAAATCGGCGCCCGGCGCCACCCCGCGGTACAGGCCATTCGAGCGCGCGCCGGTGCCGCCGATGGTGCCGGCGCAGTGGGTGCCGTGGCCCGAACCCCAGTCGGTATTGGGCACGCCCTCGACGTAGGTGATCGGCAGCATCGAGTCGTACGCGGCGAGGTTGGTGGCGCCCTGCGCGTTTTGCACCAGATGCGGGCCATACTGCAGGTCCATATGGGTGCCGTCGACGCCGGAGTCGTTGACCAGCACGCTCACGCCCTTGCCGCTGAACGGGATCGCGCGACGGTAGTCGGCCGGGTTCTCGACCGCGCGCGCGGCGCCGGAGATCTCGCGGGCCTCCTGGTTGAGATACTCCAGCGGCGAATTGAAGAAGATCGAGACCACATCACTGTGCCGGGCCAGCGCACGGATCTGTTCCGGGGTGGCCAGCGCGCCGGCGATCGGCAGCGTGTGCATGGTCACGCCCTTGCTGATGCCCAGCGCATTGAGCTCGGCCACCTGCCCGGCCGTCACCGGGCCGGACTGCTGGTAGCTGATGACGACCTGCAACTGGTCCGTGGGGGCGGCAACACCCATCTTCGTCAGCAGTTGCGGGTCGAGCTGGGCATCGGCCAGCGCAACGCCGCTGGCCAGCAGGCCTGCCGCCACGGCACAGAGGCGGAAGGTCCTGCGTTTGACGTTTGGAACAAACATGGACGACATAGTGATGGCTCCGGAGATTCGCCCGCCGGAAATGGGGCGCCCCCGGAGTATCCCGACCGACATGGCGGCTTCTCCATCCGGGATTGCACCCACCCGCCACAGGGGAAATCACCCACGCCTCCATTCCGCTGGCATCCCGATATCCACGCCCCGGCCGATTGGCAGCAGCGCGCATGTCGATCAGCGGAGGGCGCCGCCCGCGATTGTCCGCACTCCGGCGAGCGTGCCACCGGGCACCAGACGCGCCCGTACTGAGTGAACTCCCCTATTGGCGCCACCGCACCGGATCGGCTAGGTTCAGGCGTTCGCACGATTTTCCGAACGCCTACCGTCATCGGCGTCGCATTGCAGGAGTCCGTCATGCCGAAATTCGCTCTCACCGCCAAGCTGGTGTTCGGCCTGGCCCTTTGCCTGTGCGCCCCGCTGGCCCTGGCGCAGAACTTGCCTGTCACCGTCGCGGTCGCCGGCAACGTGGCGACGGTGCGGGTCGACCTGCCTACCCAGCAGATGCTGGCCGAAGTGATCCTGACCTTCGACGACAGCCTGGGCCTGACTCCGGGCAGTCTCGGCGTGAGTGCGCAGCTGGTGGACCTGTCCAGTCCAGCGCTGCTGGGGCGACTGCCCAATGCCAGCCTGAACCGGCTCGATCCTTCGTTTGCGCTGATGGTCACGATCGAGCCGCCGGCACTCGGTGGTCTCAGCTTTCAGCGCACCGTGCACGTCGAGGTGCATACCCATGCGCTCGCCTACACGGCAGGAAGCCAGTTGCGCCTGTTCAAGGCACCGCTGAATGGAAGCTTCCGCGACATCACCGATGAGATTGCGCCCGGCAGCGTGCGCGCACGCGGCACCACCGGGGGCTTCTCGCAGTTCCTGGTACTGACCGATCTCCGCTCCAGCAGCGAGGTGGTGACGGACAAGTTCGGCCGGCTGCAGTCGCTGATCGCGGCGCTGCCGCTGTCCGAGCGCGGACCGCTGCAGATGAACGCGGACGCGGCGCAGAGCGCCGTCAATCAGGGGCAGTTCGGCGACGCCCTGAGCTCACTCGATCAGCTGCGCGCGCGCGTGGTGAGCCGGGCCGGCACGGCGATTCCCTCGCAATGGCGGGCCACCCGCGATACCGATAACCAGGCTGGCGAACTACTGGCCGCCACCTCCACACTGGCTTTCAGTATCGGTTACCAGCGCGACTTCGGCCGCTGAAGGGTCTGACCGCGCGAAGGTGGGTGCAGGGGGCGGTACATGGCGGCCAAGCTGCTTGGCCAGACCTTGCGCGGGGCCGTCTGTGCACGCGAATGCCGTGCGCTAATATGCCTGCATGCAGGCACGGCTGACCGCATTTGTCCCGGACCACGCCGCCCTCACCCGCTCTCTGAGCCCGGGTGACCGGTTGCGGATTGGTCGTGCCGACGACTGCGGGCTGCTGCTGGAACACCCCTCGATATCGCGCGCACACGCCGAACTTTTCGCCAGCGACGACGGACGCTGGCAGCTGGCCGACCTGCGCAGCAAGAACGGCAGCTTCGTTGAAGGCGCCCGGATCGACTCTGCCTCGATCGACACGTCCTGCTGGTTGCGCTTCGGCGATGTCCATTGCGAGTTTGCGCTGCTCGACGGCGCCGCGGCGGAAGCCGACGCCAGGCGCCGCAACGAACGTCACCGCACGGCTACCGCATGCACGGCCCACCTGGACACGATTGCCCGCAAGGACCGTAGCGATGATGCCCCCGGCCAGTCGCTGCCCGACGCCAGCCTGCGCGCGGTGGCCGAGCTCGCCGGCTGCAGCCGTGGCTTCCTGCTGGTCGACACGCACGACCGCTACCGCGTCCTCGCCGCGCTCGCGCTGGATCCGTCGCAGATGATCGGTCGCGAATTCGCCGGCAGCCTCAGTGCGGTCACCCGCGCCATCGAGCAACGCCGCCCGGTCGTCTTCAACGACATCGGCGGCGATGTGTGGCCCGGCGCCTGTGCCTCGGTAGTCCAGGCCGGGTTGCGCACGCTGGTCTGTCTGCCGTTGCTCGACGGCAACCGGGTGCTCGGCGCGATCTACGCCGATCGCCGCGAACCGGGTCCGCCCCTGACCACGCTCGACCTGGAACTGCTGGAGGCGTTTGCCGACCGCACCGCGCTGTGGCTCATCGCGCGTCGCGCGCGCGAGGACCTGGCCATGTATCCATCCACGCCGCCACTCGACTGGAACAGCATCCTCACCGAGAGGATTCTGGAGACATGACGAGCCAGCCGACCGCCACTGGCATCTATGCGCACATGAACCTGGCGCCCGGCACGATGCTTGCCGGGCGTTTTCGCATCGAGGCGCTGCTCGGGGCGGGTGGCATGGGCGTGGTCTATCGTGCCCACGACACTGCGCTGGACGTGCCGGTCGCGCTCAAACTGTTGCGGCCCGAGCTGGCGGTCCGATCGGATTCCTTTGAACGATTTCGCCAGGAGCTGTTGCTCGCGCGCCAGGTTTCCAGCCCGCATGTGGTGCGCATCCACGACCTCGCCCAGCACGATGGCCACTGGCTGATCAGCATGGATTATGTCGACGGCGAAGGGCTGGACCAGCGCATCGACCGTGGCGCGATGCCGCTGGAGGACGCGTTGCGGATCGCACGGCAGATCGCTCTCGGCCTGCAGGCTGCCCATGCCCGGATGGTGGTACATCGCGACCTGAAGCCGGCCAACGTGCTCGTCGACCGCGAGGGCAACGCGTACATCAGCGACTTCGGCGTGGCCCGTTCGCTCGCCAGCAGCGGCCTCACCCTCGCCGGTACGGGCGCGGTGATCGGCACTCCCGATTACCTCTCCCCGGAACAAGCCCGCGGTGATCCGGTCGATACGCGCAGCGATCTGTATGCACTGGGCCTGATCATGCACGAGATGCTGACGGGCGCGCCTGCGTTCCAGGGCGCCACTGCCGCCGAGGCAATCGTCCAGCGACTGGTCCGCACCCCGTCGCCGGTCACCCGCGAACGCCCCGACGTGCCGGCCTGGGTCGCCCGACTGATCGAACGACTGCTGCGACCGCGTCCGGCGCACCGACTGCCGGATGCGGCCGCCGTGATCCAGGCCATAGACCGCCGCGCGATGCCGCGCGATCTGCGTGCGCATCGTCGCGCCTGGCTCGCAACGATAGCCTTGCTGGCCTCGATCGGCATCACGGGCACGCTTTGGTGGATGCCACACGACAAGACGACCGGCAACGACGCCTCGCCACCGCTCCATCGGGTTCTGGTGTTGCCGTTGCGTGGCGCGGCACTGCCGGTACCGCGCGTGATCGCACTGGACGCCTACCTGCGCGCGACCCTGTTCGCGCTGCCCGGTGTCGCCAGCGTCGATACCGACCGGACCTTCCAGGCGCTGCGCCAGCTGGACGCGGCCGGCAGCACCCCCGACCCGGCCGCGCTGCGCCGCCTTGCTGCTGCCGATCGCACCTTGTCCCCGGATCTGCGCCAACGCAACGGTCACTGGTACGTGCACGCCGAGCTGCGCAAGGACGACGCCGCGACGCAGACCCTGGACGGTCCGCCAGCCGCCGACGCGGCCACCGCCTTGCATGCCTGGCTCGCCCAGCCGGCCCTGGCCAAGGCACTCGGCGCACCTGCGCCCGCACCCGAGCTGAAACTGCCCGCCGAAGTCGCGACGCTGGATGCATTTGGCGCGGTCCTGCAGGCGCGTGAGAACGACAACATCCCTGCCGCACTGGCGGATTTGCGCGCCATCACCCGGCGCGAGCGTAACGACCCTGTGCTGTGGCACGCCCAGCTGCGCCTTGCGCAGGCGGTCGGCGAGCGCGATGTGGCGCTCGACGCCATCGAACAGGGGCAGCGTGCGGCCAACGCCGCGCCTGTCCGCCTGCAACGCGTGTTCGCCGCGGAGCGCGCGCTGTACGATGGCGACGTTCCGGCTGCGATCGCGCAATGGCGTGCGCAACTGGCTGAAACACCCGACGACACCCTGACCGACCTGCAACTCGCGCGAGCCCAGGGCGGCGGCGGGGATTTTCGTGCCGCCATGGCCAGACTGTCACAACTTACCGCTCGCGACGGCGACGACCCGCGCGCCTGGTTCGAGCTGGGCAAGTTCTCGATCATGCAAGGTGAGGCGAGGCGCGCCGTCGACGATTATCTGGTGCGCGCGCTGGTGCTCTACAAGCGCGGCAGAAACCCCTATGGAGTCGCGGAAACAACCAATGCGCTCGGCATCGGCTACGGCCGCCTCGGCCAGACCGCCAATGCCGAGGAGCAATACCGCAAGGCCGCGACGCTCCAGCGCGATGTCGGCAACCGCCGTGGCGTGGCCACCAGCCTGCGCAATCTGGCCAACGTGTTGAGCCTTCGCGGGGCCTTTGACGAAGCCGGCAACGCACTTGCGCAGGCCCGTGCGCTGACGGTCGAACTCGACGACCGCGAGGGGCTGGCTGCCGTGGACAACGAACTCGGCGTGCTTGCCGAGGAACGCGGCGACTACCTCGGGGCACTCGAAGCCTACCGTCGTGCGTTGCAGGGCTGGCAGCAGGTCGGCGACGCACATGGACTGGCCCAGGCACTCAACGATATTGGCTTCGCCAACTTCCAGCTCGGCCGGTACGACGACGCGCAGAGCTACTGGCAACGCACCGCGGAAAGTGAGGCTGGCCTCGGCGACACCGGCCGCATCCGCACCGGGCAGAACCTGGGGCTGCTGGCGGCGGCGCGTGGCCATTGGCAGGAGGCGCGCAAACTGCAGGAAGGCGCGCTGGCCGAAGCTGAAAGGCAGCAGATGCCCGAGGAGGCGGCCGTGAGCCGGCGCAATCTGGCCAAGCTCGCGTTGATGCAGGGCGATCTGGCCGATTCGCTCGCCCAGGCCGACAAGGCCATCGCCCTGTTCAGCCAGCGCAGCGATCAGCGTGGCGAAGCCGACACGCGCCTGTTGCGCGTGCAGGCACTGCTCGCCGCGGGCGCTGAGGCCGCGGCACGGCGCGAACTCAAACCGCTCGAAAGTACCGACCCCGGCACCTCAGTCGAACAGCGTGCCGGGGTCGAGATCGTGCGTGCGCAACTGGCCTTGCATGCGGGTGACCTGGAGAGCACGGTCGCAGCCTTGGACAACGCACAGCCGTTGGCCAAGGCGTCGGGAGTGCGCGAACTTCAGCTGCGGGTCGCGCTGCTGCGCGCGCATATCGACCCGCGTGCCGATACCGGGCTGGATAGCGCAACCGCGATGCTCGGCAATGCCGAATTGCGGTTGGACTGGCTGACCCTGGCGATGAAACATGCGCTCGCCGCGCACGACGCGACGGCGGCACGGCGCGCCTACCGCGAAGCGATCAGCCTGATGCACGGCAGCGAGGTGCTGGGAGCGCCGCAGATATACACGTTGGGCGCCAGCGCCCAGCGGCTGGCGGGCGACGCCGCCGGAGCGGCAGCTGCCGAGCAAGCCGCGGCTGCCGCGCAGGCTGCCTTCCGGGCCAAACTGCCCACGCAACTGCGCGATGCGGGAAGTTCATCCCCCGTCCGCCGCGTGGGAGCGGACACCACGCCATGACCCGCGATACCCCGCCGCCTCCCGCCGAAGCCCACTTGCGCTACCAGCACCTGCTGCAGCGGCTCGAAGCGAGCGAGCGCGAATTCCGCCGCCTCGGCCGCTCGGTGCTGCATGTGCAGGAGGATGAGCGGCGCCGCCTCGCGCGCGATCTGCATGATGGCGTCGGCCAGAACCTGACGGCGCTCAAGCATCGACTCGCGCAGATCGGCGACGCGCTGCCGGCGGAACTGGGGGCGTTGCGTGCCAGCCTCGACGAGGCGATCGCGTTGTGCGCCGATACCCTCGACGACACCCGCCAACTCTCGCGGCTGTTGCGTCCGCCGATCCTCGACGACCTCGGCCTGGAACCGGCGCTGCGCTGGCTGGCGCGCAGCCTCGGCGAAGCCGCCGGCATCGCGATCACCGTGGAAATCGAACCGCTGCCCGCCCTCGACGAGGAGTTGCAGACGCTGCTGTTCCGCGTCGCCCAGGAAGCCCTCAACAACGTGGCCAAGCATGCCGGTGCACGCAGCGTACTGGTGCATCTGGTCGAGCGCAGCGGCCGCATGCAACTGCAGATCGTCGACGACGGATGCGGCTTTGACCCGGTGCAGACACAGGCCGCCGGCGGCACTGGCCTGGGCGGTATCCGCGAACGCCTGCAATTGTTCAACGGCCAGTTCGAGCTGCGTTCCACTTCCGGCCATGGCACCCGTCTGCGCGCAGTCGTGCCGCTGGACAATCGTTGACTCATGCACGCCCGGTTGCGCTTGACGCAACCGGAGATGGCGTGCAGGGTATCCCACATGCCGCCCAAGCCCATCCGCGTCCTGCTCGTGGACGATCACAACCTGGTCCGCGAGAGCCTCGTCGGGATCCTGCAGAGTGATGGCGACATCGAGGTCATCGCGCAGGCGGCCGACGGCGTCGAGGCCATCGGCAAGGCATTGGCCACTCGCCCGGATATCGTCATCACCGACCTGTCGATGCCGCGCCTGAACGGCATCGAGCTCGTGCGCCGTCTGAACCAGGAGTTGCCGGGCACGCGCGTGCTGGTGCTGACCATGCACCAGGAGGACCAGTACGTGCTGCAGGCCGTGCGCGTCGGAGCCAGTGGCTACCTGGTCAAGGACAGCGCGGCGGCTGAACTGCTTGCCGCCGTACGCAACGTCCATGCCGGACGCGGGCATTTCGGACCGCATGCCTCGCGCGCGCTGGCGGAGCAGCTGCAACACCCGGAGCGCCTGCCGGACGATCGCTACGAACTCCTCACCGCGCGCGAACGCGAAGTTTTCAGGCTGATTGCCGAGGGCCTGACCACCAAGGAGATCGCGCGCCGGCTGTCGATCAGCACCAAGACGGCGGAAAACCACCGCACCCGTGTGCTGACCAAGATCGCCGTACGCAATACCGCCGAGCTTGTGCGATATGCGCTGCGCCGCGGATTGCTCGACTAGAGATCCGCAGGACGGCACTGCCGCGGCTTGCCGCGCTCCGGCGTGTTCAAGACATGCCTGCAGCGTGCCATGATGGGCACCTGTACTTTTCCTGCTCATTCCGCGCGCTGCGTGCCAACGGTTTCCCGCATGCCCACTGCCCCTGATGCCGCCGATGGCTCGCCCGATTTCATCGAGACGTACCCCGACGCCCTGACTGCAGCACAGCGCGCGGCGCTGGTGGAACGTTTTGCGGCAAGCGGGAAAACCCGACCGGGCCGGGTCGGCGGCGGTGTGCTGCCCGAACTGAAGGACAGCCAGGATCTCGCCCTCAGCGAACAGGCCGACTGGCGTGACGCGGAAGCGTTGCTCAATCAGGCGGTGTTCCGCGGCCTGCTGGCGTACCTGCGGCGGTATCCGCACGTGCTGATTGCCCCGCTGATGCTCGAGGTTCCGGGACCGGGCGGCACCCGCCATCGACTCACACCCGAGCGCCTCCGGGCCATGAACGACGACGCGCTGTCGTCGATGGCGGAAATGGTCTTCCGACCGGGTGCGATCAACCTGCAGCGCTACAGTGCGGGGCGCGGCGGCTATCCCTATTGGCATTGCGAACTGTACCCACGCGACCCGCGCGCGGACACCTTGCACCGGCACCTGCTGTGGACGATCTACCTCAACGACGGCTTCACCGAGGGGGAAACCGAGTTCCTCCATCAGCGGCGGAAAATCGTTCCGCGCGCCGGCACGCTGCTGCTGGCACCGGCTTCGTTCACCCACACCCACCGCGGCAACCGCCCGCAAGGCGGCGACAAGATCATCGCGACGAGCTGGGTACTGTTCCAGCGCGCCGAGCAGTTGTTCGGCGGAAGCTGAACGGCACGTGCGGCATGGCGTAATTCCGACGGAAATCCCGGCGGGAAGTCGAGAAAAAACCCGCCTCCCGGCGGGTTTTCCGTTACATCAAGTTGCGCCCGTGGAACAGTTCCTCGATCTCGCGGCGCAGCAGCGACTCGATGCGCTGGCGTTCCTTGAACGAGAGGTCGTCGGCGTGCGACTCGAACAGGTAGGTGTCGAGGTCGAAGTCCTTGATGTGCATCTTCGTGTGGAACATGTTCTCCTGGTACACGTTGACGTCGAACATCTCGTATTTCTGGCGGATGTGCTTGGCCAGGTAGTCCTGCACCGAGTTGATCTTGTGGTCGATGAAGTGCTTCTTGCCCTTCACGTCGCGGGTGAAGCCACGCACGCGGTAGTCGCACACCACGATGTCCGACTCGAAGCTGTCGATCAGGTAGTTCAGCGCCTTCAGCGGCGAGATCACGCCGCAGGTGGCCACGTCGATGTCGGCGCGGAAGGTGGCGATGCCGTTGTGCGGATGCGTTTCCGGGTAGGTGTGGACGGTGATGTGGCTCTTGTCCATGTGCGCCACCACGGCGCCCGCGATGGAATCGCGACCGAGCTTCTCGACCACCGGCTCCTCGGAGATCAGGATGGTCACCGAGGCGCCCTGCGGGTCGTAGTCCTGGCGGGCCACGTTCAGGATGTTCGCGCCGATGATCTCGGCCACGTCGGTGAGGATCTGGGTGAGGCGGTCGGCGTCGTACTGCTCGTCGATGTACTCGATGTAGCGCTGGCGCTGGTCCTCGGACACCGCGTAGCAGATGTCGTAGATGTTGAAGCTCAACGCCTTGGTCAGGTTGTTGAAACCCTGCAGGCGCAGACGGGGGAGTGGCTTGACCACGGGCGGCTCTCCATGACCGAACGCTCGGCCAGCAGCAGAGGCGGGTTAGCGACAAGGGTCCCCGCGATTGGTGTGAAGCGCAGGCGTACAGCCTGCACGACCCTTGTGAACCGCATGCGACGACCCCGTCGCACCCGGAAGACCGCGAAGTATGCGGCAAAAAGAAAAGAAATTGAACCTGCGACAATCGCTCAGGTTTGCCATAATGCCAGCTTGCAAGGATGGTCCATGAGCACGCACGGCGTGTGGCAACGGTTGCCACTGTTCAATGACAACCACCGGTAGGGGATGATCGTGGCGCAACTCAAGTACCAGCTCCAACAGGCTTTCGAACGCTCGCAGGCGCCGCTGGGCTTTGCCCCGGACCCGGCCGCAATGGAACGCTTCCTGGCGCTGTGCCATCGACGACGCTACCCGGGCAAGACCGCGATCATCCGCCCCGGCGACCCGGCCAACACCTTGTACTACGTGATCGAGGGCTCGCTGGCGGTGTGCACCGAGGATGAGCAGGGACGCGAACTGATCCTTGCCTATATCAGCCGCGGCCAGTTCATCGGCGAGATGGGCCTGTTCGTGGAGCAGGCCCAGCGCGAGTCGATGGTGCGCACGCGCACCCCGTGCGAGATGGCCGAGGTCAGCTACGAGCGCCTGTTCCAGCTGATGGAAGGCCCGCTGCGCGAGGAATGCCCGAAGATCCTGTTCGCGATCGGCTCGCAGTTGACCAACCGCCTGCTGCGCACCTCGCGCCAGGTCAGCCGGATGGCCTTCATGGACGTCACCAACCGCATCTCGCGCACCCTGCTCGACCTGTGCCAGGAGCCGGATTCGATGACCCATCCGGACGGCACCCAGATCCGCATCTCGCGCCAGGAAGTCAGCCGCATCGTCGGCTGCTCGCGCGAGATGGTCGGCCGCGTGCTCAAGCAGCTGGAGGAGCAGCGCATGATCGACGTCGCCGGCAAGACCATCGTGGTGCGCGGCACGCGCTGAGCCCTCGTGGAGTTCGCCACGTTCGACGTCTGAACCGGTTTTTTACGCAGACTGGTCGAGGATGGCGCTCCGCCACCGGCAGCGAGACAACGCTTGGATTACGGACAGTTCTTCGTCTTCGCCGGTGTCGGCTTGCTCGCGCAACTGGTCGATGGCGCGCTGGGCATGGCCTACGGGCTGGTCTCCAACTCGATCCTGCTGGCGCTGGGGCTGCCGCCGGCGGTGGCCAGCGCCACCGTGCACACTGCCGAAGTGTTCACCACCGGCGTCTCCGGCGCGGCGCATGCCTGGTTCGGCAACGTACGCTGGAAGTTGTTCTGGCAACTGGCCATCCCCGGCGCGATCGGCGGCATCCTCGGCGCGACCTTCCTGGCCAGCGTGCCGGGCGAAGCGATCCGGCCCTGGGTCAATGCCTACCTGCTGATCCTCGGCACGATGGTGCTGCTGCGCGCGTTCGGCCAGCGGCTGAGCCGCCATCGGGTACAGCACAGCGGCGTGCTGGGCTTCTTCGCCGGCCTGCTCGACGCCATCGGCGGCGGCGGCTGGGGGCCGCTGGCCACCAGCACCCTGATCGCGCGCGGCGGCGGCGTGCGCAGCACGATCGGCTCGGTCAACGCCGCCGAATTCGTGGTGACGGTGTGCGTCTCCGCCACCCTGGTCTGGCACGTCGGCGCCGGCCACTGGCCGATCGTGCTGGGCCTGCTCACCGGCGGCGTGATCGCCGCGCCGCTCGCCGCCTGGCTGGTGCACCACCTGCCCGAGCAGGCCGTGATGGCCGCGGTGGGCAGCCTGATCGTGCTGATCAGCCTGGGCCAACTGGCGCAGACGCTGCTGTAATGGCTAGAACCACTCGACGCGGGTGACCGCGCGGCCCAGCGCCTTCTCCACCTTCTTGCACAACGCGGGGGTGCCGTTGACCAGCACCGCCTCGGCGGCCAGCGCCAACATCGCCGCGTCGTACACCGAATCGCCGTAGGCGACCTGCCAGCCGCCGACGCCGTGCTCGGTCAGCGACTGCACCTTGCGGCGGCCCACGTTGTGCCGCAGCAGCCGCATGCCGAACCAGCCCGGCCTCAGCTGCGAAGCCAGCACCTCCAGCCCGGTCAGACCGAGCTGCTGCAGGATGCCGCTGGCCAGCGCGTGCTCGCAGCCGGTCACCACCAGCACGCGATCCCCCGCCAGCTGGTGCCGACGCAGTGCCTGCAGGCCGTCGCGGCAGAACTGCCTCGGCCGCCGCGCCAGCGTGGTGGCGAACGCGTTTGCCGCCAGCTGGTAGCGCCGCTCGCCCAGCCCCAGCAAGGCGATGCGCACCAGCGTGTACATCGGCCAGCGCCGCGAGAACGGACGCTGCACCAGCAACAGCGGTGAACACAGCAAGGCCAGCACGCAGCGCCACGGCGAACGCCGATAGCGCTCGCGCATGAACAGACGGAACGCATCGCCGCGGATCAGCACGCCATCGAAATCGAACAGCACCACGCGCGGCGACGCCGCGTCCGCGCCCGCCGGCATCACCGCTTCGCGTTCCGGCATCACCGTCACGGGATCGAGAACAGCCGCCGCAGCTCGGCCCCCGGGTCCTCGGCGCGCATGAACGCCTCGCCGACCAGGAACGCCTGGATGCCGCCTGCGCGCAGGCGCGCCACGTCTTCCGGGGTATGGATGCCGGATTCGGCCACCAGCACGCGGTCGTACTCGACCAGTTCCTGCAGGGCCAGCGAGGTCTCCAGCGAGGTCTCGAAGCTGCGCAGGTTGCGGTTGTTCACGCCGATCAGCGGTACCGGCAGCGCCTGCGCGCGCTCCAGTTCCTCTTCGTCGTGCACCTCGCACAGCACGTCCAGGTCGAGCTCCGCCGCCAGCAGCGACAGTTGCAGCAGCACGTCGTCGTCCAGCGCCGAGACGATCAGCAGGACGCAGTCGGCGCCGATCGCGCGCGCCTCGTACACCTGGTAGGCGTCGATGATGAAGTCCTTGCGCAGCACCGGCAGCGAGCACGCCTCGCGCGCCTGCTGCAGGAACGCCTCGCTGCCCTGGAAGAAGTCGCTGTCGGTCAGCACCGACAGGCACGCCGCGCCGGCGGCCGCGTAGCTCCTCGCGATCGCGGCCGGATCGAAGTTGGTGCGGATCAGGCCCTTGCTCGGGCTGGCCTTCTTCACTTCGGCGATCACCGCCGGCAGGCCGGCGTCGATCTTCGCCTCGATCGCCGCGGCGAAACCGCGGGTGCCGGGCAGCTCCGCGATGCGCGCGATCAGTTCGGCCTCCGGCAGCCGGCCCCGGCGCTCGGCGACCTCTTCCGCCTTGCGGGCAAGAATGCGATTGAGAATGTCGGTCATGGCATCTCACTGGTGGTATGGGAGCGCATCCCGTGCGCGGCAGGGGCACCGGCGCACCGGACTGCGGCAGCTTTGCGCACCATGTACGTCTTACGGCGGATTGGCAAGCCGTCGGGTGGCTGCCACGAACGCCTGCATTTTCGCATGCGCGGCGCCGCTGGCAATCGTGGCACGGGCCAGATCGATGCCCTCGCCGACCGAGGTGGCCACGTCGGCGGTGTACAGCGCCGCGCCGGCGTTCAGGCAGACGATGTCGTGCGCCACGCCGTGGCGACCCTGCAGCACCTCCAGCAGCATCGCCTTCGACTCGTCCGCATTTTCCACGCGCAGGTTGCGGCTGGACGCCATCGCCAGGCCGAAATCCTCCGGCTCCACCTCGTACTCGCGCACCACGCCGTCGCGCAATTCGCCGACCAGGGTCGCTGCGCCCAGCGAGATCTCGTCCAGCCCGTCGCGCCCCCACACCACCAGCGCGTGCCGCGCGCCGAGCTGCTGCAGCACGCGCACCTGGATGCCGACCAGGTCGGGGTGGAACACGCCCATCAGGATGTTCGGCGCGCCGGCCGGGTTGGTCAGCGGGCCCAGGATATTGAACAGCGTGCGCACGCCCATTTCCTTGCGCACCGGCGCCACCACCTTCATCGCCGGATGGTGGTTCGGCGCGAACATGAAGCCGATGCCGGTCTCGGCCATGCACGCGGCCACCTGTGCCGACGCCAGCTCGATCGCCGCGCCCAGCGCCTCCAGCACGTCGGCACTGCCGGACTTCGACGACACGCTGCGCCCGCCGTGCTTGGCGATGCGCGCGCCGGCCGCCGCCGCCACGAACATCGCCGTGGTGGAGATGTTGAAGCTGGAGGCGCCGTCGCCGCCGGTGCCGACGATGTCGACGAAATGCGGGTGGGCCGGCACATCCACTTTCGCCGACAGCTCGCGCATCACCCGCGCCGCGCCGGTGATCTCGCCCACGGTTTCCTTCTTCACGCGCAGCCCGGTGATGATCGCCGCGGTCATCAGCGGGCTCACCTCGCCGCGCATGATCTGGCGCATCAGCGCGATCATCTCGTCGTGGAAGATCTCGCGGTGCTCGATCGTGCGCTGCAGGGCTTCCTGCGGCGTGATGGTGATCGCGCGCGCGCTCATGCCGCCAGCTTCCGCCGCGGCAGGCCGAGGAAGTTCGCCAGCAAGTCGTGGCCGTGCTGGGTCAGGATCGACTCGGGATGGAACTGCACGCCCTCGACCGCCAGTGTCTTGTGCTTGAGGCCCATGATCTCGTCGATCGAGCCGTCCGGGTTTTCCGTCCACGCGGTGACTTCCAGGCAATCGGGCAGCGACGACTGCTCCACCACCAGCGAGTGGTAGCGCGTGGCCTCGAACGGATTGGGCAGGCCGGCAAACACGCCCTGCCCGCGATGGATCACCGGCGACGTCTTGCCGTGCATGATCTGCCTGGCGCGGATCACCTTGCCGCCGAACGCCTGGCCGATCGCCTGGTGGCCCAGGCACACGCCGAACACCGGGATCTCGCCGGCCAGCTCGCGCAGCACGTCCAGCGACACGCCCGCATCGTCCGGCGTGCCCGGCCCCGGCGAGATCATGATATGCGAGGGCTTCAGCGCGCGGATGCCCGCCACGTCCAGCGCATCGTTGCGCACCACCTTGACCGCCTGCCCCAACTCGCCCAGGTACTGCACGAGGTTGTAGGTGAAGCTGTCGTAGTTGTCGATCATCAGCAGCATGGTTACACCAACCTCGTTGAGGGAGTTTTCTACCCGGCCGCATGCGTTATGCCGGCTCGGCATCCTATTGTCGATTATCCAGCGAACATGACCACCCTCGCAGCCTTGAAACGAAGGGCAAAAATCGGGTAACGCATCCGCTCATCAGCGTTCGACTTCGCGGCTTGGCATACCGGGGAGGCCCAAAATGGCCTCGGTCAGCCAGTGAAATCCTATCCGTTCCTGCTCGAGGCGCAGGCTTTCCCGGATGCGGTTGTCGCGCAGATCATCGAACAGCGCACGCTCGTCGGGGCTGAGTCGGGGCAGATCGTGGAGCACTTGCGCGTGCTCCTCGCCCCAGTGCACCTCGTGCGCATCCAATGTAGTGCGATCCATCAGCAGCGACGAGACATGATCGAAACGGCTGCGTAACTGATCGAGTATGGCAAAGCCGTGAGTGTCGATGTCGCCCCAATAATGGATGGCGCACCGCTTCAGCCAAGCAGCCCCGGCGAGGGCATCCCAGCCATAGCCGGCACCGAAGATCACGATCGCGCCACGAGTCGCCGGGAACGCGAGGAAGTTGGTTTCGTTCTCGGTGATGAATACACGCTGGATCGGCAACGCCAGGCTGGCAAAACTGCCGGCATCCAGGGTGATGTCCGGCCGCGCGGCGCAGGGAAACCATCGAACCTGCTCGTCCAGAACACGCATGCGGACGCGGGCCGGTTTGTCCGCAAACCCATAGCGAGCTGCAAACGCGCTGGCGCCCGTCCGGTCCAAGGCCACGGCCTGCGCAGGAAGCATCAGGTCGAACAGCTCCGACAGTACGGTGCGATGAGCCTCGATGAATTTGCTGTGGACACCGGCAACGTCGACCTGGCGCAGATAAATGCCGGGACGCGGATGCTCGACCAACCATTGCACCACGGCGATCAGATGCGGCCACGAGTCGGCCAGCTCGATGGCCTGCAAGGGACGTCTGGCCAACCAGGGCAGCAGCAGGGGTGCCGCGGCATGCGTCATCGCCACCACGCGTGAAAGACCCGCGGCGTCACGCCGCCTGCCCAGCAGGGCCAAGGCGTCATCCATGGTGTCGACCCAGACTTGGTCCGGCAAACGTTGCGCACCCTGGACACGGTGACGGACTTCGCGCCATTCGATACGGACATGGGGCGTGGCCGCCAGTTCGACGGCCCACGCGCGCACAACCTCGAAACGGTCGGCCAGGTCGGACGACGCAGGCCCTTTCAGCACAAGCCGCAGCGGGAACCCGGGCTCCGCGGTGACCAGCAGGCGCGGCAGCACGCCCCGGTCCCACAGGCGCGCAAGTTGGGCCTTCAGATCACCCGGTGTGGTCCAGATCATTCAGCGTCGCGCTCCGTCTCCAGTGGGGCTGTCGCCATGGCATGCACAACCTTCTGCGCGCGGTATTCCTCGATGGTCAGGTTGCGCAGTTTCGATGAACTGCCCGCTTCGTTGTGGACGAAGCCGACATGGGCCACAAAGGGCTCGATGATATGGATCTTCTGCAACGGCGTGACGATCAGTAGTTGCAGGTTGAGCTGTTGAAAGAGCCGGAGGCCATAGTGCGCCGACTCGTCGGAACCACGCCCGAAAGCCTCGTCGATCACCACGAAGCGGAAGGATCGAGAGCGCACCGCGCCCCACTCCAGGCCGAACTGGTACGCCAGACTGGCGGCCAGGATCGTATACGCCAACTTCTCCTTCTGGCCACCCGATTTGCCACCCGAGTCCGAGTAGTGGTCGAACTCGGTGTCGTCCTCGCGCCAGCGCTCGCTGGCGGCAAACAGGAACCAGTTGCGCACGTCGGTGACCTTGGATGTCCAGCGCCGATCCTGTTCGGACAGACCCTCGCGACCGCGAAAGCGGTCAATGATGGTCTTGACCTGCACGAACTTCGCTTCGGAATACTGGGCATCGTCCGAGCCGATCACCGCTCCCTCGGTACATGCGCGTAAATCCGTCTGGAAATCGCGAATCTCCGCATCGGGGCTGAGCTGGGATTCCAGCACGATATAGCGGCCGGGGTTGTAGTCGATCTGGGTGAGCGAGTCGTTGATGCGCGCGATACGTTCCTTGATGGTTTCGCGCTCGCGAGCCAGCTGGGCGTTGAAGTTGGCGATCTCGTTGATCGTGTTCTCGTTCAGCAGCTTCTTGAAGCTGGCAACGAAGCGCGGCAGGTCATCAGCCTTCAGTTTGTCCAGCATCGTGCGGTATTCGCCACATGCTTCCACGGCGACGTCGACTTCCTGGGTATCAAGCGGGAAGGCGGTGCAGTAGACACGCATGGCGTCGATGATTTTATCGCGCAGACGTTCGAGCTTCTTGTTCTCGGCGTCAAGGCTGTTCTGCAGCCAATTGCGCATATCGCTTTCGCGGTTGGCACACGTTTCGACCGTCAGCTGATGATCGCCGAGCGCGCCCTCGCGCATAGCTTCGAGCCGTGCAAAATGGACCGCATGGGCGGCCGCGTCCGATTCGTTCAGCACCGTCTGCGCCTGTTCGCGCAGGATCTGCGCGTCGGTCTTCTTCTGATCGGTTCTGGAACGCCTGTCCTTGCGATCCTCCAGCTCCTTTTCGACGACCTGCAAGGCAGCTGTCAATGCATTCAATTGATCGGTCAACTGTCGGAGCACGTCGGAGCCCGATTCCAGTGATTGCTTCTCTTGCATGAGACGCGCCACCTCCAGCGCCGTCGATTGCCAGTCGATCTCCTGAAAGTCGACGAACAGGTCGAGCTTGGACAGTGTGGCGAGGCGCTTCTTGAGCGCATCCTGCTCCGTCTGAAGTCCCGCGATTTGCGCACCCACGTCGGCCAGGCTGGATTCCAGCACCCTGGCCTTGGTCTCCAGCGCGGCGATCTTGGCGGCATTGGTCCAACCGAGCACGTAATGGCTGCGGTCATCCAGCCGGTGGCGGTCGTCCTTCTCGTGGCGCTCGCCCGGTGCCTTGATCTGGCCGGCGCGGGTGATGGCGCGCGTCTCGCGGCGAAACTGTTCCTGGGTGAGGCAGCAGGCCACGTCGAATCGATGGGCCACCTCACGATCCAGCCAGTCGTAGAAAGGCGAATCGGACTTGACCGCCAGCTTGCGCGCCAACGAATCGGTGTGCAGGCCAGGCAACGCACCGCGCGCGGCCTGCCGTATGCGGAAATAGACCAGACGCCCCTTCAGGTGCGTGCGATCGACCCAATCGGCGACCTGGATGTAGTGCTCGTTCGGTACCAACAGCGACAGGCCGAAGCTGCGCAGCAGCCGTTCGGCGGCACCCTCCCAGTCGCGCTCGTCATCACGTACCTGCAGCAACTCGCCGGCAAACGGCATGTCCTCTTCGGCCAGTTCGAGGGCGTGACACAAGGCGGAACGCATCGCCACTTGTTGCTCGGGAATATTGCTGCGCCGAGCCTTCAGGCTATTGATCTCGGTTCGCAGCGCCGCATGTTCTTCCCGACCCTGGCGCAGGCTGACGGCATGTTCGGTAAGCTCGTTCTGCAACGTCGCCTCGCGCTCCCGAGACCGCTCATCGAGCGCAGCGAACCGCTTGCGCAAGGTCAGGAAATCCTGCTCGACATCAGGCAGTGTTTCGCCGACGTCAAGCACCAGCGCTTCGTATTGCGTGGATTTGCCCCGCTTGGTCGCTTGCTCGGCTTCCTTGCGACGAATGTCATTGGCCAGACGCGCGATACGCTCGCCACCGTTGTCGGCAATGCTGCGCTCAAGTTCTCGTTGCTCGCCGCGCTGGCCACTGCAATGCGCTTCCAGCCGCCTTACCTGGGCATCCTGCCGCTCCCACTCGCTCGTCAGACCGGTGATGCGCTTGTCCAGCAGCCCGAGCTTGATCCCGGCGAAATACGGCCGCAGCGCTTCGCGGCAGGCCCGCAGCGCCGTCACCTCAACCACCATCGTGGCATGCCGCTCGCCATCGGCCACCAGTGGCGTGAGCAGTTCAACCTGGTGCTGTGCCTTGAGCACCGCCTGGTGCGCGCGGTTCAAGTTGTCAAAGTGCGTGATCAATGCCTGGATGCGGGAAGCCACCTCGAACGGCTCAAGCATGTGGCTGCGCACGAAGTCGGTCAGGTTGCCGACCGACTTCATCGACACGGTCTGGTGGAACAGTTCGAGCGCCTGATCGCTTTCGATGCCGAAACGGCGGCGGAACCACGCGCCGTATTTCGGAAAGCCATCTTCGATTTCGGCACCCGCTTTGCGCAGCTTTCTGCGCAACTGGGTCATATCCGAGCCGAACTGGGCGAAGTGTTCGGCGATCGACAACTCCCGCTCGGCACCCACGAAGAAACGCGCCGGTTGCCCTTGTGCCTCTTTCATCCAGAAAACTTGGGCCAGCGTCACCGTCTGGTCGTAACCGGCATTGTGGAAGACACCGAGGATGACCGAGTAACTGTCGTTGCCGCGCAGGCTTACCGGCTTGGCGGTGCCGGTGGTCTCATGACGTTCGGATTTGTAGTGCCCGAGCACGTAGGAGCGCAGTGTGCGTTCCTTGCTGTCGGCACCGGCGGCCTTGTTGTAGGCAATCCGCTGCGCCGGCACCAGCAAGGTCGTGATCGCGTCGACCAGGGTGGACTTGCCCGAGCCGATGTCACCGGTAAGCAAACCATTGCGTCGATCGAGCTGCAACGTCCACACCCGCTTGTCGAAGGTGCCCCAGTTCAGCACTTCGAGCCGTTTCAGACGAAAGCCCGACAAGGTGTCATCGCCCACGAAATTCAGGCTGGGGGAAAGCGGCTCGTTCATTTCGCGTCGTCCATGGCCGTCGTGCCAGACAATTGCGCCTGGTAGGCGGCGAGTCGCGCGTCGAACTCGGCCAGCCACTGCGCATCGACATACGCCTTGAGGATGCGGCGCACCTCCCACACCGGGCCACTGGCGGGCTTCAGACGCCGCAGAAAGCCCAGCTCGACCACCTTGGTGATCTGCGCATCGATCTGGTCGACCAGCCGGGCTTCGTTGCTGCTGTCGGGCAGGAACACGCGCACCAACTCGACGATCTCCTCGCGTGTCAGCACCAGCCGCGTGTTGCCGCCGCCGGCGTCGAATTCCGCCAGCTTCTTGCGCAGCAACGCCAGCAGCAAACTGACCGGGAACGACAACGGGCGACGCACCACCAGACGGGGTAGCTGAGGGCTGGCATCATCGTCCGCCGGTGCCGGGCGACTCTTGAGAAAGGCGTAGCCCTCGGCCTCATCCAGCACCAGATCCAGCCCCAACACGCCCACGTAGTCGCGCACTCGCACCTGCAGATTCAGCAGGCTACCCCAGAGCCGCTCATCTCCCTCGCGATAAACGACACCCTTCAACAGGGTGATCGCCAGCGTCGAAAGATCGAACTGGATCGTGGTCGCGACGGAATCGGCATGATCCGTGGCCAGGCATTGCTCGTCGCCCATGCTTACCTCACGAACATTCTCATCTCACAAACAGGATGCGCGGCAGCCGGGCCTGCCGACGCAACGCCGAACCATCGCGCGTGACCGCCTGCCAGGCAATCGGCTCGATGACGCTCTCGTCCACCACGGTCTTGAACGCTTCGCTGCCCAACTGCAGGTAGGCCACCAATTCGGCCAGACCTTGCTGCAATGCCTGTCCTTCGATCAACTCGCGCAGCGTGATCTGCCCACGCGCTTGCAGCGTTTGACGAATGTGGCGCACCAGGCGCGCCTTGTCGATGACGATCTGCTCGTACAACGCCGAAGGATCCACGTCATCATCGTCCTCCTGCAACGCGATGTCCGCGATCACTGACTTGAACGCCGGCGCATGCAACGGACGTTCCATCGCCAGGTCAATCGAGGCCGCGGGCTCGGCGATGGCCATGACTTCACCTGGCGGTGGCGCCTGTCGCAAGGCCAACGCCTTGCTCTCGATACCGTGCAGAATATCCATGATCCGGCGGTTCTCCAGCCAGGCCTGATCATCGAGAAAGCGCCGCAACTGCTGTGACAGCAGCGCCACCGTGCGTTGCGTGTGTTCGCCCGCCTCCAGCCAGTCGTAATGCACCCGTCGGGTGCGGGCATCAGGTCTGAGATCGGCCACCGGCGAAAGGGACAGCACTCGTTCCAGCAGCTCGGTCAGTTCCTCCTGTCGACGGCTGGACATCAGGAAATCCCAGAAAGCACGAAAGCTGCGCCCCTGATCCGAATCGCCAATGGCGTCACGCTCGCCCATGATTTCTTGGAGCAGCGCCCCTTTCGAACCTTCCCACAGGGCAATCCGCTCGCGCACCCTGCGGTCCAATTGGCGGAAATTGGACTCCACTTCGCGGAAATCCGTCAGCAGCTCGCGGGCGAGCTGCATGAACTGCTGGAAGCGGTCCTTCACTGCCGCATCGTCGAGCAGAGGCACATTGCCGGCGATCACCTGCGCGATCTCGGCATCGATCTCGTCGCGCTTCCTGTGCAATTCGGCGATGCGCTTGGCCGGATCGGACTCGGTGCCTTCGCTCATCTGCTTGAGCAACTCGAACAGCGTGAGGAGCCGCGATTCCGTGCCCACGAAACTGCGCTCGGCGAGTTGGCCCAGCCAGGCAATGGCCTTCTCGGTGCCTGGCGTCAGATCGAACTGCGGCTCGTCGGTACCCGGTTGATAGAACTTGCGCAGCCAGCTCTTGTCCGAAGCGGCCCAATCGTTGAGATAGTCTCGCGCCGGCTTGGGAAAGCTGCCATCGCCAAGCTGCTGACGCAGGGCATACAGCTCATCCTCCAGCGCCTCGGCAAGATCGGCCGCCGCCATCACCCGTACATTGGACGCCACAAACGTCCTGTGCAGAAAACTCGCCACCAGCGCCGCGTGGTCAGAGCGCAGCAGCGTCCATGCGGGATGGCGGGTCCGCAGTGCGTCGAGCGTGGCGAAGTCCAGGGTCATGCTGCTCAGTCCATCGCACCGTGTGCGCCTTTTCGAGACCGCCCATTCGCGCTCACCATCACGCCGCCCATGGATTGATGACGGCTATACCGCAATCCACGAAATTCTTGACGTTGCGTGTGGCGAGACCCGCCCCCCGGGATCGGGCGATCGCCGCGATCATCGCATCGAATTGGCTGATGGGTTTACCCGCGGCTCTGCGGTTGGCGGCGATCTCGGCATAAGCGTCCGCCGCATCGCTGTCAAAACTCAGTACCTGTCCCGCCAGGTCGGCATCGAAGATGGATAGAACCGCGCTCAGCAGGCTCGTTTTGCGCTGGCTATCCGCAAGCAGGTGCAAGCCGTAGAACAATTCCCCTCGTGTAACCGTGGTGGTGAACAGCGCTGGCCGGGGCTGGGCTCCGAGCCAGGTCAATACACGCTCGTCAGGCGCCGGCCGAAGGGTTTCGGAAAGGACATTGGTGTCCAGGATGATCACACGCCGAACTCCGGCGGTTCGCGCAAGGGGCCGCGCTCTGGCAACGTCAACTCGATACCTTTCAAGGGCGCGATGCGCGCACGGATCGCCTCGACCAGGGTGGTCGCGCGTACCGGCTGGACAGACAGTGCCGCACGCAGAATATCGCGCGCCTCTTCTTCCATCGAACGCCCATGCATGGCCGCCTTCATGCGCAATCGGGCCTTCAGCTGATCATCGATGTTGCGGATGGTCATGGTCGTAGTCATTAAAATGTACTCGGATTAAGCATTGACTGCATTCTATGCATTGCTTGCAATTGCGGCAAGCCCTTGGCGTCCTCGAGGGCCGAGGGCGGGGTAAAACCCGGGTAGAAATCGAAAGATTGACGTTTTTGCGCCGCAGACGACTACAAACAAAGAGGTGGCACGCATCGCCGTGGACAACCCAGACATCGACCTGCAGCGCGCGCAACGACAGGCCCACCAGACAGGCACAGGTTTCGCCCTGGCAAGGCTGGCGTGGATGCCGTCGCCGCCTTGTATGGCGATCCAGCAGAAACCTGGAGCGTATGGTGCAAAGTCGGCGACAAAGGAGCGCAAGCCGTACCACCCTACGCAACGGAAGAGCCGGCAATTCAGGCCGTATCGCGCCGCGACTGCCGCGTCACCACGCTGGTGGCGGTGAGGTCGCCGGTGACGTTGCCCAGCGTGGCCAGCGCGTCGGGGAGGGTGTCGACCGCCAGCATCAGGCCCAGCGGGCTGAGCGGCAGGCCCATCGCCTGCGCCACCGGCAGGTTGGTGGCGATGAAGGTGACCTGGCCCGGCAGGCCGACCGAACCCAGGCTGATCACCACCGCGAGCAGCGCGCCGGCAAGCAGCTGCGCGGTGGACAGGTCGATGCCGTAGGCCCAGGCGATGAACACCGCCGAGGTCACATATTGCACCGGGCTGGTCAGGCGGAACAGGCTCACCGCCATCGGCAGCACCAGCGCGGCGACCTGCTGCGGATAGCCGAGCCGACGGTCGGCGCTTTCCAACATCGCCGGCAGCGAGGCCAGCGAGGACTGCGTGCTGACCGCCACCACTTGCGCCGGCACCAGCGCCAGCGCGAACCGGCGCAGCTTCTCGCCGCCGAACACCACCGCCAGCGGCAGCAGCATCACGGTGACCGCCAGGTACAGCAGGCACTCGACCAGCACGTATACGCCGAGCGCGCTGAGCATCCCTAAGCCCGAGCGAGCGCACACGGAAAGGATCAGCGCGAACACGCCCAGCGGCGCGATCCACAGCACCCAGCGCACGATCACGATCATCGTATCGCTGATCGCCTGGAAGAATTCCATCAGCAGCGCGCGCCGCGCCGGCGCGATCCGGGTCAGCGCGAAACCGAGGAACAGCGCGAACACCACCAGCGGCAGCATCGCGCTCTGCGCCGCGGCCATGACCGCGTTGTTCGGCACGATCGCCACCAGCGTGTCGATCCAGTTCGGCGCCGCCTGCGCGGCCGCGGGCACGCTGGCGTGGTCGAGCGCGGTGATCAGCGCCGGATTGTGCGGGAACAGCGCGAACACCAGCGGCGCGGCCAGCGCGGCGAACAGCGCGCCGCCGGTCAGTACCACGATGAACACCACGATCGCGCGTCGCGCGATGCGGCCCGAGGCGGCCGCGTCGGTGGCGGTATTGACGCCCACCACCACCAGCGCCAGCACCAGCGGCACCACCGTCATCTGCAGCGCGTTCAACCACAGCTTGCCGATCGGCTGCGCCACGTTCGCCACCTGCAACGCCACGGTTTCGTCCCAGCCGGCCAGCAGCAGGCCGATCAGCGCGCCGGCGGCCAGCCCGGTCAGCACCCGACTGGTGGCACTCACTGCGCAGGCTCCGCGGTGACCAGCGCCGGCAGCCGCCACGACGCGCGCAGGCGTTCGTACTCGGCCTGCGGCAGCAGCACGAACACCGAGTGGTCCTGCGGCTTCAGCCAGGCCAGCAGCCGCTGCATCAGCGCCGGCGTCATCGCGGTGCAGCCGGCGGTGGCGTCGCTGGGCGACTTCCACAGGTGGGCGAAGATGCAGCTGCCGCCCTGCGGCGCCGCCTGCACGTTGTGCTCGATCACGAAGCCGAGCCGGTAGCGCTGGTCGCCGTTCGCATGCAGGTCACGCCGCATCGGCTCGCTGGAACCCTTCACCGCCTCCACGCCGACCACGTTCGCGTCGACGATGCGGTTGTACTGCGTCGTGCCGCTGACATCCATGCACCAGTCGCTGGCGCTGAGCGCGCGGTAGGGCAACGCAGTGGCCGTGTGCGCGGCGTAGCCGAACGCCTCGCCGATGCGGAACACGCCGGCCGGGCTGCGGTTGTCGCCCTCGTGCTTCACCGGGCCGCCGGTCTGCGGCGCGTTCAGGCCCAGGCCCCAGCCGGCGCCGTTCTTGCCGATGGTCACCGGTGCGGGCGCGACGACTTCCCGCCAGGCATCGCCGTGGCGCTCGAAGGCGCGCAGCTCGCCGTGATCAACATTCCAGCCGGCGGTGGTGACCACGATCATCTGGCGGGCGTCCTGCCAGGGCGCGTCCGCGGCGGCGGCATGCGCAGCGCCGGCAAGCGTGGCGGCAAACGCCAGCAGGGCAAGGGTGCGACGGTGAACAGTCATCAGCTTTTCATCCGGCAATTCTTCATCACGCAACATGAGCCCGCTTGCGGGTGGTGCTTCTGCGAATCCCGAATCCCGAATCCCGGCTCAAAAGTATCGCCCGCAAGCGGGCTCCTACAATTCCCGATTCCCCATTCCCGGCCCTCACGGCTCCAGCATCAGCTGGATGCGGTCGAGGTTGGCCAGCAGCTGCGCGTGGCGATCGTCGTGGCCCTCGCACAGCTGCACGAATACGCCGTCGAGCAGGTGCTGCAGCGCCGACTGGTACAGCAGCGGCTGGACGTACGGCAGCTCGTCGTGCGCCGACACCACCAGGGCGAGGTCGGCCAGTGCGCGCAGCGGGTTGGCGGTGTGTCGCGTCACCGTGATCACCTGGCCGCGGCGCTCGCGGAAGTAGCGGGCGATCTTGCACAGCGCCGGATGGTTGCCGTGCTCGGAGAACACCAGCAGCACGTCGCCGGCGCTGGCCGCGGAGACGTTCGCGGTCATCCGCGCGGTGTCGAAGTTGTGCACGGTGAGGATGCCCAGCAGCGACAGCTTCAGCGCGAAGCCGCGCGCGTGGATGTCGTCCTCGCCCAGCCCGATGATGAACACCTTGCCGGCACGGCCGGCCTGCTCGATCGCGTCGGCCACCGCATGCAGGGTCTGCGGCGGGTTGATCAGCCGGGTCGCCTCCTCGGCTTCGGACTTGCGCCGCCACAAGTTGCCGGCGGAGGCACCACCGCCCTCGCCGCCGCTCGCCGCCGCGACCTGCGGCGTGTCGCCGTTGTCGGCGCGGGCGATCGCCTCGCCGACCGAATACTTCAGGTCCGGGTAACCCTTGAAGCCCAGCTTCTGGGTGAACTTGACCACGCTGGACTGGCTGATCCCCAGCGCGTTGGCCAGTTGCTGCGAGGAGTAGTCGCGCAGGAGTTGCGCGTTTTCGAGGATGAAGTCGGCGATGCGCCGCTCCACTGCCGACATCTGGTCGCGTTCCGAACGGATTTTGACCAGCGGCGACATCAGGCTTCGATCCTCTCCAGTCCGCGGATCTCGCGGATGCCCAGTCCGGGGGCGTCCGTCACCGAGATTTCCGACTCGTTGAAGATTACCCCACCGTCGACCGGATTGAACTGGCACAGCGAGGGGCCGTCCAGATCGACCTTGGTGATCACGTTCGACTTGGCCACCGCCACGTGCACCGCCGCCGCCACGCTGATGCTGGTTTCCAGCATGCAGCCGATCATGCACTCGATGCCGTGCATCGCGGCAATGTCGGCGATGCGCACCGCGTTGGAGATGCCGCCGGTCTTCATCAGCTTGATGTTGATGATGTCGGCCGCGCGCAGGCGGATCAGCTCGATCACCTCCATCGGGCCGAACACGCTCTCGTCGGCCATCACCGGCGTGTGCACGCGCTCGGTGACGTAGCGCATGCCGGCCAGGTCGCGCGCCTTCACCGGCTGCTCGATCAGCTCCAGCTTGATGCCGGCCTCCTCCAGCGTCTGCAGCGCGTACACCGCCTGCTTGGCGGTCCAGCCCTGGTTCGCGTCCAGCCGCAGCAGCGCGCGCCCTTCCACCGCGGCGTAGATCGCCTTGACCCGCTCGATGTCGACGCCGATGTCCTTGCCCACCTTGATCTTCAGCGACTCGAAGCCGCGCTCCACCGCGGAAACCGAGTCGGCCACCATCTTGTCGATGTAGTCGACGCTGATGGTGATGTCGGTGGTGATCACCGGGTCGCCGCCGCCCAAGAGCTTGTACAGCGGCGCGCCGTAGAGCTGGCCCCACAGGTCGTACACCGCGATCTCCACCGCCGCCTTGGCGCTGGTGTTCTTCTCCATCGAAGACTGGATCAGCTGGGTGAGGTGGTTGAGGTTGGCGATGTCCTGGCCGATCAGCCGCGGGGAGATGTAGTGGCGGATCGCGTCGATGATCGAGCCGTGGGTGTCGCCGGTGATCACTGCGGTGGCCGGCGCCTCGCCGTAGCCGACCTGGCCCGTGTCGGTATGCACCATCACCACGATGTCCTCCACCGTGTTGACCGTGCGCAGCGCCGTCTTGAACGGGGTCTTCAGCGGCACCCGCAGCATGCCGAAATGGATGTCGGTGATTTTCATGGGCAAGCCTTCATGGAATCTGTGTCCTTTTTCTTCTTGGTGCAGGCGCGCTCAGTGGCGGATGCGCACGATGCTGGTCATGCGGTCGACAAAGGTCTGCTGGTCGTTGAACAGCATCGGCAGCAGCGGCGTCACCGACACCGCGTTGAGCTTGACGTGCGCCTTGCTGCCGTCCGCCTTGCGGTAACTCATGCCGCCCACGTCGTGGATCACGTAGGGCTGGCCGTGCAGCTGGCCGATCACCATCATCACGTGGCCGGGGATGTAGACCAGGTCGCCCACCTGCAACGCATGCGCCGCCTTGAGGCGTTCTTCGCGGCTGTCCTTCGCGGTGAACGCGCGGCGTTCCAGCGCCGGGCTGATCGCCTGCTTGCTGGTGTTGCGCGGCATCTCGACGCCCATGCTGCGGTACACGTCGGAAACGAAGCCGCTGCAGTCGCGGCCGTCGTAGGCGTGGCCCCAACCGTAGCGCTCGCCGAGGAACTTGAACGCCTGGCGGATCAGGTTGGCACGGGTCAGTGGCAGGTAGTCGGCGGCGGTATCGGTGTTCTTCTGCAGCAGCGCCGGGCTGAAGCCGAGCGTGCCGTCGGCCTTGCGCAGCGGCAGCTCGAGCACGTGCGCGGCGTACGGCGTCTGGCCGTTGACCGGCTGGTCCGGCGCCAGGCCGGTCGCCAGCGGCACGCGCGTGCCCATGTCCAGCGGCAGCTGCGATACCGCCGGCTGCTCGCGGGTGAACACGGTGCGCTCTACCGCGCCGGTGATCACCCGGTACGGCGCCTTGTCGGCGTAGCCGAACACTTCGGCCGCGCTGCCTTCGGCCACGTTCTCCTTCTCGGTCCAGGCGGCGTAACGCGGGCTGACCACGAACAGCCACTGGTCGTCGGCGCTGGCGTGCACGATCGCCACCGGCGTGCCGGGAAACTCGGCGCTTTCCTGGAAGCGGTCGATGTCGGTGTCGCCCTTTGTGCTGAACACGCGCAGCGTGGTGGGGAACGTGCGCAGCGCGGCGCGGCGCACCACCAGGCCGTAGCGCGTCGGCTGCTGCGCGGGAATCGCATCGAGCGCGAGGTTGCCGACCGCGGCATCCAGCGTGGCGGCCGGCACCGGCCGGCCGTCGACGTCGAACAGCGGACGGTCCGGCCGCTCGGACAGCGCCTCGATCCAGCCGGCAACCTGCTCGCGGCCCAGGGTTTTCGGCAACGCGCGCAGGTCGTGCATCGACGGATCGAGCTGCAGCAACTTCGCGTTCTGCGCCTCGATCGCGGCGCGGTCGAGGATCACCCGATCGGGCTCGGCCTGCAGGCCGATCCAGAATGCGGGCGTGAGCTGCGCCTCGCCGACGCCGAGCACGCCGGACGGCGGCACGGTCAACGCAGCGTTCGCCTCGCGCGCCTGCGACGGTGCGCCGGCGAAGGCGAGCGCAAGCACGGTGGCAGCAAGCAGGGAAAATCGCATCGTCTTGGTCCTATGTTGAAACCGCATCACCCGCCCGCCAGCGTGGACAGGATCGTCGCCACCAGCAGGCCGAAACCGGTGCCCAGGATGTAGCCGAGCAGGGCCAGCAGGATACCGACCGGTACCAGCGCGGCCGAATAGCTGGCCGCCAGGATCGGCGTGGCGGCCACGCCGCCAATATGCGCCAGCGAAGAGATCCCGCACAGGTACAGGTCGAAGCGGAACAGCTTGGCGCAGCCGATCAGCAGCACCGCGTGGATCGCGATGATGGTGACGCCGCACAGCAGGTACAGCGGCGCCGCCGCGATGCCCTGGAAGTTGCTCTGCGAGGCCAGCACCGCCACCACGCTGATCAGCATCGCGCTGGAGATCGTGCTGGCGCCAGGGAATTCCGCCAATGGTGTGTGCGCCACCACCAGGCCGAAGCCGGTGGCCAGCAGGATGGCCCAGGTGGTCGCGCTGATCATGCCGGACACCGGCAGCCAGTTGGCCAGCCAGCCCGACAGCGCCGCCACCGCCAGCGCCATGCCCAGCCACAGCAGCACGCTGTCGTAGGTGGTCGGCGCCTTCGCCTTCACCGGCGCCAGCGGAGTGTCGCCGCTGGATTTTGCCCGGGTCCAGCGGTTGAACGCCGGCGCCAGCCGCGCCACCGAGAACAGCACCACCACCCACATCGAGTAGCCCAGCGCATCGGTCAGCAGCGACATCGCCAGGTACGTGTCTGACATGCCGATCGCCTGCTTCACCGCGATCATGTTCGCGGTGCCGCCGACCCAGCTGCCGGAGAGCGCGGCCAGCGGCTGCCAGTCGTTGCCGGGCAGCCAGTGGCGATAGATCAGATAGGTGCCGATGAAGGCCACGAACAGGCTCAGCGAGGTGCAGGCGAACACGCCGAGTACGCGCGGGCCGAGCCGCCAGATCGCGCGCAGGTCGCAGTTGATCATCAGCAGGAACAGCAGGGCCGGCACCATGTGCGACACCAGCATCGACTGCGCCGCCTTGATCTCCGCGTTGACCTGCCACAGCCCGGAAACCGCCAGCGCAGTGACCAGCAGATAGGTCAGCACGATCGGCGGCAGCACCGAAAACAGCTTCCAGCCGAAGCGGCGTTCCATCGCCGGAAACAAACCGGCGATCAGCAACATCAGCGCCAGGTAGGGCCAGACCGTGTGGATCACATGCATCCCCTCGTGGATCGTTCGCGGGCATTCGCAGGCTGGCTGGTTTCCACCATCAAGGAATAGCTGATTCTTATCGGCTTCGATTGAAGCATAAATTATTGACCGGCATTTGCAAGCGTGTTACACAGCGGTTTCAGGGGATTCGTTGCGGGGACGTTTGTCGATGGATACGTTGCTACCTGTCGCACCCAAAGTACGCTGCCATGCACGTGGCTGGCGCGTCGCCGTGTCCCTGCTCGCCCTGCTGCTGGTCGCCCCGTCTGCCTTCGCCGGCACCGGCCCCGGCGGCAAGGCCGTCACCCCCATCATCGCCCAGATCGACGCCGGCCACTTCAAGGCGGCCGACGCGGCGATCGCCGGCGCCCTGGCGCAGCCCGGCCTGTCCGCCGACACGCGCCACGCACTCGCGTTCCAGCGCGAACGTATGCGCCGCATCCTGCTCGACTTCACCCTCGGCGCCGACGAGGTCAAGGCGCGCGTGCGCCAGCAGATCCCCGACCTCAGCGACGCCGAATTCGCCAAGTGGAACGCGGCCGGCCTGTTCGAGCACCAGCTGATCGACGGCCGCACGCTGTACTTCAAGCGCTCACCCGGCAACCTGTTCCGGCTCAGCCCCGAAGCGGTGGCGCGGCGCGCCGTGCAGACGCCGATCGGCGACGGTCCGATGGAAGCGCTGAACGAGCACCAGCGCGCGATCTACCAGACCGCGCTGGCCGGACACAAGAGCAGCGTGCTGCCGCGGCGCCTGCGCATGACGCAGACGCTGACCGTCGACGCCGACGCCGTGCCCGCCGGCGAGACCGTGCGCGCGTGGATTCCGTACCCGCAGGCGGTGCCGGGCCAGCAGGAAGACATCCGCTACGTGGCCAGCGTGCCGGCCACGCACCAGATCGCACCCGCGTCGGCGCCGCAACGCACGGTGTACCTGGAGAAGCCGGCCGTGGCCGGACAGAAGACGGTGTTCTCGGTCACCTACGAGCTGACCCTGTTCGCGCAATACCACGCGATCGACCCGGCCAGGGTCACGGCGGAGAAGATCACGCCGGAACTGGCCCCGTTCGTGGCCGAGCGCGCACCGCATATCGTGTTCACCGACGCGATGCGCGCGTTCTCGCGCAAGGTCGTGGGCGAGGAGAAGAACCCGTACCGCATCGCGCAGAAACTGTTCGCCGCGGTCGACCAGATCCCCTGGGCCGGCGCGCGCGAGTACTCCACCATCAGCAACATCAGCGACTACGCGCTGCACGCCGGCCACGCCGACTGCGGCCAGCAGACCCTGCTGCTGATGACCCTGCTGCGCCTGAACGGCATCCCCGCGCGCTGGCAGTCCGGCATGGTGTATTCGGACGACGGCAGCCGCTACAGCAACATCCACGACTGGGGCTACCTGTACCTGCCGCCGTACGGCTGGGTGCCGATGGACGTCACCACCGGCCGGCTGCACCCGGCGGCGGGCGACGACAAGGCGCTGGAGTGGTTCTACCTGGGCGGCCTCGACAACTGGCGCATCGCCTTCAACGACGACTACGGCCGCCGCTTCCAGCCGTCCAAGCGGCAGTTCCGCTCCGACGACGTGGACTCGCAACGCGGCGAGGCCGAATGGCGCGGCGGCAACCTCTATTTCGATCAACTGGATTACGGCTTCGACTGGCAGGTCCTGCCAGCGGCGCAGGGACGCAGCGGCAACTAACCGGCAGCTTTTCATAAACATGGCATCGACGGCGTCGATGGGGAGATGGGGAACATGAGCAACACCCGGACATTGCGCAGGACCGTGCTCGGCACGGCGCTCGGACTGGCGCTCGCCGCCTTCGGCGGCCCGCAGGCGTACGCGGCCAACAACGACGGTTCGGTGGCCGGTCGCACCCAAGCCGGCGCCACCGTGGTCGTGACCAATCCGGCCACCGGCCTGACTCGCACGATCACCGCCGACAACGACGGCAACTACCGCTTCCCGTTCCTGCCGGTGGGCCAGTACACCATCAGCGCCAGCAGCGGCGGCCAGCCGGTGGGTCCGACGCGCAACGTCACGGTGGCGCTGGGCACCACCACCACAGTGGACCTGGGCGCGGCAAACGCGACCAGCCTGGCCACCATCAACGTCACCGGCTCGGTGCTGCCGGTGATCGACGTCCGTTCCACCGAGTCGGCCACCATCGTCTCGCGCGCCGACCTGGTGCGCCTGCCGGTCGACCAGAACGTCACCTCGGTGGCGCTGCTGGCGCCCGGCGTGGTCAAGGGCAACGCCGCCTTCGGCGGCATTTCCTTCGGCGGCTCCTCGATCGCCGAGAACGCGTTCTACGTCAACGGCCTCAACGTCACCGACTTCTACAACCGCAACGGCTTCTCCGAAGCGCCGTTCGCGTTCTACGACCAGTTCCAGGTCAAGACCGGCGGCTACTCGGTCGAGTTCGGCCGCACTACCGGCGGCGTGGTCAATGCGGTGGCGCGCTCAGGCACCAACGAGTTCAAGGGTGGCGTGGAGATCACCCTGGAGCCCGGCAACTGGCATTCGCGCGCCGACGATCACTATGACGCCAGCGGCCACCGCTACCTCACCGCCAGCCGCGACCAGGACTCGCTGGTGAAGACGAACATCTGGGCCTCCGGCCCGATCGTCAAGGACAAACTGTTCATCTTCGCCATGTACGAGGCCCGCGGCAGCAGCCCGCGCAACACCAACAACGCCGGCACCACGCTGACCTCCAACAACTCGGATACCGGCTTCTGGGGCACCACGATCGACTGGAACATCACCGACAGCAACGTGTTGCAGCTGATGGCGTTCTCCGACAAGAACAAGAACACCGGCGACGTCTACAGCTACGACTACGACACCAGCACTATCGGCACCCGCACCAACAAGGTCTTCACCGATACCGGCGGCAAGAACTGGGCGCTGACCTGGACCAGCTACCTCACCAACGACCTGTCGATGAAGCTGATGTACGGCCGCAACGAGCGCGAGGCGTTCACCCGCTCGCAGCTGGACATCGACTGCAACTACGTCTCGGCGAACAACGCGTTCCGGGCAATCCACGATCCGGGCGTGCAGCTGGGCTGCACCAGCAGCTCCACCGTGTACAAACGCAACGACACCCGCAAGCAGGCCCGCGCCGACTTCGAGTGGACGCTGGGCGACCACCTGCTGCGCTTCGGCTACGACCACGAAAACGACACCTCCGACTACAACCGCCACTACGCCGGGCCGGGCGCGTACTACTACAACCTGTACGCCGCCAGCGCCGGCTCCACCATCTCCAACGGCGGCGTGGTGCCGGCCGGCTACGACGCCTACGTGCGCGCACGCCGCTACGAGATCGCCGGCACCTTCACCACCAAGAATGCCGCGTACTACATCGAGGACAACTGGCAGGTGACACCCAGCCTGGTGCTCAACGCCGGCGTGCGCAACGACAGCTTCGACAACCAGGACGCCGCAGGCCGCAGCTACATCAAGATGAGCCGGCAGATCGCGCCGCGGCTGGGCTTCTCCTGGGACATGAAGGGCGACGGCAGCACCAAGCTGTTCGGCAACCTCGGCCGCTACTACCTGCCGGTGGCCAACGTGATCAACATCAAGCAGGCCGGCGGCCTGCTCGACGAGCGCACCTACTACGCGTTCGACGGCTGGGAGTACAAGACCCTCAACGGCGTCGAGTACGCCGTCCCGAAGCTCGGCCCGCAGATCGGCCCGGTCGACAATTCGCAGGGCGACGGCACCGTCGGCGACCTGCGTTCCGAGGTCGACAAGAACATGGATCCGGTCTACCAGGACGAAGCGATCCTGGGCTTCCAGCAGCTGATCACCTCGCAGTGGTCGTGGGGCGTCAGCGCCACCTACCGGCGCCTGCACAACGCGATCGACGACATGGAGATCAGCGCCACCGCGCAGTGCGGCGAGAACGGCTACATCGGCTGGGTGATGGCCAACCCTGGCAAGAAGGTCACCGTGTGGGGCGACACCAACTGCGACGGCACCCCTGACGGCTACCTCACCGTGGACACCTCCAAGGAAGGCTGGGCGATGTATGACGCCCAGGGCAACTACCTGGGCCAGCGCGGCTGGGTGAAGCCCAAGCGCACCTACGCCGCCGTCGAGCTGCAGCTGAACCGCGCGTGGGACGAGAAGTGGGCGATGAACGCCTCGTACACGATGTCGTGGAACCGCGGCAACGCGGAAGGCCCGGTCAACTCGGACACCGACTTCGACGACACCGGCCGCACCGAGAACTTCGACGATCCGTGGGTGAACCTGGGCGGCGACGGCTACCTGCCGAACGACCGCCGCCACCAGTTCAAGCTGCGCGGCACCTATGCGCTCACCCCGCACTGGCAGCTCGGCGCCGACGTGAACGCCGCCTCCGGCGGCCCGATCACCGGCTTCGGCGTGGGCAACCCCTACGACGCCACCAACTACCACAGCTACTTCATCTGCGTGCAGAACTGCGACTCGCCGGTGTCCGAGAACCGCGTCTATGAACGCTCGCCGCGCGGCAAGTACGGCCGCCTGCCGTGGACCTTCACGCTCAACGCCGGCATCAGCTACATCCAGCCGTTCGATGGCGGCGAGTTCCGGGTGAAGCTGGCCGTCTACAACCTGCTCAACCAGAAGCACACCACGGCGGTGGATCAGGATCTGCAGACGTCCATCTCCAATTCCACCAGCGACACGTTCCGCCAGCCGCTTGGCTTCCAGTCGCCGCGCTTCACCCAGCTGACCATGTCCGTCAACTTCTGATCGTCCTCCCCCGATCGCGGCCCGCGCAACTGCCGGGCCGCTCTTTTTTTGCGGTTTCACCGCAGCAGCAACGGCACCAGGCCATGTCCACGCCAACAACCAGCCGCCCGACGACGACGGCAACTGCCACGCAGGCGGACGACGCCCACCGCCACTTCGACGGGGTCGACCTGCAGGCCCTGGCGCAGCGGATTGGCACGCCCCTGCATGCCTACTCCGCCAGCGCGATCCACCAGCGCATCGGCGAACTCCAGGCCGCGCTGACCGGCCTCGACGCCACCATCTGCTTCGCGGTCAAGGCCAACCCGAACCTCGCCATCCTGCAATTGATGGCGAACGCCGGCGTCGGTGCCGACATCGTCTCGGTCGGCGAGCTGCGCCGCGCGCTCAACGCCGGCATGCCGGCCGAGCGCATTGTGTTCTCCGGCGTCGGCAAGAGCACCGACGAGATCGCCGGCGCGCTGAACGTCGGCATCATGCGCTTCAACGTCGAATCGCTGGACGAACTGCATACCCTGCAGCGGGTCGCGAAGGCGCAGGAAACGACCGCGCGCGCCGCCGTGCGCGTCAACCCCGACGTGGACGCGCAGACCCACGCGAAGATCTCCACCGGCAAGTCGGAGAACAAGTTCGGCGTCAGCATCGACGAGGCGCGCCGCTGGTTCGCCGAACGCAGCCAGCTCACCCACGTGCAGCTCGACGGCCTGCACGTGCACATCGGTTCGCAGATCCTCAGCGTCGAACCGTTCCGGCTGGCACTGCAGCGGGTCGCCGCGTTCTGGCGCGAACTCGAGCAGGCCGGCCATCCGGTCAACAGCATCGACGTCGGCGGCGGACTGGGCGTGTGCTATCGCGCCGGCGTGGACCAGCCGGTGGCCGCGGCCGATTACGTCGGCGCGATCCGCGAGGCGCTGGCCGGTTTCCGCGGCCGCCTGCTGCTGGAACCGGGCCGCTACCTGGTCGCCGAGGCGGGCGTGCTGCTGACCCGGGTGATCCGCGTCAAACCCGGCATCGACCGCACGTTCCTGGTGCTGGACGCGGCGATGAACGACCTGCAGCGGCCCAGCCTGTACGACGCCTGGCACGACATCGTGCCGGTAGCGGACGAGCGGCGCCTGCTGGCCACCTACGACATCGTCGGCCCGGTGTGCGAGACCGGCGATACTTTCGCCCGCGCACGCGAACTGCCCGAGTGCGCCGCCGGCGACCTGTTGCTGATCAAGGCCACCGGCGCGTACGGTACGTCGATGGCCTCCACCTACAACTCGCGGCCGCTGGCCGCCGAGGTACTGCTGCAGCGGGGCCGCTACGCCGTGGTGCGGCGGCGCCAGCACTTCGAGGACATGATCGCCGGTGAACAGCCGGCCCGGAACTGGGAAACGCCATGAACACGACTGTCCGCCTCGCCCTCCTCGCCGCCTTGAGCGTCGCCGGGACGCTGCCCGCGCAAGCACAGCAGGATCCGCCGATCACCATCGACACCCATGTCGACATCCCCTTCAACTACATGGGCGAGCCGCGCTTCGACGTCGGGCACGATACCCGCCTGCTGGTCGACCTGGGCAAGATGGAGCGCGGCGGCCTGAACGCGGCGTTCTTCGTGGTCTGGGTGCCGCAGCACCAGCTCGACGCCGCCGGCTACGCCAAGGCGGTGCAACAGGCCAGCCAGAAATACGACGGCATCGGCCGCATGCTGATGATGTATCCCGACCGCATCCGCCTGGCCACCACGCCCGAACAGCTGCTCGCCAACCACAAGGCCGGCCTGCTCTCGGCGACGATCGAGATCGAGAACGCCTACTCGCTCGGCCACGACATCCACCGCCTCGACGCCGCGTTCGATCGCGGCGCGCGCTCCGTCGGCCTGGTCCACGTCGGCAACAACGACCTGTGCACCAGCTCGCTACCCGATACCGAGCATGGCGAGCCGGCGATGAACGGCGCCGGCGACAAGGGCATGAGCGACTTCGGCCGCGCTGTGGTGAAACGCGCCAACCAGCTCGGCATGCTGGTCGACATCTCCCACGCTTCGGACAACTGCGTGCGCGATGCGCTCAAGCTGTCCAGCACGCCGCTCATCGCCTCGCACTCCGGCGCCCGCGCCGTGCTCGACCACCCGCGCAACCTGCCCGACGACCTGCTGCGCGCGATCGCCGCCAAGGGCGGCGTGATCGACGCCGTGGCCTACAAGGAATTCCTGAAGAAGGACCCGGGCCGCGAGGCCGCCGAAAAGAAACTGCAGAACGCCATCGCCAAGCAGGCCGGCGAGAAGGAGTACGACAGCGACAGCGACGACTACCGGCCGGAGATGGAAGCCGGCATGGCCGAGATCCAGAAAAAATACCCGCTGGCCACCCTGGACGACTACGTGAAGCAGATCCGGCACATGGTGAAGGTGGCCGGCATCGACCACGTCGGCCTCGCCTCCGACTTCGACGGCGGCGGCGGCATCATCGGCTGGAAGGACGCCGGCGAAACCCGCAACGTCACCGCCGCGCTGCGCCGCGCCGGTTTCAGCGACGCCGACATCGCCAAGCTGTGGGGCGGCAACCTGCTGCGCGTATGGAGTGAGGTCGAGCGCCATGCGCAGCGCTGACGCAGCCGCCGTTGACGCATTCGTAGGTTGGGGTGAGCGAAGCGAACCCCAACAAATTCCGCCGCACCGAGAGCATGTTGGGGTTCGCTTCGCTCACCCCAACCTACGTGGGCGCCGTTGGCTCTTCGCCACCGCGCTGGTCCTGACGGCCGCCAGCGCCCACGCCGGCACAGCAACACCTGAAACCAGGGCGCTCGACAAGATCGTCGACGCCACCATCGCCCGCTATCACCTGCCCGGCATCGCCGTCGGCGTGATCGAGCACGGCCAGGTCGTCTACGTGCGCACCACCGGCGAGACCGTCGCCGGCTCCGGCCAGCCGATCACCCCGCGCACGCTGTTCAAGATCGCCTCCAACAGCAAGGCGATGACCACCGCCCTGCTCGGCCGGCTGGTCGACCAGGGCAAGTTGCGCTGGGACGATCCGGTGATGAAGTACCTGCCGCAGTTCCGCATGCACGATCCGTGGGTCACCGCGAACATGCGCGTGGCCGACCTGCTCACCCATTCCAGCGGCCTGCCCGAAGGCGGCGGCGACCTGATGCTGTGGCCTGAACCGAACGCGTTCACCCGCGCCGACATCATCCACGGCCTCGCCTTCATCAAGCCCGGCTACAGCTTCCGCGCGCAATACCAGTACGACAACCTGCTCTACGTGGTGGCCGGCGAAGTCGCCGCCGCCGCGGGCGGCGCGCCGTACGAAACGCTGATGCGCCGCGAAGTGTTCGAGCCGCTGCACCTGGACCGCTGCCAGGTCGGCGCGTGGAACCGCGACACGGTGGGCGACGTGGCCACGCCGCATCGCCGCGAGGGCGGCCGCAACGTGGCAATACCCGAGGACGCCACGATTCCCGCGATCACCTCGGCCGCCGCCGGCGGCATCCGCTGCGACCTCACCGACATGCTGGCCTGGGCGCGCAACTGGCTGGTGCCCAGCACGGCGCAGCTGAAGTGGCTGTCGCCGGTGCAACGCAGCGTGCTGCAGGCGCCGCACATGCTGATCCCCGTTTCCGAGCAGCGCCGTGCCTGGGACAACACCCACGTGATGGCCTACGGCTACGGCTGGCGCATGGCCGACGTCGACGGCCAGTGGCTGGTCTGGCACACCGGCACCTTGAACGGCATGTATTCGATGCTGGCGCTGCTGCCGGACCGCAAGAGCGGCTTCGTGTTCATGATCAACGGCGAGGCGGACGATGCGCGCACCGTGCTCGGCGAAATGCTGGTCAAGCACTTCACCGCACCCGACGAACCGCGCGACGTGAACTGGTATGCCGACGCGCTGGAGCGGCAGGCCGCGCAGCGCCCCGCCGGCTCGACCGCCCCGGATACCTCGGCGCAACGGCCGGCCACCACGGCGGAGCTGGCCTCCTGGACCGGCGAATACCGCGACCCGTGGTTCGGCGATGTCTCGTTGTGCCCGCGCGACGGCAAGCTGCGTTTCGCCGCCGCGAAGTCGCCCACGCTGACCGGCACGGTGATGCGCCTGGGCGACCGCTACCTGGTGCATTGGGACAGCGGCGAGCTGGACGCGTGGCTGGATTTCCACGCGGCCACCGCCAGCCAGCCGATCACCTTGCGCATGGCCAAGCTCGACCCGCAAGGCGATTTCAGCTCCGACTACGAAGACCTGGCTTTCCAGCGTCGTGGGGGTTGCCACCGATGATTATCTCGACCCGCCGTCCCCTGCTCCTGCTCGGCTTGCTCGTCGCCCTCGGCGCCACCGGCCGCGCCCATGCCGCGGAGCAACCGCCCACCCTGTCGCCGGCGACGACTGCCGCCGCGGCCAACCTGGTCGATATCCGCAGCCTGGTGCCGGACATGGCCGAGGACATCAAGTACGCCGGCAGCGACAATTTCGTGGGTGCGCCGGTGGACGGCTACCTGGCGCCGAAGTGCCTGCTGCTGCGCCCGGTCGCCGAGGCACTGGCGCGGGTCGAGCACGAACTGCGCACGCAACACCGGCGCCTGAAGATCTGGGATTGCTACCGCCCCGCCCGCGCGGTGGCGCACTTCGTGCGCTGGGCGCACGACCTCGACGATCAGCGCACCAAGCCGCAGCACTACCCCACGCTGGACAAGTCGAAACTGCTCGGCGACTACATCGCGCCGGTCTCCGGCCACAGCCGCGGCGCCACCATCGACCTCACCCTTGAGCGCTGCGCCGCCGACGGCAAGCGCTGCGAAGCGCTGGACATGGGTACCGACTTCGACTTCTTCGACGTGCGCGCACACACCGACGCGCCCGACGTCACCGCGCAGCAACACGCCAACCGCCAGTTGCTGCGCGACGCGATGCGGCGCGAAGGCTTCCGCAACTACCCGATGGAGTGGTGGCACTACACGCTCTCGCCGGAGCCGACGCCGCACACGATCTACGACGTGCCGGTGCAATGACGGCACCACGAACAGGGGGGATTCCGCCATGCCGAAACTGCTTGCTGGCCTCGCACTGACCTTGCTGCTCGGCGGCTGCGCCAGCGGCATCAAGCCGGTCGACCCGATCGACGCACTGATGCAGCGCTATAGCGGCGACGTCCCTGGCGCCTCGCTGCTGGTGCTCAAGGACGGCAAGCCGATCGTGCGCCGCAGCTACGGCCTGGCCAATCTCGAGGACGAAGGCAAAGCCACGCCGGCCACCAACTACCGGCTCGCCTCGGTGAGCAAGCAGTTCACCGCCACGGCGATCCTGCTGCTGGCCGAAAGCGGCCGCCTCAAGCTCGACGATCCGGTGCGCCGCTGGTTACCTTCGCTGCCGGAAACGACGGCCGCGGTCACCCTGCGCCAGTTGCTGACGCACACCGGCGGCCTGGTCGACTACGAGGACCTGATTCCGCCCGGCAGCACCGGACAGGTCAGCGACAACGACGTGCTGCGCCTGCTGTCCGCCACGCCGAAGACTTATTTCGCGCCCGGCACGGCCTACCGCTACAGCAACTCCGGCTACGTGCTGCTCGGCCTGGTGGTGGAGCGCGCCTCCGGCATCAGCCTGCCGCTGTATCTCCGGCAGCACATCTTCCAGCCGCTGCACATGGACCACACCTTGCTGTATGAGCGCGGCGGCCCCGAGGTGGAAAATCGCGCCTACGGCTACAGCGAAGAAAACGGCGGCTGGACGCGCACCGACCAGAGCGTCACCAGCGCCACCCGCGGCGACGGCGGCATCTATTCCTCGATCGACGACCTGGCCAAGTGGGACGCCGCGCTGTACGACGACCGCCTGCTCAGCACCACCTCGCGCAAGCTCGCCTTCAGCCCGCACGTGAAGGTCACCGGCGAGCCATACGAGGCCAGCTACGGCTACGGCTGGCGCATCACCGGCGACACGCTGTGGCACTCCGGCGAGAGCATCGGCTTCCGCAACGTGATCGTGCGCTGGCCGAAGCAACGCCTCACGGTGATCCTGCTCAGCAACCGCAACGAGCCGGAACCGTACCGCACCGCGCTGGCGATCGCCGCGCCGTACCTGCAGTGATGGAGCAAGGAACCGTCAGCGATGCGTGATCCGTTCGCCCTGCCCCGCCAGCTGCGCCGCGCGGCCCTGCTGGCGCTGCTCGCGCTGCTCGCCGCCTGCGCGCCGCTGCCGCCGCGCAACCCGCTGGCGACCTGGGTGCCGTCGCCGAACCACGACATCCGCCGGCCGGTGCTGATCGTGCTGCACTACACCCAGCAGCAGTCGGTGCAGCAGAGCCTGGACACCCTGCGCACGGCGAACAGCGGCGGGCCGGTGAGCTCGCATTACCTGATCGGCGCCGACGGCCACATCTACCAGCTGGTATCCGACCAGTTGCGCGCGTGGCATGGCGGCCCCGGGCACTGGGGCACGATCACCGACATCAATTCCGCCTCGATCGGTATCGAACTGGACAACGACGGCGCCACGCCGTTCGCGCAACCGCAGATCGACAGCCTGCTGCGCCTGCTGACCGACCTCAGCACGCGGCTGCACATCCCGCGTACGCAGATCATCGGCCACGAGGACCTCGCCCCCGGCCGCAAGGACGACCCCGGCCCGCGCTTCCCGTGGCGGCAACTGGCCGACGCCGGCTACGGCCGCTGGCCGCGCGGCGCACTGATCGATCCGCCTAGCGGCTTCGACCCATGGCTGGCGCTGGCCGCGATCGGCTACCCGCTGGACGACCGCGCCGCCGCGGTACGTGCGTTCCACCATCACTTCCGCGGCATGCAGGGTGACGTGCTGGACGATGAGGACCTGCGCATCCTGTACAACCTCGCGCTGCAGATCACAGCCAGCGACAAGCCAGGCCCAGTTCCGCAACCGGACTGATACCGAAGCGTTCGCCAGCCCCAAACCACATACCTCCGCGGGAGCCACCGGTTCCCATCGACGCTCTAGAACCGCAAGCTCGCTCCCAGATTGAAAGACCGGCCATATCGGTTATAGCCCTGCGACAGCAGCGGGTTGCCGTTGATGCTGTAGGTCTGCGCATCGTCCAGCAGGTTCTGTCCCTGGAGGCTGATGCTGAACATGTCGTTGATTTCGTAGGTCACGTGTGCGGTCAACCAGGTGATCGCAGCGGCCTGGGTGTTGTAGCCGGTGCCGATTACGTTGATCGCCGTGACGAAGCCATCGGTGCGGACCGCGTTGGCGCCCAGCGACCATTTGCCCTTCTCGTACATCGCGCCCAGCGAATAGGTCGCCGGGGCGATGCCCTCGAGCGGGCGTTCCTCGCCATTCACCCAGCTGCGCGACCAGTTGCGGGTGTACTGGGCATTCACGCCGAAACCGCTTTCCCAGAAGTGCTGCAGGCCGGCCTCGAGGCCTTTGACCTTGGCGTAATCGCCGTTGATCGGACGCATGACGTTGAACAGGTAACCCGGTACGCCGATGTCCTGGCCCGGCTCCCAGCTGGTGGTGATCTGGTTCTTGATGCGCTTGTAGAACACGGCCACGTTGGCGATGGAATGGTCGGCGAAGTACCACTCCAGCGACATGTCTCCCTGCGCCGCACTATAGGGCTTCAGGTGCGCATTGCCGCCGTAGACCTGGGTGAACTCGCCCCACGACACGCTCGCGGTGGTGTTGGTCGGCGCGAGCTGGTCGACCGGCGGGCGGGCCATGGTCTTGGCCGCACCCAGGCGCAATTGCAACTGGTCGGTGAAGTGCCAGGTGAAATTCGCCGAAGGCAGCAGGAAGGTGTAGTCGGCGTTCTGGACGACCGGGGTCGGGGCAGCGTACGTTGCCGTGTAGTTGAACGCGCCGTTCTTGGTGATGTTCAGGATCTTGGCATCCCAGGCCTGGGCCCTGGTGTTCGTCTTCACCAGTCGCACGCCGATGTCGCCGTCCCAGCGGTCGCCCGACATGTCCGCCTGCACGTAGAAGGCATCGGTCTTCTCGCGAACCCGGTAGCTTTGCAGCGGGTTCCATTTCGGGCCGGCCAGGGCATAGTTGTACGGCGTGCCGTCCGGACGCAGGTGGCCGTCGTAGGCCTGCAGCCGGGCCAGGTAGTTGGGCACGTCGAAGGCCACGAAGCTGCGCGGGAAGCTGCTGTTCACGTCATCCATGAAGTGCGGCAGGTGGAAGCTGTGCGAGATCACTCCGGCGCCCAGGTCGGCCACGTTGATGGCATTGTTTCCGGAGTAGTAGTCGGCGCCGCCGTTGAGGGTGTTGTTGATCAGGTCGCGCGACTTCCTGCGGTCGGTGCGGGTCGCGCCAAAGCGCAGGCGGTCCACGCCCCAGCGGCCGACCAGCAGGTTGCCAGCCACCGTGCCACCGGTGATCTTGTCCTCGATGTTGTCGCCGCTCAACTCCATGTAATGCGTGTTGAAGTCCGACTCGGTGAACTGGCCGTTGGCCAGGCCCGTGGCAAGGTTGCGGCCGTCGTTGAACTGGACATCGACATTGGGCACCGCATTCGGGCCCAGGGTGATGCGGGCGGTGTTGGGCAGGTTCATGCGCAGGACGGCGTAGGTGTCCTGGCCACCGGAGTGGCGCTTCGAGGTGGAGCGGTACAGGTCGCCGGTCAGGGTCAGGTCGGGGGTGACTTTCCACTCGCCGTTGAGACCGTAAAGGTCGGTGTCGACCACGCGGTATTCGGTCTGGTTCAGCAGTTCCGGATTGAGGCGCAGTTCCGGATCCGGGTTGTTCATGGTGAAGCCGGTGACGATGCCGTTCTGCACGGTGATGTCGGACCAGCGGCCCGGTGCGAACAGCGGATAGTAGGATTGCTGGTAGGCCACGTGCGGCGAGTCGAGGCGGGTTTTCAGGCCGTCCAGCACGATGCGCACGTTGTCGCTCGGATGCCATTCGAACTTGCCGGAGAAGGCGCTGCGCTTCTTGTCCTCCATGATCGAGCCAACCCGGAACTGGCCCGGGGCGATCAGGCCATATTCGTTCGGATCCAGTACGCCGTTGCCGTTGGGGTCGATGTTGCCGCCCCAGGCGTTGCCCCACCAGTTGGGGTCGTTGGGATCCGGGTTCCGGGTCCAGCCGCCATCGTTGCCGGCAATGTCGGTGCGATCCTTGCGATGGGCGTAGACCACGCCCAGCAGCACGCCCATGGTGTCGTTGGCGAAGGTGTTGCTGTAGGTGGCCGAGAGCTTGCTTCCGTTGAGTTCGGACATCAGGTTGCGATCGCCTTCCAGGCGCACGATGCCGTGCTGGCCCTTCTGGTCGAATGGACTGGCCGAGCGCAGATTGACCAGGCCGCCGATGGCCCCTTCGGTCAGTGAGGCCTGGGCGCCCTTGATCACGTCGGCGCCACTGATCACGTCGGCCGGCAATACATCGAAGGCAAAATCGCGGCCGGCGCCGTCGGTGGCCAGGATGCGTCCGTTGAAGGTGGTCAGCGTGAACTCCGGGCCCAGGCCACGTACGCTGACTCTCTGTCCTTCGCCACCGGCAGTACGCGAAATGGACACGCCGGTGATGTGGCTGAGCGAATCGGCCACGTTGTCGTCGGGGAACTTGCCCAGCTCGAGCGCGCTGATCGAATCCTGCACGGTACCGGCGTCGCGCTTGAGTTCGGTCGAGCGCGCCAGGCTGGCGCGCACGCCGGTGACCACCACCGCTCCCAAATCGGTCACGTTGTCGCGCGTCTGCGCCGTTTTATCCGACGGTGACGTCTGCGACTCTTGTGTTGTCTGCGACTCTTGTGTTGTCTGCGACTCTTGCGTTGCGGGCGCGCTGCCTGGCGTGGCTTGGGACAGGGCTGTCGCAGGCATCAGCAGGGCAAACGCAACTCCATAAAACAGTGTGTTTCGGTGTAGGGGCGCGGTATTCACTGGCTCTCCTCCAGGGGCTAGGCGACGGACCTGCTGGCTAAACAACGAAACCGAGCCTATATCATGTTTCGTTATACATCAATAGCGAAATACAACGAAATACGGCATAATTTGGACACCCGCAGGAATCCCCCCATGACCGCCACCCGCGACACCAGTCAACGACGCCTCCAGATCAGCGAACTCGTCCGCCAGCATGGCAGCGTCCAGGTCACCAGCCTTGCTCACCGCTTCGGTGTGAGCGCGCAGACCGTGCGCAAAGATCTTCGTTATCTGGCCGAACGCGGAGTCATGGCGCGGGCCTATGGCGGGGCGATCGACAGTGGCGTGATGAACGGTGCCTCGGCCGAGCCCAACTACGAAGCGAAATGCACCACCCACCTGGATGAGAAACGTCGCATAGGCGCTTGCGCCGCGGCACTGATCAAGCCCGGAGACACGGTCGTCATCGACTCGGGTACCACGGCCATCCAATTGGCCGAAGCGGTTCAGGACATCGACATCACCGTGGTCACCAACGACTACGGCGTGCTGACTGCGCTTGCCCCCAAGAACAACATCACCATCGTCATGCTCGGCGGGGAGCTGCGACGCCGCAGCATGGCGTTCTATGGAGGGCTGACCGTCGAAGCGCTGGACGCGCTGCATGTAGACAAGCTGTTCCTTGGCGTGGATGGCTTCGACCTGGAGCGCGGCATCACCACCCATTACGAGCCCGAGGCGCTGCTCAACCGCAAGATGGTGGAGACCGCCCGCCTGGTCATTGCCATCACGGACAGCTCGAAGTTCGGCAAGATCTGTCTGCATCGCATCATCCCCGTTGCCGCGTTGAACATGCTGATCACGGACACCGGCGCGCCGGAGGAAATCATCCAGGCCAGCCAGCAACTCGGTTTCGAGCTGAAGCTGGCGTAAGCCCTTCAGTCGACCGGCCTGGGCGCAGCAAAGACGCGCACGGCGTTGGCGTAGTAGATCTTGTCCACCACCGCGCGCGGCAACGCGAGACCCGGCACATCGGCGTCGATCATGTCCACCCGCTGGGTTTCGCCGGTCGCCAGATAGCGCCAGTCGGAGCTCCATACCCGATGCGCCTCGCGCCTGAATTCCGCGGGATCGGCGTCCGCGGCAAAGGTCAGGTCGGTGCCGTACAGCACCCGGCCCTGGTAGCGGATGAAGAAGTTCCGCACCTTCTCGCGATCGCGCACCGACTGGTATTGCACCTGGCTCATGCGTGCGGCCATGTCGACGGTGGTGTTGGGGAAGCGGTCGAGGAACGCGGCGATCCGGTCGACGTCGTACTCCAGGCTGGCCAGGTGCGCGCCGACGAAGCGCAGCTTCGGATGCGCGGCGACGAAGCGGTCGCGCTCGCGCATCAGCTCTTCGTAGCTCGGCTGATCCGGGTGCAGGTACATGTAGTACTGCGGATGCTCGCTGAAGTACTCGCGGTCGTTGTCGGTGGTCATCTGGTCGAGCGGCAGCCAGCAGTTGCGCGGCTCCCCCTGGTGGTCGATCAGGGCCACGCCGAGCGCGCGGACCTGCCCGGCCACGGGCGCCAGGCCCGGATCGTCGAGCATGATCAGCTTGCCGTCGGCGTTCTTCTCCACCAGTCCCACGTTCTTCCAGATCTTCACCGCGAGCGCGCCCTTGGCCACATCCCGGGCCAGGCTCGCGTTGACCCGTTCGGTCCAGCCCGGCGTACCGAAGCCCTTCATGGAAAACGTGGTGGCCCAATGGAAATGCTGCGGATCCTTCGCTGCAAGGGTCAGGGCGATGGCGTGCTGCCGTTCCAGGCTGGGGAAGTCCGGATAGTCGACGTTGATCGACAGCAATTCGAAGCCGTCCGCGCGGGCCTGCTCGAGGAACGCCCTGTTCGGGTTGTTGGCGTGGACGTGGGCGTCGTATTTGCGCACGCGGGTGAAGTCCGCCATGGAATAGCTGTGCGCAACGGCGGCGGTGTCCGCCGTTTTCGACAGAGGCGAAGTGGCGGCAACGGAAAGTGAGATCGCTACCGCGACCAGGCCCATCATCATGCGGCGGAGCACCATGCTCATCTTATTACCCGTAATATAACGAAACTATTTCATACCATATCGAAACGAAACGCTTGCAGCAATACCTGGAACTGACGCAGAATCGGAACAACACCTCGACTGGAGCCCATCATGTCCCCGATTGGACGACGCACCGTATTGAAGCTCTTTGCCGGCAGCGTAGCGGGTGGCGTGGCCTGGGCCTCCCTGCCGAAAGCGCTGGCAGCTCCGCTCCGCGGCAGCAAGCGCGCCAGCGGGGATGGCGGTGCCGGTGTCGTGGTCCGGGACGCGGTCCTGGCGATTGCGTTCGACCGCAAGCTGCACACCAGCCTCGTGACCCACGGCAAGCCGCTGACGCCCTATCAACCCAGCGAAAGCCTGTTGCTGACCGACGGCTCGGTCGAGGACTTCGCCATCACCGGCCACAAGGAACAGCCGATCACGGACGCGCGCCACGGCACTGGCCGTCAGTCGATCACGACCGGACGCTCCAGCCGCCACCTCGAGAAGGAGGTGGCGGTGACGTTCTTCGACAACCTGCCCGGCATGGCCGTGCTGCAGACCCGCTACCGCAACCACGGTACCGCCGCCTTGCAGGTCGCCGGCTGGCGCAACGCCGCGCATGAACTGGACGACGCGCCCGGCGGGTTCTGGACCTTCGCCGGCGCGACCCACACCGACCGCCGCGACTGGGTACGCCCGCTTGCCGACGGGTTCGACCAGCGCAACGCGCTGGGCATGGACTCGTCCGACTACGGCGGCGGCATCCCGATGGCCGATATCTGGCGCCGCGACGTCGGCCTGGCCGTCGGCCACGTGGAACCGGTGGCGCGTTCGCTGGACCTGCCGGTGCACAGGACCGCCGACGGCGCGCACATCGCGGTCGAGTCGCCGCAGGCCTCCACCCTGGCCCCGGGCCAGACCCTGGTCACCGAACGCACCTGGCTTGCCGTGCATACCGGCGACTATTTCGCGCCGCTGCAGCAGTACCGGCAGTACATGCAGGCCGAGGGCCTCGTCGCGCCGCTGGCGCCGGAATCGGCCTTCGCGCCGGTCTGGTGCACGTGGGGCTACGGGCGCGACTTCAACATCAAGCAGATCATGGACACCGTGCCCAAGGCCCGCGAACTGGGCTTCGGGTGGGTGGTGCTGGACGATGGCTGGCAGACCAACGAGGGCGACTGGCGCATCGACACGCGCAAGTTCCCCCGCGGCGACGCCGACATGCGTGACTTCACCGCGAAGGTGCGCAGCCAGGGCATGCATCCACGCCTGTGGATAGCGCCGCTGGCCGCCGACCCGGGCAGCGACGTGCTGCACGACCACGTCGACATGTTGCTGCTGGACAAGAACGGCGCTTACCAGACCATCACCTGGTGGAATGCGCTGACCCAGTGCCCGGCTTACCAGCCGACCATCGATTACTACGTGGCGCTGGTGAAGAAGGTGATCGGCGACTGGGGCTTCGAGGGCATCAAGTTCGATGGCCAGCACCTCAACGCCGTGGCGCCCTGCTACAACCCCGCACACAAGCATGCCCATCCCACTGATTCGGTCGAGGGACTGGCCACGTTCTGGAGCGCCATCCACCGGGCCGCGCACGAGGCCAACCCGCAGGCGGTGGTCGAGCTGTGTCCCTGCGGCACCGTCTTCGCCTTCCACAACCTGCCGGCCACCGACCAGTACCCCGCGTCCGATCCGTTGTCCTCGTGGCAGGTGCGCAGCAAGGGCAAGACCATGAAGGCGCTGATGGACTCCCGCAGCAGCTATGCCGGCGACCACGTGGAACTGTCCGATGGTGGCGACGACTTCGCATCCACCGTCGGCATCGGTGCGGTGGTCTCCTCCAAGTTCACCTGGCCAAGGGACACCGAGCATCCCGCCGAACCCCTGCCACCGGGCGGCTACAAGCTCACCACCGAGAAGGAGATGCTCTGGCGCAAGTGGGTGGCCCTGTACAAGCAGCACATGCTGCCCAAGGGCGAGTACCTGGGCACGCTGTACGACATCGGCTTCGACAAGCCCGAGGCGCACGTCATCGCCAAGGACGGAGCGATGTACTACGCCTTCTACGCCGAGAGCTTCAATGGATCGGTGCAACTGCGCGGCCTCGGCGCCGGCCGCTACCGCGTGCGCGATCTGTTCAACGAGGTCGACCTGGGCGAAGTGGCGGCGTCCGACGCGACGCTGCGGGTAGCGTTCAAGCGCTTCGTGCTGCTGCGGGCCACGCCGCTGGCGGCTCACGCATGAGCACTTCGGTGATCGATGCCGCCGCCGCGCCAAGCCGCCGTCCGTGGCTGGCTTTTGCCCTGGCGACCGTCGCACTGTGGGGCGTGTGGGGTGCGTTGTCGCCGCTGTCGTCGCAGCACGGCTTCCCCGACACGCTGGTGTACTGCGTGTGGGCGCTGACCATGATTCCGCCGGCGCTGTACATCCTCTGGCGCAGCGGCTGGGTGCTGGAGCGTTCGCCGCGCGCGGTGATCTACGGCTTGACCATCGGCCTGCTTGGTGCCGGCGGACAGATGCTGCTGTTCCACACCCTGACCATCGGGCCGGCCTACTTCGTGTTCCCGATCATCGCGTTGTCGCCGGTGGTCACGATTGCCCTGTCGTTCCTCCTGCTGCGCGAGCGCACCGGCTGGACGGGCACGCTGGGCATCGCGCTGGCGCTGCTGGCGCTGCCGATGATGGACCTGTCGTTCGGCGGCGGCACGAGCGGAGGACTGGGCTGGTTCCTGCAATCGCTGCTGATCATGCTGGCCTGGGGCCTGCAGGCCTACTTCATGCGCCTGGCCAACAACACCGTGCGCGCCGAGAGCATCTTCTTTTACATGACGCTGGGCGCACTGCTGCTGGCGCCGGCGGCGCTGGCCATGACCGACTGGACGCAGCCGGTCAACATGGGCCTGGACGGACCGTGGATGACCGCGGCGATCCAGCTGCTCAACGCCGTCGGCGCGCTGACCCTGGTTTATGCCTTCCGCTACGGCAAGGCGATCGTGATCGCGCCACTGACCAATGCCGGCGCCCCACTGGTGACTGCCGTGCTGGCATTGCTGTTCGCCAGCGTCGTGCCGGGCCCGCTGAAAATGGTTGGCCTGGTGCTGGCCCTGATTGCCTCGCTGCTGCTGGTGCTCGAACCCGAGCCCGAGCGCGACTCACCCGCTCCACTCCCCTGAATGGATTCGTCCCCATGGATGTTCTGCTCGACCTCATCGCGCGACACAAGCAGGGACACGCCAGCGGCGTGACCTCGATCTGCTCGGCGCATCCCATCGTCATCGAAGCCAGCCTGCGCCACGCGCAACGCAGCGGGCAGGCGTTCGTGCTGTTCGAGGCGACCTGCAACCAGGTCAACCAGGACGGCGGCTACACCGGCATGACGCCCGCCGACTTCGTCGCCTTCGTCCACGCCATCGCCGACCGCGTCGGCTTCGACCATGCGCGTATCGCTTTGGGCGGCGACCACCTGGGGCCCAACCCGTGGACGTCGCTGGACGCCGCAGCAGCGATGGACAAGGCCGAGGTGATGGTGGGCGCCTATGTGGCCGCCGGTTTCCGCAAGATCCACCTGGACTGCTCGATGGCCTGCCGCGGCGATCCCGAGCCGCTGCCGGAAGCCGAGATCGTGCGCCGCGCGGTGCGCCTGTGCCGGGCCGCCGAAGCCGCCCACGCCGGGGCGGGCGACGAGGCGCCGGTGTACGTGATCGGCACCGAGGTGCCGGTGCCGGGCGGTGCGACCGAGTCCATCGATGGCCTGGCCGTGACCACGCCGCAGGCCGCGCTGGCCACGATCGAGGCGCATCGCCAGGCGTTCATCGCCGTGGGACTGGCATCGGCCTGGCAGCGGGTGATTGCCTCGGTGGTGCAACCCGGCGTGGAGTTCGACCACCACGACGTGGTGGACTACCAGCCGCAGAAAGCGCGTGAGCTGAGCGAAGCCATCACCGGCGTACCGGGCATGGTGTTCGAGGCGCATTCGACCGACTACCAGACCCGCGATGCCTTGGGATCGCTGGTGCGCGACCACTTCGCCATCCTCAAGGTCGGGCCTGGCCTGACCTTCGCCCTGCGCGAGGCATTCTGGGCACTGGATGCGATCGAGCAGGCATGGATCGAGGATGCCCGCCGCGCGCGCCTGCGCGAGGTGGTGCTGGCGCGCATGCGCGAGCAGCCCGGTTACTGGCAGCGCTACTACCACAGCCGGGACCATGCGCTGACCGTGGACCTGCAGTACAGCCTCAGCGACCGCATCCGCTACTACTGGCCCGACCCGGCGATCGAGCAGGCCCGCCAGCGCCTGTTCGACAACCTGCGCGCGAACCCGCCGCCGATCCCGCTGATCAGCCAGTTCCTGCCGCATGCGCTGCACGCCCTGCGCATCGGCATCGCGACGCGCGACCCGCTGTCCCTGACCATGGCACACGTCAGTGCCGCACTCGACGACTACCACCATGCATGCCATGACCATGACACCCACTGAGTACCTGGGCCTGACCGAGCCCGACCTGATCGCCACCGGCGCGATCTGGACCGCGCGCGAAATCGAGCAGCAACCGCAGATGCTGCAGCGGACCCATGCCCTGGTGGCCGGGCTGCACGCGAAGATCCGGGCCTTTGCCGCACCGCTGATCGACAACCCTGCCGCACGGGTGATCCTGACCGGCGCCGGCAGTTCCTCCTATATCGGCCAGTGCGTGGCGCCGCTGCTGAACCGTACGCTGGCCGCGCGCGTGGACGCGGTGCCGACCACCGACATCGTGTGTGCCCCGTCGTTGTACCTGAACCCGGAGCAGCCGCTGCTGCTGGTTTCCTTCGGCCGTTCCGGCAACAGCCCCGAAAGCCTGGCGGCGGTGGAACTCGCCGAATCGCTGGTGCGCGAGGTGCGCCACCTGCTGATTGTCTGCAACGCCGACGGTGCGCTGGGCAAAGTGCCAGCGGCCAACGCAATGACCCTGCTGCTGCCGGCCGAGACCCACGACACCGGCTTCGCCATGACCTCCAGCTTCAGCTGCATGATGTACGCCGTCGTGGCCGCGCTACTGCCGGCCGGCACCATGGATGGGCGCATCGGCGCCATCGCCGGCGCCACCGGACGGGTCATCGGGGAATCACTGCCGCTGCTGCACGAACTGGCGCTCGGCCGGTACGATCGTGTCGTCTATCTGGGCAGCGGCGTATTGCAGGGTTTGGCCCGCGAGGCGTCGCTGAAACTGGGCGAGTTGACCAACGGCGCGGTGGCGACCTGCTTCGACTCGCCGCTGGGCTTCCGCCACGGCCCCAAGACCTTCATCACCGGGCGCACCCTGGTGATGGTTTTCGTGTCCAACGACGAACTTACCCGCCGCTACGATCTGGATCTGGTGGACGAACTGCGGCGCGACGGGTGCGCGACGCGCATCGTCGAGGTGAGCGCACGGCCGCGCACGGCGTCGGGCGCCGACGGCATCACGGTGCCCGCGATGGCCGGCGCCGTCGATCTGGACCTGCTGTGGCCCTGCGTCGCCATCGCGCAGATCCATGCCTTCCTCCGCGCACGCGCCATGGGCGTGGCCCCCGACAATCCCAACCCCGCGGGCGTGGTGAACCGCGTCGTCCAGGGCGTACGCCTGTACGTGACGAACGCATGAATCCGGTGGCTTACCTTGGCGTGGACGGCGGCGGAACGAAGACCCGCTTCGCCCTGATCGACGGCGACGGCCGCTTGCTTGGCGAGGCGGAGCTCGGCACGACTTACCATCCCCATGTCGGCCTGGATGGCGTGCATGCCGTCCTGGCTGAAGGCGTGGCCAGCGTGCTCGGCGCAGCCGACCTGACGCTGGCCGACATCGGTTACGCCTTCTTCGGACTGCCCGCCTACGGCGAGGACAGCCGCGCCACGGCACAGCTGCAAGCATGTCCCGCGGCGGTCCTGGGCCACCATCGCTACGCTTGCGACAACGACATGGTCTGCGGCTGGGCCGGCTCGCTGGCCTGTACCGACGGCATCAACATCGTGGCCGGCACCGGCTCGATCGGCTACGGCCAGCGCCGCGGCATCGCGGCGCGCGCCGGCGGCTGGGGCGAGGCGTTTTCCGATGAAGGCTCGGCTTACTGGATCGCCATGCGCGGGCTCAACGCCTACTCGCGCATGAGCGACGGACGCCTGCCCAAGGGTCCGCTGCACGCCATCCTCAATGCACATTTCCAGCTCGACAACGACCTGGACATCTGCGCCCATGTTTACGGCGGCAAGGCCTACGCCCGCGGCGAACTGGCTCAACTGTCGTGCCAGGTGGCCGAGGCCGCGCGAGCCGGCGATGCCGTCGCCGCGAACATTTTCCGCGACGCCGGCCAGGAACTGGCTCGAATCTGCGACACGCTGCGCCTGGCGCTGCGCTTCGAAGCGGACGAACCCGTGCCGGTTTCCTGGTCCGGCGGCGCGTTCAATGCCGGCGAATTGCTGCTGGCGCCGCTGCGCGATGCGCTTTCCGCCGCCAGCCCGCATTTCGACATGCGGCCCCCGCGGCACGTACCTCACTACGGCGCTGCACTCTATGCGGCCATGCTCGCGCACCATCCGGTGCACGCAGCGCACGGGGTTTCCACTGCCCCTTGATCGAGGTCGGCCTGGGGGGAGCTACAGCCCCTTCGCCGCCTGCGCCACCGCGCGGAACAGCGCGCGGCCCTTGTTCATGGTCTCTTCCCACTCGGCGGCGGGGTCGGAGTCGTAGACGATGCCGGCGCCGGCCTGCACGTGCAGGCGGCCGCCGTGGATCACCGCGGTGCGGATCGCGATGGCGGTGTCGGCGTCGCCCCACCAGCCGATCCAGCCGATCGCGCCGCCGTAGATGTTGCGCTTGTACGGCTCCAGCTCCTGGATGATCTCCAGCGCGCGCACCTTCGGCGCACCGCTGAGCGTACCGGCCGGGAAAGTGGCCTTCAGCACGTCCATGTAGCTGAGCCCGTCGCGCACGGTGCCCTGCACCTGCGACACGATGTGCATCACGTGCGAGTAGCGCTCGATCGCGAACGAGTCGCTCACTTCGACGCTGCCGGTCTCGCTGATCCGGCCCAGGTCGTTGCGACCGAGATCGATCAGCATCACGTGCTCGGCGCGCTCCTTCGGGTCGGCCAGCAGCTCGGCTTCCAGCGCCTGGTCTTCTTCTTCCGTGGCGCCGCGCTTGCGCGTGCCGGCGAGCGGGCGCACCACCACCTTGCCGTCCTTCAGCCGCGCCAGGATCTCCGGCGAGGAGCCCACGATCTGGGTCTCGCCGAGGTCGACGAAGTACATGTACGGCGAGGGGTTCAGCGCGCGCAGCGCGCGGTACACATCGACCGGCCGCGCGTTGAAACCCACGCTGAGCCGCTGCGACGGCACCACCTGGAAGATGTCGCCGGCGCGGATGTATTCCTTCGCCTTCTCCACCATCGCCTCGAACTCGTCCTTCGTGAACGAGGACTTGAAGTCGCCCTCGTCCAGCGCGATCGACTGGGTGAGCTGCGGATACGAGGCACCGCCCTGACGCAGCCGGTAGACCAGCGCGTCGAGCCGGCGCTGCGCCTCGGCGTACGCCTGCGGCTGCGCCGGGTCAGCGTGCACGATCAGGTACAGCCGGCCCTTGAGGTTGTCGAACACCGCGACTTCCTCGGCCAGCATCAGCAGCACGTCAGGCGTGCCTAGCTCATCAAAGCGATCCCACTGCGCCAGCCGCGGCTCGATGTAGCCGATCGTCTCGAAGCCGAAGTAGCCGACCAGGCCGCCGCTAAATGCGGGCAGCTGCGGCAAGCGCGGCACGTCGTACTGCGCGCGCAGGTTTTCGATTTCCGCGAGTGGGTCGTCGAGATGGCGGCGCTCGGTGACCTCGCCGGAGTCCTCCACTTCGAGCTCATGCCCGCGCAAGCGGTATACGCGTTTCGCCGGGAGGCCGATGATCGAATAGCGCCCCCAGGTGGCGCCGCCCTCGACCGATTCGAACAGGAAGGTGTACGGGCCGTCAGCGAGTTTCAGGTACACCGACAACGGCGTATCGAGGTCGGAAAACACCTCGCGCACCAGCGGGATGCGCGTGTGGCCCTGGGCAACCAGCGCGTCGAATTCGTCTCGGGAGATCACGGATAAACCATCTGTACGGGAACGGGCTGCTCAAGATAGCAGGCTGGGGCGGTACGGGTATGGACGTCCAAGGCAAGAACACCCCTCACCCTAACCCTCTCCCCGGCTTTGCCGGGGGGACGGGACCAGAAGCTACAGCCGCTGCCGCGGCATGCCGTGCAGGCGCAGCGAGAACGCCACGCCGCTGCCGTCGTCGAGGTTGCGTGCACTGGCCACGCCGCCGTGGCGTTCGGCCACCAGCCGCACCACGTACAGGCCCAGGCCCAGGTGCGGGGCGCCGCCGGGGGTGGTCTTGTCGCGCAGGCTGACCAGCGAATCGAACAAGCGGCCCTGCATCGCCGCGGGCAACGGCGGGCCCTGGTTGGCCAGCTCGATCTCGGCGCCGTCCGGCGCGCCGCGCAGGGTGAGCCGCAGCCAGCCGTCGGGCGGGGTGAACGACAGCGCGTTGTCGAGCAGCTTGTCCAGCGCCTGCGCGACCAGCTCGGGCGCGCAGTGCAGGTGCAGTGGCGCGTCGGGCAGCATGCAGTCGAGCCGGCGCGCGCCGATCAGCGGGCGGTAGGCGTCGGCGCAGCCGCGCACCACTTCGCGCAGGTCGACGTCCTCGGGTTCGGCCGCGGCGATCGCGCGCTCCATCCGGCTCGACTCGCTCATCGCGCGCACCAGCGCGCCGAGCCGCGCCACGCCGTCACGGGCGCGGGCCAGGTACGGCTGCGCCTCGGCCGGCAACGCGGCATGTTCGAGGTTGTCCAGCGAGGATTTCACGATCGCCAGTGGCGTGTTGAGTTCATGCGAGAGCTTCGAGGCCAGCGTGCGCAGGTAGTCGGTGTAGCTGCCGACCACCTCGAACAGCCGCTCGAAGCTGCGCGCCAGGTCGCCGATTTCGTCCGGCGCGTCGGTCATCGGGAATTTCCCGCGCTCGAACAAGCCGTCCAGACGTCCGTCGTTGAGCTGCGCGTGCTCGGCCGCGTTGCGCAGGCGACCCAGCCGCAGACTGAGCCGGGTAGCGAACAGCAGCAGGATGCCGCCGGCCACCAGCAGCACGCCGAAGCTGGTCAGCAGCAGACCGAACAGTGCGCGGTTGGCCAGCAGCGGCACCGTGCGGCTGGCCTGCTCCAGCAGCAGCACGCCGTCGACCTGGCCGGCATGTTCGATTGGCACCGCGGCGGCCAGCACCACGCTGCCGCGCTCCTCGCCGCTGCGCCAGACCGACACCGGCTTGCCGATGCCTGCCGCGGCGACTTCGCGGGTATCCAGCCGCGGCACGTCCTGCGCCCACAGGTTCGCATCCTCCAGCCGGGTCGCCAGCAGCGAACGGTAGACCAGCGCGGCGAACCAGCCCGGCTGGCCGTCGCTGCCGGGCGCCGTGTTCAGGCGGCCGCTGCGCGCCAGCAACCAGCCTTGCGGCGCCAGCACGCGGGCCTGCACGCGATCGGGCACCAGCTGCGCCAGTTCGCCGGAAAGCTTGTCCGAGTAGCTGAGCAGCGGCCGCGCATCGGCGGCCAGCCGGTCGCCGCCGGCCGCCGCGTCGTACACGCCGACGCCGAGCGTGCGCAGATGCAGCCCGCGCGGCAGGCGCAACTCGACGCGATAGCCGCTGCCGTCCTCCTGCCATTGCGCGGTGATCAGCTCGGGCAGGCCGTCGACCGGCGGATCCAGCGGCCGCGCCGCGAGCGGCCCCGGTGCCGCGCTGGCCAGCAGGTAGCGGCGCCGGCCCTCCGCATTGCCCAGCGCGAGGATCAGGTGGTCGGCGGCCAGCGCGTTCGCGTCGTCGGCGTCGGCGCGCGTGCGCCGGGTGGCGCGCACGTCGGCGTACAGGCACAGCCCGTCGTCGTCCGCGGCCAGCAGCAGCTTGCCGCGCGCGCCCAGCGACTGGCTCCACGGCGTCAGCGGCGCCCAGTCGTCGCCGTAACCATCGATGGTGATCGGTGAGGGCGCCGGCTGCACGTACCAGCCCCGGCCCGATGTCGGCGCTACCGCACCGGTCACCACCAGGCTGCGCGCCACCGCATTCGCCGACGCCAGCAGCGCCTGTGCCTGGCCTTCGCGCAGCAGGGTTTCCATCTGCCGCACGTACAGCCAGCCGGCGACCGGCAGCGCCAGCGTGCACAGCGCGACCAGCAGCAGTTTGCGGCGCAGGGTCATCGGAACCGGCGGTCAGTGGCCATGCGCGGGCGGCGCCCCGACATCCTTCATCCAGCGCGAAGCCACCACCACGCGCATGAAGTCGTCGAGCAGCGCGCGGCGCGACGGGTCGGCGTCGTCGAACGCCATCGACCAGCTCAGCCGCACGCCGCTGGCTGCGCCCGGATCGCAGAACACCAGCACGTCGTCGATGCGGTCGCTGCCCTGATAGACCGAGGCCTCGCACGGCATGGCCGGGTGCCGCACGGCGAAGCCGGACACCTTGCTGGCCGGATCGTGCTGCAGGTAGCGCTGGCGGTCGGCCTGCACCTCGTCAGCCAGGGCGGACAGCTGGCGCGGCCACACGTTGAGCACCATCACCCGCTGCGGCTTGCCGCTCCATTCGCCCTGGTACAGCACGGCGTCGACGCCGATCGCGCGCGCATAGGTGCAGCAGTCGCGCGTCCAGCCGGCCGGCGTGGCGACGGCGATCGCCCAGGCCGGCGCGCTGCCGTCGCGGGCGCCGCGCGCCAGCACGTCGTCATCCTTGCCGGCCGCCTGCGCCAGCGTGGCGAACGCGCACAGCAGCAACGCCAGCCCGATGCGCCGGCTCACGGCTTCCACCGGTAGCCGACGCCGTGCACGGTCTCGATCGCATCGAACTCCGGCGCCACCGCGATGAACTTCTTGCGGATGCGCTTGATGTGCGAGGTGATGGTAGCGTCGTCCACCACCAACTCGGCCTCGCGCATCAGCTGGTCGCGGTTCTTCACGTGGCCGGGGAAGCGGATCAGCGTGTGCACCATCCAGAACTCAGTGACGGTGAGCGGAACCTCCTCGCCGTTCCAGCTGATCCGCATGCGCTCGGACTCCAGCTTCAGTGGCCCGTGCTCGATCACCGTCTCGCTGGACGCCGGCACCTTCAGCGACTCGATGCGGCGGAACAGCGCCGCGATGCGCGCAGCCAGCTGGTGCAGGCTGGTGTCCTTGCTGAGGTAGTCGTCGGCGCCCAGGCGCAGGCCGGAGATCACGTCGAAATCCGAGTCGCGCGCGGTGAGGAAGATGATCGGCAGCGTCGCCGACTTCGCGCGCAGCTCGCGGCACAGGTCGAAGCCGCCCTCCGGCTCGTCGCCCAGGCCGATGTCGATGATCACCAGTTCGGGCAGGCGCATGGCAAACGCGCCGGACGCTTCCCGGCGCGAACCGTAGCCGCGCGCGTCGTAGCCGAAGCGGTTCAGCGCCTCGACGTAGTTGGCACGGATCAACGGTTCGTCTTCGACGATGGCAATGCTGCGGCCCATGGCGCGCTCCCTGTGGTGGTGCGCGCAGCGTGCTATGCGAATCGCGCGTACGCAAGCCGCGCGGCGCGGCTGCCCGCGTTTTGCCATACGGCGACAGCCGCTCGGCCCGATTGTGCCGGCGCCAGCGCCCACGCCGGCGGTTTGATGTGCCTCAAGCCATCCGCAGGACACTCAACGATGCCGCAGCTCCCATCCCCCGACCGCGATCCCAACGCCGAATTGCACGGCTTCGAGCCGCTGCGCGCCGTGCTGGCGATCGGTGCGCTGCTGCTCGGGCTGCTGCTCAGTCTTTGAGGCGAACGCCATGGACCAACCCGGTCGCGACCCATCCTCGTTCAATCCCTTCTCCGTGGAAGGCGACCGTGCATCCGGCACGAAGGGAGTCGTGCCGGATGCGGGGCAAGAGCCGGCCGATCCCGACTGGCTGCCGCTGTAGCTGCCGCGCCACCCGCATTCCGTCCCGCATGGTGGCGGCCTTCCCCTCCCCGCGAGGGGATTTTTTCGACCGGAACCGCGTCGCAGCGGGCTTCGGGCCGTTCAGGAATCTCCCGGGAACCAAACCGGAACACCCCGGTCAACATTACTGATTGGTACCGTTCCCCTTGCCGTGGAACGTGCCGGCACGACGGCCGATCCTCCCTGTGAAGCGGTCGTGCCGGCACACCAATCAATGGTGTTCCCTCTCACGTCTCCGATGACGTTTTGTCCCGACGCAGCCGTTCACTGCGTCGGGATTTTTATGCGCACGTGCCCCGCGGCGAGCGCCGCCGACGGTTGACGCTCAGCCGGCCGCCTTGCGCACGACGAGGGAATGCTCAGGCGATCGCCTTGCGCATGGCGGCGGGGATGCTCAAGCGATCGCCTTGCGCATGGCGGCGGGAATGCTCAGGCGATCGCCTTGCGCATGGCGGCGATCTCGGCGCGGTAGTCCGGCGCGTGGAAGATCGCCGAGCCGGCCACGAAGGTGTCAGCGCCGGCCGCGGCGATCGCGCCGATGTTCTGCGCGGTGACGCCGCCGTCGATCTCCAGCCGGATCGCCCGGCCGCTGGCGTCGATGCGCGCGCGTGCCTGACGCAGCTTCTCCAGCGCACCGGGGATGAACTTCTGTCCACCAAAGCCCGGGTTCACCGACATGATCAGGATCAGGTCGAGCTTGTCCATCACGTAGTCGAGATAGTCCAGCGGCGTGGCCGGGTTGAACACCAGGCCGGCCTGGCAGCCCGATTCCCTGATCAGGCCCAGCGTGCGGTCGATGTGCTCGCTCGCCTCCGGATGGAAGCTGATCAGGCTGGCGCCGGCCTTGGCAAAATCCGGCACGATGCGGTCGACCGGCTTGACCATCAGGTGCACGTCGATCGACGCGGTGATGCCGTACTTGCGCAGCGACTGCAGCACCATCGGCCCGATCGTGAGGTTCGGCACGTAATGGTTGTCCATCACGTCGAAGTGCACCCAGTCGGCACCGGCGGCGAGCGCCGCGGCGGTGTCTTCGCCGAGCCGCGCGAAATCGGCGGCGAGGATGGACGGGGCAATGACGGGGCTTTGCTTGCTCATGGCGGCAATCCGGTATGTCGGAGACGTGATTGTAGGAGCCCGCTGGCGGGCGATGCTCCTGCTCTGGTGCAACGGAGGACGTCAAGGCGAAAAAGCATCGCCCGCCAGCGGGCTCCTACTTGAAGCCGCGTGCTTCCTTGATGCGGTCGTACGCGGCGTTGATCTCGCTGGCGCGCGACTCGGCGCGTTTGCGCATGTCTTCGGGCAGGTCGCCGAGGCGATCGGGGTGGTGTTCGGAGATCAGCTTGCGGTAGGCGCGCTTGATCGCGCGCTCGTCGGCGTTGCGGTCGATGCCGAGCACCGCGTACGGGTCCGGCCCCTGCGGCGCGCGCTGCGGCGGCACGTAGCCGCCGCCGGTGCCGTAGGCGTGGCCGCGCGACCCGCCGGGGCCGGCGTTCCAGGCGTAGCCCTTCATCGCCATCAGCGCCATCAGCTCCATGTCGCTGATGCGCAGCGCGAACGCCAGCTGGCGCAGGATCGACATCTTCTCCGGCGGCGGGTTGCCTTCGGCCAGCACCGTCTCGATCACCACGTCGAGCACCGGGAAGGCGTGGTCGCGGCGCAGGCCGACCCAGTTGCGCAGCGCGGCGATGGTCTGGGTGACGTCGAACTCCGGCTGCTTGCCGGCGTTGAAGCTGGCCACCGCCTGCCGACGCTGCTCGGCGTCCAGGCCCATCCGCGTCATCAGCCGCTCGGCGATCGCAATCTCCTGCTCCGACACACGGCCATCGGACTTCGCCACCGCGCCGAGCAGGGTGAACAGCGGGCCGACGAAGCCGCCGGCTTCCGGCGTGGCGTGCTTGCGCTGGCTGTAGCGCATGTTGTCGAAGATGAAGCCGATCACCGCGCCGGTGATCGCGCCGGGCAAGTGGCCGACCAGCAAGCCGAAGAAGGCGAACCACAGCGTGTAGGTGTAGCTCATGGGTTCCCCTGCGGCGCTTGTGCGCTGTACCAGCGCGCCAGTGCATCGAGTTCGACATCGCTGACCGGGCCGATCGCGGCACGCATCACCGGAACGTTGCGGCGGCCGTCGCGGTACTGCTTCAGCGCGTCGCGCAGATAGTCCAGCCGCTGCCCGGCCAGGTGCGGCACGCCCGGCATGCCGGCGTGGCCGTTGGCACCGTGACAGGCCGCGCACAGGCCCAGGCGGGCGGGCCGGGCCGGTGCTTGGGCGCGGAGCGGGAGGGCGGCGAGCAGGCACAGCGCCGCGGTCAATGGAATGCGCATCGGCAACAGATGGGGCCAGGGATCGCCAATTCTAGCAGCGCGCCCGGATTTCCCGAGACGGCGTTTCCGGCGCCACGGCCGCAGCGGCTAGAATGGGCACTTCGCCACCACGTGGAACCCGCCGCCGTGCCCACCACCCTGCCGAAATCGAACCTGCCCGGCCTCGAGCTGATCCACCGCGGCAAGGTGCGCGACGTGTACGCGTTGTCCGGCGAGCGGCTGCTGATGGTCGCCACCGACCGGTTGTCGGCGTTCGACGTGGTGATGCCCAACCCGATCCCGGGCAAGGGCGAGATGCTCACCCAGATCTCCAACTTCTGGTTCGGCAAGACCGCGCACCTGGTACCGAACCACCTGCTCGACGTGCCACTGGCCGAGGTGCTGCCGCCCGGCACCGACCTCAAGCTGTACGAGAAGCGCACGGTGGTGACGCGGCGGCTGAAGCCGGTGCCGGTGGAATGCATCGCCCGCGGCTACCTGATCGGCTCGGGCTGGAAGGACTATCAGAAGACCGGCGCGGTATGCGGCATCGCGCTGCCGGCCGGCCTGAAGCAGGCGCAGCAGCTGCCCGAGCCGATCTTCACGCCGTCGACCAAGGCCGCGGTCGGCGACCACGACGAGAACGTCAGCTTCGACGCGGTGGTGGATGCCGTCGGCGCCGATCTGGCCCACCAGGTCCGCGACGCCACCCTGGCGATCTACCGCTGGGCCGCCGCCTATGCCGCCGAGCGCGGCATCATCCTCGCCGACACCAAGTTCGAGTTCGGCACTGATGCGAACGGCAAGCTGTATGTGATGGATGAAATGCTGACGCCCGACTCCACCCGCTACTGGCCGGCCGATCAATACCAGGTGGGCATCAGCCCGCCCAGCTACGACAAGCAGTTCGTGCGCGACTGGCTGGAGGCGCAGGGCTGGAACAAGACCGCGCCCGGCCCGGTGATTCCGGACGAGGTGATCGCGCGCACCGCCGCCAAGTACGCCGAGGCGCTGCAGCGGCTCGCCGGCATCCGGCTCGACTGAAGCTTCCACCGGGGGAACGCCATGCGCAGCATGCAGGACTGGCTCGACAGCTACAGCGGCGACCACCAGAATCCGACCAACCAGGTGTTCCACTGGTGCTGCGTGCCGCCGATCGTGTGGTCGGTGATCGCGCTGCTGTGGGCCGTGCCGGTGCCGCTCAGCCGGCTGCGCCCCGGTTCCTGGGCCGTGCTGGTGATGGTGCTGGCGTTCTACTGGTACTGGCGGCGCTCGCACCGGCTGGCGCTCGGCCTGCTGCTCCTGTTCGCCTTGCTCGGCCTGTTCACCAATTATCTGTACTGGCGGCTCGGCGCCGCGCCATTGTGCTGGCTCGCGCTCGGCGTGTTCGTGGTGGCCTGGATCGGCCAGTTCATCGGGCACCAGTTCGAGGGCCGCAAGCCGAGCTTCCTCACCGATCTTTCCTACCTGCTGATCGGCCCGGCCTGGCTGATGGCCAAGCTGCTGCGCAAACTGGGGTTCAAGCAAGTCACATGACCACCGTGCTTACCGTGATCAGCACCCTGCTGTGGTGGGTGCTGTACAGCAGCATGGCTGCGCTGGTGTTCGCCCTGCTCGGCTGGTCCGTCCTGCGCTGGACCGAACGCTGCGCGGTGGTGTTCAACCGCATCTACCTGGCCTGCCTGCTGTGGGCCATGGCCAGTCTGCTGCTGGTGGTCGGCGTGGCCGCGTACGAAGGCCGCCTGCATCCGCCCTACCCTGCGTTGCTGAGCTCTGGCTTGCTGCGCGTCGCGCTGGTGCTGGACATGCTGCTCGGCGCCATTTTGCTGTGGCGGCTGGTGCCGCGCGTCGACGCCCGTCGCATCCGTCCCGGCAGCGCCTGCATGGCGGCCGCGGTGATCATGGCGCTCGGCTTTGGCGTGGCCACCAGCCTGGCCTGAGCGCCGGCTCGAGGCGCGGGGGGCGGATCGCTCCGCCCCCGCGCAAGCTCACGCGTGGGCCAGCATGCCGCCGAAGAACACCGCCGCCAGCGCAGCAAGGATCACCGCCAGCACGATGAAGATCACCAGGTAGATCAGCTGCACCACGCAGGCCTTGCCGTAGCCGATCTGGCTGCCGTTCTGCGCCAGCAGCAGGTAGTTCACCACCGCGGCGCCGACCAGGAACTGCACCAGCAGCGACAGCAGCCCGCCCGCGCTGCCGTGCGTGACCATGCCCACGAGCACCATCGCCACGGCCGCCGCGATCCAGGTCAGCACCACCGCGCCCAGCGCGCGCAGGTAGGACGGCATGTAGCCGACCACCAGCCGGAACGCCACGCTCAGCACCAGCGCCGCCAGCAGGATACCCACGACGGCCATCACCACGATCGCGAACAAGCCCATGCCGGCCAGCGCGGCCAACGTCGAAGTACCCATACAACCCCCTAGTCAGTGGAAGGAAAACCGCCCGGCGGCACCCCCGTGCCGTCCGCTCTCCCCGGCGGTGGCGCCAGCCTAACCGATAGCCGCGCCGGCGTCTGCCGCGGTGCCTGCGTTCAGCGCCGATCCCGCACCTGCTCGTTTGCCGCACGCACCGCCTGCACGAACCCGCCGAACGGAATATCGGTGATCCCTACCAGCCCGAAGTGACTGTTCTCGCCGTCGAGCAGGCGGCCGGTGACCGGTTGGTCGGCGTAGTCGAACCAGTGCGCGCCGACGATGTTCGGATCACTCGCGGCGGCGGCGACGAACTTCGCGTAGGCCTCGCCGCGCTGCTGCTCGTTCCACACCGCCACCGGCCCGGCGCCGAACGGGCCGCGGTCGGTGGAACCGAAGGCGAATTCGCCGATCAGCACCGGCTTGTCCAGCGCGCGGAGCACGGCGAGGTCGAGGCCGTGCTGCGGCAGGTCGGCGTAGACGTTGAAGCTGACCACGTCGCAGTACTGCGCGCAGGCGGCGACAGCCTCGGGCGTGCGCACCGCGAAGCGGCCGCCGAGGAACAGGTGGTGTGGGTCGTGGTGGCGGATCGCTTCGGCTACCGTGCGGAAATAGGCGTCGGCGTAGCGGCGTAGCCACGCGCTGTAGTCGCGCGCGATCGCCGGATGCGCTTCATCCGGCGCGGGCGCGGCGAAGCCGGTGGCGTCGAGCGTGTCCCAGGAGGCGAGCGCGATGCCCCACGCCGCGGCCAGTTGCGCCGGCGTGCGGTACTTCGCCTTGAGGTCGGCGATGAAGACCCGCTTGGCGGGGCTGCTCACCGTGCCAGCCAGCGTGCCCAGCGCCAGGCCCCAACGGCCTTGCGGACCGCTGCCGGCCCAGGCCAGTTCGTTGTCGGCGAAGTAGCCGAGCAGCCACGGATCGTCGCGCACGCCGGCGCTCGCTGTCGCCGCCGCCCGCTCCGCGGCCTGCGCGAAGCGCGGGTCGAACGGGTCGGGCATGCGGCCCCAGTAGTCGTATCCGCTCGAAACGTTGGCGTAGTCGCCGGCGATCTCGATCGAGCGCGTGTATGGCAGCCGATGCGCCTGGCCCAGCGCGTCGTCGCTCCAGTTGCCGAGGGTGTTGAAGCCCCACGCCTGCAGCCGATCCAGCGCGCGACGGCGCCATGCGGCCAGCCAGTCGCGGCCGTCGACGCGATACAGGTTCGCCGCGTAGAAGTCGAACCAGCGGCCGTGGTTGTAGTCGATGCCGCGGCTGGCGCCCTGCTCACTGCTGCGGCTGTCGTCATGACCGTAGAACGCCGCCCATTCGCCGCGGCTCGGCGGCAGATCGCGGAACATGAACTCGCGGCCCTCGACGTAGCTGCGCCCGCCGTCGGTGATCACTGCGTTGACGCCGAGCGAGAAGAACGCATGGCCGTCGGGCGTCACCAGCTGCCAGCGGCCATTGCGCTTCTGCGTGCGGAACCAGCCGGTGCGATCGCAGCCATGGACGTCCAGACGTCCGCCGTAGGCGTCCCGTTCCGCGCTCCGCACCGTAGCCGGCCGCGCCTGCACCGCCGCACGCAGCGCGGCGTCGGTATCGATCTTCTCCGGCCAGTCGGCGCGAGTGAACTGGCCGTAGCGGTCGACGATGCCAGCGTAGGCTTCGTGCCCGCTGGCCGAACCCGGCGCCACGTCGAGGCGACCGAACAGCAGGGTCTGCGCGGTCTGCGGCGTGGGCACGCCGAGCCGGATCGCGCGGACATCGCGCAGATCCAGCGCACCCTGCACCGTGGTCGCCAGCAGGGTCGGCCGGCCGTGGTCGTCGAACGGCATCGGCGGCCCTGCCTGCATGCCTTCGCCGCGCGGCGAGGTCGCCGGCAGCGGCACCACCAGCGTCTGCGCCGGCCCGGCCGGCACGCCGACGGTCGCCTGCAGGCGCTGGTTCGCCGCGCCGTCGACCGCCACCTCGAGCGTCACCGCCCACGGCATCGCGTTCTGCACGCGCAGGCGCAGCTCGCCCTGCCCCGACCAGTCCCATGCACCGCCTGCCGGCGCGATCGCGATCTGCGGGCGTGGCGCCGGCTGGAACACGTAGCGCTGCTGCGCCACGCCGTCGCCGGCGTGTTCGGTGCCGCCGGCACGTTGCACGTGGTCGAGGCTGATGCGGGCTCCGGCATCAGGTGCCGCCAGGTCGGCCACGCCCGGCATGGCCGAGGCGTGGCAGGTGCCGAGGCCGCCCAGGCACAGCCAGATCCACGCATGGCGTTTCATCAAAGGCATCCTCTTGCGAACCGGTCTTGCAGGGCAGGCGCCGCCCGCCCTGCAAGGCGGGGGCTTCACGCCGACTGGCGGTGCATCCAGCGCTGCCAACCGTAGTACACCGGCACGCCCAGCGCGATGATCGCCAGGCTCATGCCGGCGTCGCCCGGCGCGTGGATCGCGCTGGTCACGATCACGCCGAACACGGTGATCACGAAGATCAGCGGCAGCAGCGGGTAGAACGGCACCCGGTACGGCGCCGGGTCGTCGATGAAATGCTTGCGGTACCAGAACAGCGTGCCGATGCCGAACACGTGGCCCAGCCACTCGCCCACGGTGGTGTAGTTGAGCAGCTGGTTGAAGCTGCCGGACAGGGTCAGCACCACCGCCCAGGCGCCGAGCAGGGCCAGCGCGATCTGCGGCGCGCGCGTGCGCAGGTCGACGCGGCCGGCGGCCCGGAAGAACACCCCGTCCGCGCCCATCGTCTGCAGCACGCGCGCGCCGCCGGCGATGGCGATGGCGCAGTAGCCGAAGGTGGAGCAGGCGATGCCGACCGCGATCACGGTGGCGCCGGACTCGCCGAACATCCGCCTCATCAGGTCCGCCGCCGGTGCCTCGCTGGCGGCCACGCCGGCGTGGCCCAGGCCCGCCAGGTAGGCGTAGTTGGCCAGCACGTAGCAGATCACCACGCCGGCCATGCCCATGCCCAGCGCGCGCGGCAACGTGCGCTGCGGGTTGCGCACTTCGCCGGCGAGGTCGTTGAGGTAGTGGAAGCCGCCATAGGTGAACAGCACCGGCAGCAGCGCGCCGGCAAATGCCCACGACGACACCGGGTAGGTGGTGTCGCGCGCCAGCGCCAGGCCCAGGTGGCCCTGCGCCAGCACCAGCCCGCTGACCACCAGCAGCGCGACCGCAGTCAGCTTCAGCACGGTGAAGATGTTCTGCATCCACGCGCCGGCGCGGATGCCGAACAGGTTGATGCCGACGATGAACACGATCGCGCCGACCGCCACCGGCTTGACGTAAAGCAGCGGCGGCAGCCCGATCGCGGTGCAGAAGTAGTCGGCGAACATGGTGGCCACCGCGGCCACGCTGCCGGGGTAGTTGATCAGCGCCATGGTCCAGCCGAACAGGAACGCCGGCAGCAGGCCGAACGCCTCGCGCAGGTAGACGTAGATGCCGCCGGCCTGCGGCCGCCGCGCGCCCAGTTCGGCGTAGCACAGCACGCCGGCCAGGGTCAGCAGGCCGCCGATCGCCCACAGCAGCAGCACCTCCGCGCCGGACGACGTGTGGCGCGCCACCGTGGCCGGAGTGAGGAAGATGCCTGCCCCGATCACGCCGCCGATGACGATCATCGCGGCGTCCCAGGTGTTCAGGCGACGGGCATAGGCATTGGCAGGTTCGGTCAGCATCCGGCTACCTTGCCATTGTCGATGCCGTTTCCACCAGTCCCGCGCGGCATGCCCTCGGGCCTGGCGACATGCCATGCGGCAAATTGACAAGTCGCCGCCGCGCCGGAAGACTGTGCCGGTTCGTGGTGCGGCGATTTCAGCCGCGCCGTCGCCGCCGAGGGGTGCTGCAGCGGGCCATGCCCGCCACGCTCGGCCGGCGACTCCATGGCAAGGGCGCCCTTTCCGCTATTGGAGGTGTCGCCATGTCCACTCACGCTGTCACGCGCCGGCTCGCCGTCGCCACGTCCGCCGACCATCCAGCCATCCAGCCCGACGATGCCCATCTGGCGGCGTCGCTGGAGCAGCTCGGCGTCCGGCCGGTGGTCTGCGTGTGGAACGACCCGACGCTGGACTGGTCGGCGTTCGACGCGGTGCTGATCCGCACCATCTGGGATTACTTCAAGCACCACGCGGCGTTCCTCGACTGGCTGGATCGGCTCGACCGCCTCGGCATTCCCACCATCAACGACAGCGCGCTGCTGCGCTGGAACAGTGACAAGCGCTACCTGCTCGAACTGGCGCGGCACGGCGTGGCGATCATTCCCACGCGACTCGCAACGGCCAGTGCGCTGCCCGGGGCGCTGGCGGCAATGAGCGGGCAGTCGGTGGTGGTCAAGCCCAGTATCAGCGGCAGCGCCTGGCGCACGCTGCACGGCACCGCCGGCGACGCGGCGTTCGCCGCCGCGGTGGCGCAACTGCCGCGCGGCCACGACTACCTGGTGCAGCCGTTCGTGCCGGAAGTGGTCAGCGACGGCGAATGGTCGCTGCTGTATTTCGCCGGCGCATTCAGCCACGCGGTGATCAAGCGCCCGGCCGCCGGCGACTACCGCGTGCAGGGCGAGTACGGCGGCAGCGCCGAGCCGGCGCAGCCCGATGCCGCGATCCTGGCCGCGGCCGACCGCGCACTGGCGGCAGTGGCCGCGATCGGCCATGGCGACCATGCCTACGTGCGCGTCGACGGCGTAGTCAGCGGCGGGCGTTTCCTGGTGATGGAGCTGGAGTTGATCGAGCCGTTCCTGCACCTGGCCGCACACCCGGCCGCCGCCGAGCGGCTGGCCCGGGACGTGGCCGCCCGGCTGTCGCCGGCCGCGCTGGCGGACGCCCGCTGAGCATGGCTGACCCGCACGCTCCCGCCGGGTCGTCCGCGCGCTGGCTGCGCCTGCTGTCGTGGTCGGGCTCGCTGGCGGCGTTCGCCCTGGCGCTGTGGCTGCTGCATCGCTACGTCACCCACCTCAGCTGGCACGACGTGGCAGCGGCCTGGTCGCAGTTGCCGGGTTGGCGCATCGCGTGTTCCGCCGGGGCGGCGCTGCTCAGTTTGGCGATGCTGGCGATGTTCGACGTGCTTGCTGCGCGCACCGTGGTGCGCGAGCGCATCCCGGCGCCGCTGGCCGCGTTCGCCGGCGCGGTCACCCAGGGCATCTCGAACACGCTGGGCTTCCATGCGATCACCGGCGCCGCGCTGCGCTACCGCATCTACGCCACGGCCGGACTCGGCGCCGGCGACATCGCGCGCATCGTGGCGCTGGCCGGGTTCGGCGTGGGGCTGGGCTTCACCGTGGTGACCACCGGCGCGCTGTGCTGGCAGCCGGAGATCACCCGCGGCTGGGGCCGCTGGCCGGGCGCGGCGCTGCTGCTGGCGCTGCTCGCACTGCTCGCCTGGCTGGCCCGCCCGCGCACGCTCGCGCTGGGGCGACTGACGCTGGCCTTGCCGAACGCGCGCATCGCCGCCGCGCAGATGTTGGTCGGCGGCGTGGAGATGCTGGCCGCGCTCGGCGCGCTGTACGTGCTGCTGCCGGCGGCGAGCGCGCCGCCGCTGGTGGACTTCCTGCCGATCTACGTGGCCGCCGTGCTGGCCGGCATCGCCAGCCATGCACCGGGTGGGCTGGGCGTGTTCGAGACGATCATGCTGGCCTCGTTTCCGCCCGCGGCGCGCGCCGACCTGCTCGCCGCGATCCTGTGCTATCGGCTTACCTACACCGCGCTGCCGTTCGTGCTGGGCAGCGTCGCGCTGGCGGTGTTCGAGTGGCGCCTGCGGCGCTCGGCGCGGCATCGCTGCTGACACTTTCCGGCGGCCGCGGGTTCTAGAATCCATGCATCCCACCACGGTCGTCCGCGTGCCCGCTCCGTCGCGCAAGATCCTCCACGTCGACATGGACGCGTTCTACGCGTCGGTGGAGCAGCGCGACGACCCTTCGCTGCGCGGTAAGCCGGTGGCGGTGGCCTGGCGCGGCGCGCGCTCGGTGGTGTGCGCGGCCAGCTACGAGGCGCGCGTGTTCGGCGTGCGCTCGGCGATGCCGGCGATCCGCGCCGAGCGGCTGTGCCCGCAGCTGATCTTCGTGCCGCCGGATTTCGTGCGCTACAAGGCGGTGTCGCGGCAGGTGCGCGAAATCTTCGCGCGGCATACCGAGCTGATCGAACCGTTGTCGCTGGACGAGGCCTACCTCGACGTCACCACGACGAAAAGCGGCCTGGGTTCGGCCACCGCCACCGCCGAGGCGATCCGCGAGGCGATCCGCAAGGAAACCCGGCTGACCGCGTCGGCCGGCGTCGCGCCGAACAAGTTCCTGGCCAAGATCGCCTCGGATTTCCGCAAGCCCGACGGCCTGTTCGTGATCCGCCCGCAGCAGGTCGAGGCGTTCCTCACTCCCCTGCCGGTGGGCCGCCTGCCCGGCGTGGGCAAGGTGATGGAGGCGAAGCTGGCCGCGCTCGGCATCGCCACCGTGGGCGAGTTGCGCGCGTTCGCGCAGGCCGAGCTGGAGCAACGCTTCGGCCGCTGGGGTCGGCGCCTGCACGAGCTGGCGCAGGGCATCGACGAGCATCCGGTACAGCCGCAGCGCCCCACCTTGCAGGTTTCGGCCGAGGATACGTTCGAACACGACCTGCGGCTCGACGAACTGGAACCGCACATCCGCCAGCTCGCCGAAAAGGCCTGGGCCGGCCACCAGCGCGAGCACGGCCGGGTGGCGCGCACCGTGGTGCTGAAGCTGAAGACCGCCGACTTCCACACGCTGACCCGCAGCCTCACCCCGCCAACGCGGCCGATGTCAGCCGCCGAGCTGGCCGACATCGCCTGCGCGTTGCGCGAGCGTGTCCAGCGCCCCGCCGACAGCCGCTACCGCCTGGTCGGCGTCGGCCTGGCCGGCTTCGTCGACCGCGACAGCTACCAGGCGCAGGCGGATCTGTTCGATGCCTGAGTCGATGCACGAACGGGCAGCCCCGTGACGCGATCCACACGCAATTTCTTGCGAATATCCGCCATTCATCCTGCCGCTCGGGCACGGCCCTATCGTAACCACGCCATGCGCCGCATGGCCCATCCCAACCGAGGTTACGTACGTCATGACCAAGACCATCAACGCCGTCCTGATTGCCGCCGCGTTTGCCCTGCCGATTTCGTTCGCCATCGCCGCTCCGCAACACGGTGCGGGTGGCCACACTCCCCCCAGCGCTCCGTCCATGCACACGAACCAGGACGCGCATGGCGACGCCGTATCCGACGCCGTGCACACGGCAAAGGCCGACGACGCCAATGTCGGCAAGACCGTCAGCCCGGTCGCCAACAGCAAGAACAAGGGCGAGCATAAGGCCAAGGGGCATTCCAAGACCCACCAGCAGCACTGAGCATTCCGCACACCCATGCGCGGCGAGGGGCCGGATTGCAGGATCCGGCCCCTCTGTCTTGTCCGTCATGCATCGGCCGCCGCGGGTTCGCCCGGAAGAAGCGCGTAGCGCATCACGCCTGGCGTTCGCGGCCGAAGCGCGGCAGGTTCCAGTGGTAGCGCAGCGACGCGAAGCGCAGCCCGAAACAGAACAGGATCGGCAGCCAGGTCGCCCACACCGCGGGCCAGTGCAAGTATTCGCCGAGCACCGCCAGCGCGGCGCCGGCGAGCGCGGCCAGCGCGTAAATCTCCTGCTGCAACACGATCGACACGCGCGCCAGCAGCACGTCGCGCGCCATGCCGCCGCCGATCGCGGTGACCATGCCGAGCAGGATCGCCACCTCCGCGTTGTGGCCGAACAGCAGCGCCTTGTGCGCGCCGTACACCGCGAACAGGCCCAGCCCCATCGCGTCGAACAGGCGCACCGGATAGGTCAGCCGCTCCACCCAGCGATAGGCCACCACGGTAAGCAGCGCGGCGACCACCGCGGTGAGCAGGTAGCGCCAGTCGGACAAGCCCGCCGGCGGGACCGCGCCGATGCACAGGTCGCGCACGATGCCGCCGCCGCAGGCGGTGATGAAGGCGATCGCCAGGATGCCGAACAGGTCGAGGTTGCAGCGGCGGGCCGCGGTCGCGCCGCTGATCGCGAACGCGAACGTACCGGCCAGATCCACCAGGTTGAACAGCAGTTGCTCGTTCATGCCGCCGACTCGCTTCCTTCATGGCGCGCCGACAGGGCGGCGGTTCCGCCGCCGAATCTAGCCGATCCGCCGCGAGATCGCGAAGAACGCCAGGTTGCCCAGCCCGGTCGTGCCGGCCAGCACCGCGATCAGGCCGGGGGTGATCTCGTGCCAGTCGAACCACTGGATCAGGCCGAAGCCGATCGCCAGCGCCACCAGCACGACGCCCCAGCGCAGCGAGGAATGGCGGCGGCGCTGGTCCTCCTCGCGCAGGATCGAATTGACCAGCTGCTCCGAACCGCCGGCATTGACCATGTGCCGGCGCACCATGGCGTCGACGCAGACCTTGATCGAATAGGCGATGCAGACAAACAGGCTGATCGGGATGAGTTCGCCGAAGCTCATGGTGCTCTCCTTGGGAGTGTGGTGGCTGTCGGGAAGATAGATACAGCCGCCCCCGGGGTGGTTGCAGCCGCGCACTTGCAACCGCCGGTCGCCTGCGCGTATCCCTTGGCGCCATGGATGACATCCGCAGCAGCCCCGACCGCGACCTGGTCGACGCCGTGCTGGCCAAGCGGCCGGGCGCGTTCGAACGGCTCGTGCACGAGTACCAGGGGCTGTGCTGGCACATCGTCCAGCGCATGGTGCGCAACCCGGAGGACGCGCGCGAGCTGTGCCAGGACACCTTCCTGCGCGTGCACCAGTGCCTGCACCAGTACCGCGGCGAGAGCGCGCTGAAATCCTGGATCGGCCGCGTGGCGTACACCATCGCGCTGCGCCACCTGCAGCACAAGCGCATTGCGCTGGTCGATCATGGCGCCGACGACGGCTACGCACTGGTGGAGAATCTCGGCGACGGCTTCGACCTGGAGGCGGCCTGCGCGGACGAGGAAACCGCGCGGCACCTGCATGAGGCGATCGAAGCGTTGCCGCCGTTGCAGCGCACGCTGCTGACGCTGTATTACCTCGAAGAAACGACCATCCCGGAGATCGCCCGGATCACCGGCCTGGCCAGCGGCACCATCAAGAGCCACTTGTTCCGCTCACGCCTGCGCCTGCGCGGCGCGCTCGAAACGCGGACCGGAGTTGCAGCATGACCCAGCACACCGACGACCCCATTCCTCCTTTCGACGACCCAGCGCACGAGCGCGAATGGCTGGCGCAGGAACGCGCCATGCAGCGCGAACGCCTGCAGCTCGACCCCGCCGGCGACGACGCGCGCGGCCGGCGCTACCGCCTGATCGCACGGGCCTTGCGTGAGCCGTCACCGGAAGCGTTGCCGGCAGATTTCGCACGGCAGCTGGCCGCACGGGTTGCTGCCAGTCCGGCCCGGGCGGCATCCGGTACGCGTTTCGAATTCCTGTTGATGCTGGCGCTGGCGGCCGTGCTGGTGGTGGCCACGGGCGTCGTGGTGGCGATCTACGGCAGCACGTGGTTGCCGTCGTTCGCCGCACTGCTGCCGACCCCGCACGCACCGGCCACCCACTGGTTGCTGATGCTTGCCGGTTGTCTCGGCGCGTCGTGGCTGCTGGGACGGTGGCAGCGGCATATTCACGGCCCGACCGCCTGAATTCCCGAACCGGCCAGACACCCGGCCCAAGCCGGAGCCGGCCAATCCGCTACCCTTCGCACCTCGCCTGCCATCCCCGGAGACAGCATGCACCTCGAACTGCCGAAGGTTCGGCTGGAGTCCTTCAAGGACTTCGCCAAGCACTACCTGATGATCGTGCTCAGCATTCTCACCGCGCTCGGATTGGAGGCATGGATCGAGTACACGCACCACGCCCACGCGGCCGAAGCGGCCGGCGTGCGGATCGACGCGGAGATCCGCTCCAACCTGGATGCCGTCGATTCCTCGCTGGCGCAGGACGAACGGCAGGCGAAGCGGCTTGCCGCCATCCGCGACAACCTGCTGCAGGACTTCAAGACGCACGTGCCGGAAGCGGCGATCGCGCAGCACATCCAGACGCTGGCGGCGGCCAGGCACTTCAACCTCAACCTGAACTGGCCGACCCTGCGCCACGAGGCCTGGGACGTGGCCGTGGCTGACCAGTCCGCCAGTTGGATCGACAAGCAGCGCATGCAACGCTACTCCGCCGCCTATGCCAGCCAGCGCGACGTCGGTGCCGGCCTGGGCGCGAACCTCGCGCTGGTGATGGACGGCCCCCAGATGATCGACGCGATGACCGATCTCGAAGCCGGCAACGTGCAGCCACGCGAGTTCCTGCACGTGATCAGCCAGATGGCGACGATGCTGGATCAGGCCCGGCAGAATCTGCAGACGCTGCAGCAGCACTTGCGGGACGCGCTGCCCGGACAGACTGGCGGCAGTGCGGCGAGCCACCCCTGAGCCGGGAAACCCCCGTTACAGCTCCAGCACCGCATCCAGACCGCGGTGCAGGCCGATCAGCGTGGACACCTTGCGGATCGCCAGCAACGCACCGTCCACGTAGGGCTTGGCGCTGCTGCCGGCGTTGTGGCGAATCGTCAGGGTCTGGTCCGGCATGCCGAAGATCGCCTCGGCACCGATCACGAAACCGGGCAGGCGCAGCGCATGCACCTGGCTGCCGGCCAGCGTGCCGCCGCGCGTCTCGCGCAGGCCGACCGTCTGCTCCAGCGGCACCTCCAGTTGCGGCTGGCGCACCTTGCCCATGCGCGTGGCCAGTTCGCGCACGGTGCCGCTGGGCGCATCCGGCTTGCCCGCACTGGCATAGTCGACGAGCTCCCACTGCGGGATCAGCTTGGCCGCCATCTCGGCGAACTTGATCAGCAGCACCGCGGTGAGCGCGAAGTTGCCGCAGGCCAGCACGCCACGCCGCCGCTCGCGCGCCAGTGCGTCGATCTGCGCGTAGTCCGCGTCGGTGAGGCCCGAGGTGCCGACCACCACGTGCGCGCCGTGTTCCAGCGCGGCGAGGATGTTCGCCTTGGCGCTGTCCGGATGGGTGTACTCGACGAACACGTCGCAGGCTTGCGTCAGCGCCTCGGCGGCACTGCCGAAGATCGTTGCATCGAGCCCGTCTTCGCTCAGCACGTCGCCGAGTTTCTGCCCGGCATGCCGGCGCGCCACGGCACTGACCAGTACAAGGTCATCGGCGGCGGCAATGCCGCGCGCCAGCTCCGAACCGGCCCAGCCGGTGGCGCCGGCGAGACATATCCTCAGCGACATGGGCACCTCGCGGGTCAGGCGCACGCCGCGCCGAAGCGCGGCGCGACGCTCACTTCTTCTTCGGCAGATACAGATCGGTGATGGTGCCTTCGTAGACTTCCGCGGCCATGCCGACCGACTCGCCCAGGGTCGGGTGCGGGTGGATGGTCAGCGCGATGTCGGCCGCCTCGCTGCCCATCTCGATCGCCAGCGCCAGTTCGGAAATCAGGTCGCCGGCATGCACGCCGACGATGCCGGCGCCGACGATGCGGTGGGTTTCTTCGTCGAAGATCAGCTTGGTGAAACCCTCGGTGCGGTCGATGCCGATGGCGCGGCCCGAGGCCGCCCACGGGAACTTGCCCACGCCGACCTTCAGGCCCTTCTCCTTCGCCTCGCGTTCGGTCACGCCGACCCAGGCGATTTCCGGATCGGTGTAGGCGACCGACGGGATCACCCGCGCGTCGAAATGGCTCTTCTGCCCGGCCACAGCCTGCGCCGCGACGTGCGCCTCGTGGGTGGCCTTGTGCGCCAGCATCGGCTGGCCGACCAGGTCGCCGATGGCGAAGATGTGCGGCACGTTGGTGCGCATCTGCGTGTCGACGTTGATGAAGCCGCGCTCGGTCACCGCCACGCCGGCCTTGTCCGCGCCGATCTTGTTGCCGTTCGGCGAGCGGCCCACCGCGACCAGCACGCGGTCGAACAGCGTGGTCTCGGGGATGCTGTCGCCTTCGTAGCCGACCTCGATGCCCTTCTTGGTGGCCTTGGCGCTGACCACCTTGGTCTTCAGGTGCACGCCCTTGAGCTTGTTGCCCAGACGCTTGGCCAGTGGCCTGATCAGGTCGGTGTCGGCGCCGGGGATCAGCTGGTCCATGAACTCGACCACGGTCACCGCACTGCCCAGCGCCGAGTACACCGTGGCCATTTCCAGGCCGATGATGCCGCCACCGACGACCAGCAGGTTCTTCGGCACGTCCTTCAGTTCCAGCGCGCCGGTGGAATCCATCACGCGCTCGTCGTCCCAGGGGAACGCCGGCAGCTTCACCGACTGCGAACCGGCAGCAATGATCGCGTGCTCGAAGCGCAGCAGCTTCACGCCATCGGCCGTCTGGACTTCCATCTCATGCGGCGACACGAACATGCCGTTGCCCATCAGCGTGCGCACCTTGCGCTGCTTCGCCATCGTGGCGAGGCCGCCGGTGAGCTGGCCGACCACCTTGCTCTTGAAGCTGCGCAGCTTGTCGAGGTCGATTTTCGGTGCGCCGAATGCGACACCGTGCGCGGCCATCGCTGCGGCTTCGTCAATCACCGCAGCAGCATGCAGCAGCGCCTTGGACGGGATGCAGCCCACGTTGAGGCAGACGCCGCCGAGCGTGCCGTAGCGCTCCACCAGCACGGTGTCGACGCCGAGGTCGGCGGCGCGGAACGCGGCCGAGTAACCGCCGGGGCCGGAGCCGAGCACCACCAGCTGGCATTCGATGTCGGGCTTCTTCCCAGATGAAGCTGCCGCTTGCGGCACCTTCGCCTCCTCTCCCCCCCGGGGAGAGGATTGAGGTGAGGGGACGGGGCTTGCGGGGGGCTGGTTGCTCTTGGTCGCTTCTTCGTTGGAGCTGCCCGGTGACCCCGCACCCTCACCCCTGCCCTCTCCCGGAAGGGGAGAGGGGGACGATGAGTCGGCTGTGCCGACGGTTTCCAATACGGCGATCACCGCGCCTTCGGACACTTCATCGCCCACCTTGAGCTTCAGCTCCCTGATCACGCCGGCGGCGCTGGAGGGAATCTCCATGGTCGCCTTGTCCGACTCCAGCGTGATCAGGCTTTGTTCCTTCGCCACCGTGTCGCCGGCTTTCACCAGCACTTCGATCACCGGCACGTTGTCGTGGCCGCCGATGTCGGGAACCTTGATCTCGATCGTGTTCGCCATGGTCATCGCCTCCGTCAGAGCAGCAGCCGGCGGATGTCGCCGAGCTGGTTGGCGAGGAAGCTGGCGAAGCGCGCGGCGAGCGCGCCGTCGATCACCCGATGGTCATAGCTGAGCGACAGGGGAAGCAGCAGCCGCGGCGCGAATTCCTTGCCGTTCCACACGGGCTTCATCACCGACTTGGAGACGCCGAGGATGGCGACTTCCGGCGCGTTGACGATCGGCGTGAAGTAGGTGCCGCCGATGCCGCCGAGCGAGCTGATCGAGAAGCAGCCGCCGGACATCTCGGCCGGGCCGAGCTTCTTGTCGCGCGCCTTCTTCGAGATCTCGGCCAGGTCGCGCGCCAGGTCGAGCAGGCCTTTCTTGTCGCAGTCGCGGATCACCGGCACCACCAGGCCATCGGGCGTGTCCACCGCGATGCCGATGTGGAAGTACTTCTTCAGGATCAGCTTCTCGCCCGACTCGTCGAGCGAGGCATTGAATTGCGGGAACTGCTTCAGCGCGGCCACCACCGCCTTGATCTGGAACACCAGCGGGCTGATCTTCAGGTCCCCGCCCTTATCGGACTTTTGCTCGGCGCCGAGCTGCTTGCGGAACGCCTCCATCTCGGTGATGTCGGCGTCCTCGTGCTGGGTGACGTGCGGGATCATCGCCCAGTTGCGCGCCAGGTTCGCGCCGGAGATCTTCTGGATGCGCGACAGCGGCCTCTCCTCGATCTCGCCGAACTTGGCGAAGTCGACCTTCGGCCACGGCAGCAGGTTCAGGCCGCCCACCGAGGCGGCGGCGCCGACCACCGGGCGCGCGCCGGAAGCGAGCGCGTGCTTGACGTAGGCACTGACGTCCTCGCGCTGGATGCGACCGCCGCGGCCGCTGCCCTTCACCTGCTGGATGTCTACGCCCAGCTCGCGCGCGAAGGCGCGCACCGCCGGACTCGCGTACGGCGCGTCGCCGGGCATCACGATGTTGGCGTCGAACGGCGGGCGCGCCTGCGGCGGCACGTCGCCCTCGGGTGCGTTGTGCACGCCCTGGCCGGCGATCGGCGCGGGCTTCGGCTCGGCCGACGCGGGCGCCGTTGCGGGAGGCGCGGGTACAGGCGCCGGGGCGGGAGCTGCCGGCGCCGGCGCCGCCGCGGGCTTGGCCGCGGCCGGCTCGGCGGCGGCGCCGTCGGTTTCGATGATGGCGATCACCGCGCCCTCGGAAACCTCGTCACCCACCTTCAGCCTCACTTCCTTCACCGTGCCGGCGAACGGCACGGGTACTTCCATGGTCGCCTTGTCCGACTCCAGCGTGATCAGGCTCTGCTCCTTCTCCACCCGGTCGCCGGCCTTGACCAGCACTTCGATGACGGGAACGTCCGCGTGGCCGATATCGGGAACGCGGGCTTCTTTGAGGTCGGCCATGGTGACTCCTGCTGGCGATGGCGTGCCGCTCGGGGATGGCGGTCGCATACAAGACCTCAATCATAACGAAGGCACGCCCATTCCGTATGCCCGGATCAAGCGATTCCGCCGATTTTCCGGCCACCATGCGCAAGCGTATGCATGACCTTGAGCGCACGCGCGCCCCCGGCCCTTACCGTAGTCTGAGCCGCATGACCATGCCGCGCGCGCGGCGCCGGAAGACACCCATGCTGACGATACGCGACCTGTCGAAAACCTATGCCAACGGCGTCAAGGCGCTGCGCAGCGTGTCGCTGGACATCCCCAACGGCATGTTCGGCCTGCTCGGCCCGAACGGCGCCGGCAAGTCGTCGCTGATGCGCACGATCGCCACGCTGCAGGACCCGGACGAAGGCGCGATCCGGCTGGACGGGATGGATCTGCTCGCCGACAAGCAGGCCACCCGCCGCCTGCTCGGCTACCTGCCGCAGGAGTTCGGCGTGTACCCGAAGGTGTCGGCCGAGGCGATGCTTGAGCACTTCGCCGTGCTCAAGGGCGTCACCGTCAAGGCCGAGCGGCGCGAGCTGGTGGAATCGCTGCTGCGCCAGGTGAACCTGTGGGACGTGCGCAAGCGCAAGCTCGGCACCTACTCCGGCGGCATGCGCCAGCGCTTCGGCATCGCGCAGGCGCTGATCGGCGACCCGCGGCTGGTGATCGTGGACGAGCCCACCGCCGGGCTCGACCCGGAAGAGCGCAACCGCTTCCTCAACCTGCTGGCCGAAATCGGCGAACGCGTGGTGGTGATCCTGTCCACCCACATCGTGGCGGACGTCACCGACCTGTGCTCGCACATGGCGATCATCGGCCAGGGCCAGGTGCTGCTCAGCGGCGAGCCGGCCGAGGCGATCCGCTCGCTGGAAGGCCGCGTGTGGCGGCGCACGATCGACAAGGCCGCACTGGACGGCTACCGCGCCCGCATGAACATCCTGTCCACCCGCCTCGCCGGCGGCCGCACCCTGCTGCACGTGCTGGCCGATGCGCTGCCGGAAGACGGCTTCGAACCCGTCGCGCCCGACCTGGAAGACGTCTACTTCGGCCGCCTGCGCGCGCAGGCCACCGCCCGCGCCGCCTGACACCAGCTGCCGAAACACGGACGGGAATACCGATGTTCTTCGAGATACTTCGCTTCGAACTGCGCCAGCAACTGAAGGCGCCGCTGTTCTGGATCGTCGCGGCGGTGTTCGGCGCGCTGGCGTTCGCGCTGGCCAGCACCGACGCGGTGATCGTCGGCGGCGCCAGCGGCAACGTGTTGCGCAACGCGCCGCTGGTGATCGCGCGGCTGCTCGGCGTGCTCACCGTGCTCAGCATCTTCCTGGTGACGGTGTTCGTGGCCGGCGCGGCGCTGCGTGATTTCGACAATCGCACCGCGGAGCTGTTCTTCACCACGCCGCTGAGCCGCGGCGCCTATCTCGGCGGCCGCTTCGCCGCCGGCTATCTCGCCGCGCTGGCGGTCATGCTGGCCTGCGCGCTGGGCGTCGCCGTCGGCGGCCTGATGCCGTGGATCGATGCGACGCGGCTGGGCCCGGCCAGCTGGCATGGCTACGCATGGGCGTTCGGCGTGATGGTGGTGCCGGACCTGCTGTTCATCGCCGCGCTGCTGTTCCTGCTCGCCACCACCACGCGTTCGCTGCTGGCCACTTACATCGGCCTGATCGTCTACTTCGTGCTGAACTCCGTCGTCGGCCTGCTGACCCGCGACGTCAACAATCATTTCATCGCCGCCATGCTCGATCCGTTCGGCGGTCGCACCCTGGCCCTGGTCACCCGCTACTGGTCGGCGGACCAGGCCAACCACGAGCTGCCCGCGCTGACGGGCGTGCTGCTGTTCAACCGGGTGCTGTGGAGCGCGGTCGGCGCGGTCATGCTGGGCGCCGCCGTAGCGCTGTTCCGCCCGAATCGCGAGGGCCTGCGGCTGCCGCGGCGCAGGAAGCGGGCGGAGCCGCCGCTGCTGCGCCCGCAGGCCGGCGCCGCCACGCTGGCCCTGCCGAAGGTGCGCCTGGCCGACGACCTGCGCGCGCACCTGCTGCAACTGCGCACGCAGTTCGTGTTCGACGCCCTGGGCGTGCTGCGCGGCGTGCCGTTCCTGATCATGCTGGCGCTCGGGCTGTTCAACCTGATCTTCGCGCTCGCTCTGTCCAGCCAGATCTACGGCACCGCCACCTGGCCGGTGACGCACCAGGTGCTGGAAAACGTGCGCGGCGGCTTCCAGTGGCTGCTCTACATCATCGTCACGTTCTACGCCGGCGAGCTGGTGTGGCGCGAACGCAGCCAGCGCTCGGCCGAAGTCAGCGACGCGTTCCCGGTACCGGACTGGGTGCCGCTGACCGCCAAGCTGGGTGCCTTGCTGGCGGTGATCGCGAGCTTCCTGCTGATCGGCGCGATCGTGGGCCTCGGCTGGCAGCTGGGCCACGGCTATACGCACCTGGAGCCCGGGCTGTACCTAGCCACGCTGGCATTGAATGCGCTCCCGTTCGTGCTGCTGGCAGTGCTGGCGCTGTTCCTGCAGGTGCTGTCGAACAACAAGTTCCTCGGTTACCTGCTGACCATCGTGTGGCTGGTGCTGAGCACGATCGGCTTCGACCTGCTGCACTGGGAACAGAACCTGTACAACTATGGCAACGCGCCGGAGCTGCCGTATTCGGACATGAACGGCTTCGGGCATTTCCTCCGAGCCGTGCTGTGGTTCGACTTCTACTGGGCCTGCGCCGCGGTGGCGCTGCTGGTGCTGGCGGCGCTGTTCTGGGTACGCGGCACCGAGCCGTCATGGCGCGAGCGCCTGCGCGAGGCGCGCGCGCGGCTGCACGCGCCGGCGAAGCTCGCGTTGGCGGCGGCGCTGTTCGCGTTCGTCGGCAGCGGCGCGTGGATCTACTACAACACCAACGTGCTGAACCACTACCAGAGCAGCACCACGAAGACGATCCAGCGCGCCGACTACGAGAAGAAATACGCGAAGTACAAGAACCTGCCGCAGCCGCGCATCACCGCGGTGAAGGCTGACGTGGACATCTTCCCGTACCGGCGCCGGCTGGAGATCCGCGGCCACTACACCCTGGTGAACAAGCACACGGCGCCGATCAGCGAGCTGCACGTGAACTTCGACGACAAGTTCGCCGTGAAGTCGCTGGACTTCGCGCCGCACGATACGGTCAGCGCAGACAAGGAGCTCGGCTACACCATCTACCGGCTGAAGACGCCGCTGGCGCCGGGCGCGTCGATGGCATTCGATTTCGACCTGGTATACGCGCCGAAGGGTTTCGCCAACAGACCGGAAGGCGAGTTCCTCGTGCACAACGGCACGTTCTTCAACAACAGCGTGATGCCGCAGTTCGGCTACCAGACCCAGACGCAGCTCACCGACCGCAACGACCGGCGCAAGTACGGGCTTTCCGCCGAGGTGCCGCGGATGCCGAAGCTGGGCGACGAGAAAGCGCGCGCGAACACCTACATCAGCAACGACGCGGACTGGATCAGCTTCGACACCACCGTGTCCACCGCGCCCGACCAGATCGCCATCGCGCCGGGCACGCTGCAGAAGGAATGGACCGCCAATGGCAGGCGCTATTTCCACTACACCATGACGCAGGACGGGATGGAGCAGCCGATGCTGCCGTTCTTCTCGTACCTGTCGGCGCGCTACGCGGTGAAGCACGAGACCTGGAAGGGCGTGGACATCGCGGTGTACTACAACCCGGTGCATGCGTGGAACGTGGACCGCATGATCCAGGGCGCGAAGGATGCGCTGGACTACTACGACGCGAACTTCACGCCCTACCAGTTCAAGCAGCTGCGCATCCTGGAATTCCCGAACTACGCCAGCTTCGCGCAGTCGTTCGCCAACACCATCCCGTACTCCGAGTCGATCGGTTTCATCGCCGACCTGCGCGACAAGACAAAGATCGACTACGTCTACTACGTCACCGCGCACGAAGTGGCGCACCAGTGGTGGGCGCACCGGGTGATCGGCGCGAACATGCAGGGCTCGACCATGCTCAGCGAATCGCTGGCGCAGTACTCCGCGCTGATGGTGATGAAGCAGAAGTACGGCGCCGACCAGATGCACAAGTTCCTGAAGTACGAACTGGACGGCTATCTGGCGGGGCGTGCCACCGAGAAGCTGGCCGAGGAACCGCTGGCGAAGGTGGAGAACCAGCAATACATCCACTACAAGAAAGGCTCGCTGGTGTTCTACGCATTGCAGGACTACGTCGGCGAGGGCACGCTGAACGCGGTGCTGAAGCAGTTCCTGCTCGACAAGGGTTTCCAGCAGCCGCCGTACACCACCTCGCAGGAATTCATGGACGCGCTGGGCAAGGCGCTCGACCCGAAGTGGCAGCCGCTGCTGGACGATTTCTTCTGGAAGATCACCCTGTTCGACAACCGCCTCACCGACGCCACCGCGAAGAAGCTGCCGAACGGCAAGTACGAAGTGACCCTGCAGGTGCACGCCGGCAAGGTCCACGTCGACGGCACCGGCAAGGAAACCGCGGCGAAGCCGGACATCCCGATCGAGGTGGGCGTGTTTGCCGCATCAAAGGGCGACGGCATGGACGGCAAGCCGCTCTACCTGGAAAAGCGTCTGCTGCCCGACGGCGACAGCACACTCACCGTCACCGTCGATGGCAGGCCCGCCGTGGCCGGCATCGATCCCTACAACGAGCTGATCGACAAGGTCTCCAGCGACAATCGCCGCGCGGTCACGCTGCCTTAGACTCCGTCGGGCCCGGGGGTGCCGCGCACCAGGGTGACCTGCTGCGGCCCTGCCGGAACGCTGATCTGCTGCGCGTCGATCCGCCGCTTGATCGCGTGCAGCAGATCGGTCTGCGCGTCCCAACCGTCGCTGACGAGGGTCCAGCCGCGCAGCACCAGGTTCACCGTCTGTACGCTCAGGCCCTCGATCCACACGCCGGGCGCCGGGTCCTTCAGGATGCGTGGATCCGCCGCCATCAGCTGCATGATGGTGGCCATCACCCGCTCGGCGTCATCACGGTAGGCGATGCCGAGCTTCAGCTCAAAGCGCCGCGTGCCACGGCGATTGAAATTGACGATGGCGTCGCCGCCGATCTTCGCGTTCGGCAGGATCGCCTCGCGGTTGTCCGGCAGGATCAGCTGGGTATGCATCAGGTTGATGCTCTGCACGGTGCCCTCGGTACCGCCGGCACTGACGTAGTCGCCGACCCGGAACGGCCGGAACAGTACCAGCAGCACGCCCCACGCCAGGTTGCTGAGCGAGCCCTGCAGGGCCAGCCCGATCGCCAGCCCGGCGGTGCCGAGCGCGGCCACCAGCGGCGCCGACGGCACCCCCAGCACGCCCAGTGCGGTCACCACCAGCAGGACCACCAGCACGCCGTAGATCAGGTTGCGCAGGAAGCCGCTGAGCGTGGAATCCAGATTGGCCCGGCCCAGCGCCGCCTGGGCGAAACCGGCCAGCCGGCGCGCCACCCACATGCCGAGCAGCAGCACCAGCAGCGCGCCAAGCAGGCGCAAACCGAGCTGCACCGCCTGGTCGGAGTAAGTGGACACCGCGCGGGCTGCCGCCGGCACAACCGAGACATCGAACATGGCCTGCCTTCCGCGAAAAACCGCAGGCAAGCCTAGCAGGAGAGTCGCGGCAACCGCGCCGCCGGCGACGCGGGCGCCATCGCGAACGGCTAGAGCCGGCGGTCCTCGATCTCGCTGACCCGGCCGTCGACGATCGTCACCACGGTGACGTGATCGCCGCGGCGGTAGCGCCACTGTTCGCCACCCTGATCCTTGTCCACCGCACGGACGCCGCCGCGACGACTGCCGTGACTGTGCGGCTTGCGTGTGTGCGATTTCGAAGTGGGTTTGCCCAGCAGCTCGACTACCCGCTCGCGGCTGTCGCCGGCGGTGAGCACCTGGCTGCCCACGCGCAAGGTGCTGGACGCCTGCACGGCGGCACTGAACGCGAACAATGCAACGACGAGACGAATGCGCATGACCTGCTCCCTGGCCGGGTTGGAATTCCGGAATCTCTGGCTGCTTCGCGGCGGAAGCCGCCTCAACGCTGGCGGTCGTCGATGTCGGCGACCTTGCCGCCAATGATCGTCACGACGACGACATGGCCATTCTCGCGGGTGTATTGCCAGCGTTCGCCGAGATACGCGCCGAACGTGTTTTCCACCGGCTCCTTGAGGGCCGGCACGCCCAGCAGGGCGACCGCATGCGCCGCGGTATCGCCTACCGTCAGCACCTGCTGGCCGATGCGCAGGGTCTGCCCGGCCTGGGCGGTCAGGCTGAACGCCAGCAACGAAATCAACCATGGATGACGCATGACATGCTCCCTTGCGGCGAGTCGCCTCAGAAACCGGCACCGGGCTGCGCCAGGTAGAGTACTTCCTCCGGCGTGCTGGAACGTCCGAGTGCAGCGTTGCGGTGAGGGAAGCGGCCGAAGCGCGCGATCACCTCACGGTGGCGCCGAGCATAGTCCAGATAATTTTCGAACTGCCGGTGCTGTTCCGGTGCAGCATCCGCCAGCAAAGCCTCGAACAACGCCACCGAACGCTGCTGCAGCGCGATGTTCTCGGCATGTTCCAGCGGCAGGTAGGCAAACACGCGCTGCACGGCGGGCAGTTGCCGGTCATCACTGCGGGCAAGGCCCGACAAGGCCACACGCTGTGCGCTGGCGTCCGCCGCCCAGGCGCGCGGATCGTCGCGATACAGATTGCGCGGAAACTGGTCGAGCAGGATCAGCAACGCCAGCCAGCCCGGCGGGGTCGCCGCCCAGTCGTCCAGCCGACCGCCGGCGGCAGCCCTCGCGGCTTCGCCGAAACGCTCGCGGATCTGCGCATCGAACCCGGTGTCGGCGGCAAACCAGTGTGCGGCGCTCGCCCCGGCGAACCAGAAGTCGAGGACATCCTGTGCAGTCGCGCGCATCGGCCCCCCCGTTCAATAGCGTGCTGTACCGCCCAGACTGTGCATGTCCAGATGGATGCCGCGCAAGCGCGGCAATTGCCGGCGCAGGACCAGCACCGCCTCGGCGGGGGCCGCGGCAATGGCTTGCTCGAAGCGGTTCAGCAGCCCGCTCTCGTCGTGCGCCAGCACGTGGATCCAGGCACTGTCGCGGCGTGCGGCAGTACGCACCAGCCAGCCGGCAAGATGGCGGCGCACGGTTCCGCGCCAGCTGCCGCGCCGACACGGCCTGCCGCCGCGGTCGCGTAACTGCGCCTGCAGGTCGGCGATCAGCAGGTCCAGCGTGTGCACGTTGTCGTTCAGCACCATGCGCAAGCCCGGCTCGCACGCCGTCGCGGCATGCCGATACAGCTGGCGCAGGTCGATGCTGCGCCGGATCAGGGCATTGCAGGCGGAGACGGGCAGGTACTGCGGCATGCGGGATCGGCGATCGGGGGCGGTGCGCCATCCTCGCGCCAGCCCACTTAGCCGGAGCAGTACTGTCCGGGGAAATTGCTCGGCGATCTCAGTAAACGATTGATCATGCGCTAAAAAATGACAGCTCCGGGGTGTTAGCGATTTCAACCATGCAGGCCTCAACCTGGACGACCTCACGGGGAGGGCGTCGCCATGCAC